>NZ_JBEXXO010000013.1:0-230150 GCF_040630435.1 Streptomyces sp. NPDC005803 | reverse complement strand
TGCAGGGGGGACCCTGTGGGAGAGTAGGACGCCGCCGAACTCCTTTTGAACAGTTAAGCCCCGTGCCCTTGTGGCACGGGGCTTTTCTGCGTTCCCGACCAGGTTCCTGCCACCCCTGTGTACGGCCCGGACATCGCGGCGGGTAGGGTCAGGGGGCATCATTGGCACGTTCTTCACAGGAGGCCCCCGGGTGGAGGTCCAGGAGACCCGCGTTCAGACGGACCGGGTACTCACCATCCCCAACATCCTCAGCATGGCTCGCCTCGTCGGCGTACCCGTCTTCCTGTGGCTGATTCTCCGTCCCGAGTTCGGCGGGCCCCAGAGCGATGGCTGGGCGCTGCTGGTACTGATGTTCAGCGGGGTGAGCGACTACCTCGACGGCAAGCTCGCGCGTCGCTGGAACCAGATCAGCAACCTCGGACGGCTGCTGGACCCGGCTGCCGACCGTCTTTACATCCTTTCTACGCTAGTCGGCCTGACCTGGCGCGAGATCCTGCCGCTGTGGCTCACCGCCGCACTCCTCGCCCGTGAACTGATGCTTCTGGTGATGGTGGCGATCCTGCGCCGTCACGGCTATCCGCCTCCCCAGGTGAACTTCCTGGGCAAGGCGGCCACGTTCAACCTGATGTACGCATTCCCCTTGTTGCTGCTCAGTGACGGAAGTGGTTGGCTGGCATCGCTGGCCACTGTTTTCGGATGGGCGTTCGCAGGGTGGGGTACAACGCTCTATTGGTGGGCAGGAATCCTCTATGTGATTCAGGTCCGCCGGCTGGTCAAGGCGGACGCAGAAGCCGATTGAGCCCGTTGAAGCGGTGCCGCGCGATGTGGCCGGCCCGTGGCTGAGACAGAGATGCTGCCCCGGCGGGCGCAGTCGGCTAGACCGTCGTCTTTTCAAGGAGGACGTTTCCGACATGAAGGCCGTCGTGATGGCAGGTGGTGAAGGCACTCGCCTTCGCCCCATGACCTCAAGCATGCCCAAGCCGCTCCTGCCCGTAGCCAATCGGCCCATCATGGAGCACGTGCTTCGCCTCCTCAAACGGCACGGGCTCAATGAGACGGTCGTGACCGTCCAGTTCCTTGCCTCGCTGGTGAAGAACTACTTCGGAGACGGCGAAGAGCTCGGGATGGAGCTCAGTTACGCCAACGAGGAGAAGCCGCTCGGCACCGCCGGCAGTGTGAAGAATGCCGAGGAGGCGTTGAAGGACGACACCTTCCTCGTGATTTCCGGTGACGCGCTCACCGACTTCGACCTCACCGACCTCATCGCCTTCCACAAGGAAAAGGGCGGTCTGGTCACGGTCTGCCTCACCCGTGTGCCGAATCCCTTGGAATTCGGGATCACCATCGTGGACGAAGCGGGGCAGGTCGAACGCTTCCTGGAGAAGCCCACCTGGGGTCAGGTCTTCTCGGACACCGTCAACACGGGCATCTACGTCATGGAACCCGAGGTCTTCAACTACGTTGAGGCCGACGTCTCCGTGGACTGGTCCGGTGATGTCTTCCCGCAGCTCATGAAGGAAGGCAAGCCCATCTACGGCTACGTCGCCGAGGGCTACTGGGAGGACGTCGGCACGCACGAGAGCTACGTGAAGGCCCAGGCGGACGTGCTCGAACGCAAGGTCGACGTCGAGATCGACGGCTTCGAGATCTCCCCCGGCGTGTGGGTGGCCGAAGGCGCCGACGTGCATCCCGACGCGGTCCTGCGGGGTCCCCTGTACATCGGTGACTACGCCAAGGTCGAGGCCGGCGTGGAGCTCCGGGAGCACACGGTCATCGGGTCGAACGTCGTCGTGAAGAGCGGCGCCTTCCTCCACAGGGCCGTGGTCCACGACAACGTGTACATCGGTGATCACAGCAACCTGCGGGGCTGCGTGGTCGGGAAGAACACCGACATCATGCGCGCGGCCCGGATCGAGGACGGGGCCGTCATCGGTGACGAGTGCCTCGTCGGCGAGGAATCGATCATCCAGGGCAATGTGCGGGTGTATCCCTTCAAGACCATCGAGGCCGGTGCGTTCGTCAACACCTCGGTGATCTGGGAATCGCGCGGACAGGCTCACCTCTTCGGCGCACGAGGGGTATCGGGGATCCTGAACGTCGAGATCACGCCGGAACTGGCGGTCAGACTCGCCGGCGCGTACGCGACGACCCTCAAGAAGGGCTCCACGGTCACCACCGCGCGTGACCACTCCCGTGGCGCGAGAGCCCTGAAGCGCGCGGTCATCTCGGCCCTCCAGGCCAGCGCCATCGACGTGCGCGACCTGGAGAACGTGCCCCTGCCCGTGGCCCGCCAGCAGACCGCACGCGGAAGCGCCGGCGGCATCATGATCCGTACCTCGCCGGGTGTGCCCGACTCCGTCGACGTCATGTTTTTCGACGAGCGGGGAGCGGACCTCTCCCAGGCGCAACAGCGCAAGCTGGACCGCGTCTACGCCAGGCAGGAGTATCGCCGTGCCTTCCCGGGCGAGATCGGCGACCTCCACTTCCCGTCCAGCGTCTACGACTCGTACACGGGGTCCCTGTTGCGGGACGTGGACACCGCGGGGATCTCCGACGCCGGGCTCAAGGTGGTCGTCGACGCGTCGAACGGCAGTGCGGGGCTGGTGCTGCCCAGTCTGCTCGGGCGGCTCGGTGTGGATGCGCTGACCATCAACCCCGGGCTCGACGAGTCCCGGCCGACCGAGTCCGCCGAGACCCGGAGGTCCGGGCTGGTGCGGCTCGGGGAGATCGTCTCCTCCGCGAGGGCGGCGTTCGGCGTCCGGTTCGACCCGGTCGGCGAACGGCTCTCCCTGGTCGACGAGCGAGGCCGGATCGTGGAGGACGACCGCGCCCTGCTGGTCATGCTCGACCTTGTCGCCGCCGAGCGCCGCAGCGGCCGCGTGGCGCTTCCCGTGACGACCACGCGCGTCGCCGAGCAGGTGGCCGCCTACCACGGCACCCAGGTCGAGTGGACGACGACGTCGCCCGACGACCTGACCCGGGTGGGGCGCGAAGAGGGCACCATCTTCGGTGGAGACGGCCGCGGCGGCTTCATCGTTCCCGAGTTCAGCAGCGTCTTCGACGGCTCCGCCGCGTTCGTGCGGCTCATCGGACTGGTGGCCAGGACGCAGCTCACGCTCAGCCAGATCGACGCGCGCATCCCGCGCGCCCATGTGCTGCGGCGTGACCTGGCGACCCCGTGGGCCGTCAAGGGACTGGTCATGCGCCGGGTGGTCGAGGCCGCCGGGGACCGCAGTGTCGACACGACGGACGGTGTCCGGGTCGTCGAGGCGGACGGGCGCTGGGTCATGGTGCTGCCCGACCGGGCGGAAGCGGTCACCCATCTGTGGGCGGAGGGGCCGGACGACGCGTCGGCCGAGGCGCTCCTGGACGAATGGGCCGCCGTCGTCGACAGCGCGGGTCAGTGAGATGACCGGATGCCGGGGACGGGCCCACGCGCCGTCCCCGGCATCCGGACCCAGGTTCGCGCGGTGCGGCTGAGGGAGCCGCTCGACCGCCTCCCGCGCAACGGTGGGGCCATTCGGCGGTAGCCGCTGCGACATGCGACGATGTGCGGCATGTCGCAGCAGCCCCCCGAACGGAGTACTACCGCCTCGCCGCCCCCGCGCCCCGACGCGTCCATGTCGCTGCTGACCAATGTGATGGACCACAGCCTGGACGACGGATACGCCGAAGCGTCGGCGCGTCGCGAGGCCGACGGGCGAGCGGGGATGCCCCGGACCCTCAAGGCGAAGCTCGGCTTCGCGGCGTGTCTGGTGCTGGCCGCGCTGGTCGTCACGCTCGGCGCCGCGCAGGCGAGGGTTGCGGCGCCCGTCCTGGCCAAGGAGCGCGAGGAGCTCATCGACCGGATCGACGCGGAGACGTCCGCGGCCGACACCCTCGAATCGCAGGTCGACGGCATCCGCGACGACGTGGGCAGACGGCAGCGCAAGGCCCTCGAGGAGCACGGCGGTGACCAGGCCGAACTGGTGGCCCTGCTCTCCGGGGCCACGCCCGTGCACGGTCCGGGCGTGAAGCTCGTCGTCGACGACGCGAAGGACACCGACCAGGGGGGCGGCGGCCCGCGCGAGAGCAGCGGATTCTCCGACACGGGCCGGGTCCGGGACCGTGACATGCAGCGGGTCGTCAACGGGCTGTGGCAGTCCGGAGCCGAAGCGATCGCCATCAACGGCCAGCGTCTCACCTCCCTGTCGGCCATCCGTGCCGCGGGCGACGCCATACTGGTCGACAACAAGCCGCTCGTGCCGCCGTACACGGTGCTCGCGGTGGGGGACGGGAAGAAGCTCAGCGCTGCCTTCCAGGACAGCGCCGACGGCCAGTACCTGCAGGCGCTGAAGGACACCTTCGACATCAGGACCAGCGTCTCCGTCCAGGAGAAGGTGAGCCTCCCGGCCGCCCCGAGCCTCATCGTACGGACAGCAGAGCCTTATAGGGCCGCAGACACCGGCAGTGGTGCGGCGGATACAGGGAAGGGCACATCGTGATCGCGGTACTGGGCCTCGTCGTGGGAGTGGTGGTCGGACTGTTGGTCCGGCCCGAAGTGCCGGCGGTGGTCGAGCCCTACCTCCCGATCGCGGTCGTGGCCGCACTCGACGCCGTCTTCGGGGGTCTGCGGGCCATGCTCGACGGCATCTTCGTCGACAAGGTCTTCGTGGTCTCGTTCCTCTCGAACGTGGTCGTGGCCGCACTGATCGTCTTCCTGGGCGACAAGCTGGGCGTCGGAGCGCAGCTCTCCACCGGTGTGGTCGTCGTCCTCGGGATCCGGATCTTCTCCAACGCCGCCGCGATCCGCCGGCACGTCTTCCGGGCCTGACGCCGATGAGCAACGACGCATTCGACGACGGCCCCGCCGAGCCGCGGGAGCAGGCCCCTCAGGAGCTGACCGGACGTCAGCGGCTGATGGCCGGAATCTGGCCGCCCCGGGTCACCCGTGCCCAACTCATCGTCGCGGTACTGCTGTTCGTCCTCGGTCTGGGGCTTGCCATCCAGGTGCGGTCGAACAGCGACAACAGCGCGTTGCGCGGCGCCCGCCAGGAGGACCTGGTCCGCATCCTCGACGAGGTGGACGACCGGACCCAGCGGCTGGAGGACGAGAAGCAGCGCCTCGTCGACCAGCGCACGGAGCTGGAGAACAGCTCCGACCAGGCGGAGGAGGCACGGAAGCAGACGGTGGAGAAGGAGCGCCAACTCGGGATCCTCGCGGGTACCGTGGCGGTGCACGGCCCCGGCATCACCCTGACGGTCAACGACCCCGGGGGCGCGGTGCAGGCCGACATGCTGCTCGACGCCCTTCAGGAGCTCCGGGCGGCCGGCGCCGAGGCGATCGAGGTCAACGGCGTGCGCGTGGTGGCCCATACCTACTTCTCCGGGGACGGGGGCGCCGTCAAGGTCGACGACCGCAAGATCTCCGCCCCGTACGTGTTCAAGGTCATCGGCAAGCCGCAGGACCTGGAACCGGCGCTCAACATCCCCGGCGGTGTCGTGCAGACGCTGGAGAAGGAGCAGGCCACCGTGCATGTGGCGCAGTCCGACGACATCATCGTCGACGCCTTGCGACCGGCGCAGCGGCCTGACTACTCTCGGTCGTCGGCCCAGTGAACCCGGGACGCGTGGGCGTGGGAGGACACGGGCAGGTGGTTGCGGGGGGTCGCCGCATCGTAATCGTGGTGCGTGGTGGAAACTGTCGAGTGGATACGGACGTTGTGAAGATGTCCGGGTCGGCAGGTGTGTTCATTCAGGGTTCGTCCTGCCCCACGGGCGGGTCTGTTTCGGTCAAGGGGAATCGCCCGTGAAGTTGTTTGGGAAGTTGTTCGGCAAGAGCGCTCGCGATGAAGCCGCACGCCATCGCGCACCGCGCCATGGCCAGACCGAGGAGCAGGGCGGCGAGCGCCCCCTCTTCCGCGATCAGATGCCAGGTTCGGGGGGTGGCAACGCGGGTGGTTCCGGCGCGTCGTCCGTTGACCCCACCGGTCCCGGCCGCATAGGTTTCGGAGAACTGTCGACCTCGAGTACGGGTGGAGGGTTCGCCCCGAGGCAGGAGGCTTCGTCCATGCCGGTCTGTACGAGGTGCGGGCACCGCAATGCCGAGGCCAGCCGTTTCTGTTCCAACTGCGGTGCGCCGCTGCGGGGCGGGATCCCCGAGCGGGCCTCGGAGACGACGTCGACCATCTCGATCTCGGGCCTGGAAGCCTACGAGGCGGAGGCGACGGGACAGACGTCCGTCCCCTCGCTCTCGCCCGAGGCGCAGGCCGCCGTGGACGCCCTGCCGCTCGGTTCGGCGCTCCTGGTGGTGCGGCGGGGGCCCAACTCGGGCAGCCGCTTCCTCCTGGACAGCGAGCTGACCACGGCCGGCCGCCACCCGCAGAGCGACATCTTCCTCGACGACGTGACGGTGTCGCGCCGTCACGTGGAGTTCCGCCGGAGCCCCGACGGCAGCTTCACCGTGGGAGACGTGGGCAGCCTCAACGGCACCTATGTCAATCGTGAGCGCATCGACTCCGTGGCACTGTCCAACGGCGACGAAGTGCAGATCGGCAAGTACCGGCTGGTCTTCTACGCGAGCCAGCGCGGCATCTGACCCGCCCCCTGACCGCGTCGGGGGACCCCCAGGAAGGTCCATGCTGAGAACACCGACGGGCGGTGCCGGACACGGCACCGCCACCGCCGACGGCCGCCCGATGAGCATCGGCACGGTGCTCCTGCAGCTGCGGGACGAGTTCCCTGAAGTCACCATCTCCAAGATCCGCTTTCTGGAGACCGAGGGGCTCGTCGAGCCGCAGCGGACGCCGTCCGGGTACCGCAAGTTCCTTCCCCGCGACGTCGAGCGGCTGGCTCAGGTGCTGCGGATGCAGCGGGACCACTACCTTCCCCTGAAAGTCATCCGGGAGCACCTGGACGCCCTCGCACGGGGCGAGCAGACGGCACTGCCCACCCCGGGCGCTGAGGCGGATCCCGGCGACGGCAGCCCGACCGGGGGACCGGGCCGGGCCACCGCTGCCCGCATCGGCCGTGCCGAGCTGCTCGCCGCCGCCGAGGTGACCGAGAGTGACCTCGACGCATGGGAGGCGTACGGTCTGGTCGCGCCATCGGCGGAGGGCGGCTACGACGCCGAGACGGTCACGATCGCCAGGCTTGTGGCGGATCTGGGGCGATTCGGTCTGGAACCGCGTCATCTGCGCCCGATGCGAGCGGCCGCGGACCGGGAGGCCGGGCTGATCGAGCAGGTCGTCGCACCCTTGCGCCGGCACCGGAATCCGCAGACCAGAGCCCATGCCGAGGCCACCGCGAAGGAGCTCGCCGAGCTCTCCGTACGGCTGCACTCGGCCCTCGTGCGGACCGCTCTGCAGATCCGTCTCACCTGATCCCGGCGGGGCCCGACTACCCAAACCTGCCGAGCACGTCCTAGGGTTGCTGTGTGAACGAGCTCGACGTTGTGGGTGTCCGGGTGGAAATGCCCTCCAACCAACCGATCGTGCTCCTGCGTGAAGTGGGAGGCGACCGGTACCTCCCCATTTGGATCGGTCCTGGTGAGGCGACCGCGATCGCCTTCGCCCAGCAGGGCATGGCTCCGGCCAGGCCGCTGACCCATGATCTCTTCAAGGATGTGCTCGAGGCCGTCGGCCAGGAGCTCACCGAGGTCCGGATCACGGATCTGCGCGAAGGGGTCTTCTACGCGGAGCTGGTCTTCGCCAGTGGAGTCGAGGTGAGCGCGCGGCCTTCCGACGCCATAGCGCTCGCCCTGCGCACCGGCACGCCGATCTACGGCAGTGACGGGGTGCTCGACGACGCGGGAATCGCGATTCCCGACGAGCAGGAGGACGAGGTGGAGAAGTTCCGCGAGTTCCTCGACCAGATCTCGCCGGAGGACTTCGGTACGAACAGTCAGTGACGTCCCAAGGGGCCCCGCCAGCGCATTCGGCAAGCCTTTCCCGGTTGTGAGTCACGGGAAACCACCCTCAGGGTGATTATCACTCGGCGTGCCGAGTGTGGCGATCGTTGACGCACCCCGGGTGACTGCCTACCTTCGAGTGGGCAGGTCAAGGACGGAGGTCGGCGTGAGAAGCAGCGGCGACGGTACGGCAGCGGGCGGGCCGTATCCGCAGCAGGGGAGTACGGCCGGCCGCACCATCAGGCAACCGGCTGCGCCGGATTTGGTGGCGGGGGACGGCGTGACATCGGCCAACGAGATCGGCTACCGCGGGCCGACGGCGTGCGCGGCAGCGGGGATCACCTACCGGCAGCTCGACTACTGGGCCCGTACGGCCCTGGTGGAGCCGAGCGTCCGGCCGGCGTACGGGTCCGGCACCCAGAGGCTCTACAGCTTCCGGGACGTCGTCCTGCTCAAGATCGTGAAGCGCTTCCTCGACACCGGGGTGGCCCTGCAGAACATCCGCACCACGGTGCAGCACCTGCGGGCCCGCGGTTTCCAGGATCTCGAACGCATGACGCTGATGAGTGACGGAGCGACCGTGTACGAGTGCTCCTCGCCCGCGGAGGTCGTCGAGCTCCTCCAGGGGGGCCAGGGAGTCTTCGGCATCGCCGTGGGCGTGGTGTGGCGGGACGTGGACGCCGCACTGTCGACGCTCCACGGGGAGCGGGTGGACACCGGCGAGACCCTGATCGGCAACAACCCGGGCGATGAGCTCGCCCGTCGGCGCAACCGGGCGGGCTGACCGGGTGGCGGCACGGCCGCGCCCCGGGGAATCCGGGGTCGGCCGTCTGCGGTGACAGGGCGACTGTCAGTGCCGTAGGGCACCATCGGTTGATGTGAGAGCCGCGCCGACCATCCTGCATCTGGACATGGATGCCTTCTACGCGTCCGCCGAGCAGGCGGCGAAACCGAGTCTGCGCGGCAAGCCGGTCGTGGTGGGCGGACTCGGCCCCCGGGGAGTCGTGGCCACCGCCTCGTACGAGGCGCGGCGTTTCGGGGTGCATTCGGCGATGCCGATGGCTCAGGCCAGGAGACTGGCGCCGAACGCGGCGTACCTGGTGCCGCGCTTCACGCTCTACCGGACCGTGAGCGACCAGGTCATGGAGTTGCTGGGCCGCCTCTCACCCCTGGTGGAGCCGCTCAGCCTCGACGAGGCCTTCGTCGACCTGGAGGCGGGCGGGACGGCGGACGACACGGCTTCCGCGATGGCCATCGGCGAGCAGCTGCGCGGGGCGATCGAAGCGGTCACGGGGCTCAGCGGTTCCGTCGGGCTCGCGGGCTCCAAGATGCTGGCGAAGATCGCCTCCGAGGAGGCGAAGCCCAACGGCATCCTGCTGATAGAGCCGGGCACGGAGCGGGAACTGCTCGCGCCCATGCCGGTGCGGACCCTGCCCGGCGTCGGACCGGCCACCGCGGACCATCTGCGTCGCGCGGGCATGACCACGGTCAACGACCTCGCCGAGGCGGGCGAGGCGGAGCTCGTACGGCTGCTGGGCAAGGCCCACGGCAGTTCTCTGCACCGCATGGCGTCCGGCCATGACGACCGGCCGGTGGTCGCCGAGCGCGACGCGAAGTCGGTCTCGGTCGAGGACACCTTCGACACGGATCTCCATGACCGGGTCCGGGTGCGGACCGAGGTGGAGCGGCTGGCCGGCCGGTGCGTCCAGCGGCTGCGGGCGGCCGGGCGCTCGGGGCGCACGGTGGTGCTGAAGGTGCGGCGCTACGACTTCTCGACCCTGACCCGCTCCGAGACGCTGCGCGGGCCCACCGACGACCCCGCGGTGGTCAGAGAGGCCGCCGCACGGCTCCTGGAGTCCGTGGACACCACCGGGGGTGTGCGGCTGCTCGGCGTCGGCGTCACCGGGCTCGCCGACTTCACCCAGGAGGACCTCTTCGCCCAGGCAGCCGGTGAGCGGGCGGCCGCCGAGCTCCCGGACACCGCCGAGCCGGGCGGACACGCCGCTGCCGATGAGGCGGGGCCGCAGACGGAGGAGACCGGGCAGGAGAGTGCGGAGCAGCTCGCCGCGCGGCGCTGGCCCGCCGGTCACGATGTACGCCACGACACGTACGGACACGGCTGGGTGCAGGGGAGCGGGGTCGGGCGGGTGACGGTGCGGTTCGAGGAGCCGGAATCGGCGCCCGGCCGGGTCCGCACGTTCCGGATCGACGATCCGGCGCTGCGGCCGGCCGATCCGCTGCCGCTCGTGCGGAACCCGGTGGACTACTCCTCCTGGCCGGCCAGCCTGCCGAAGTCGCGGTCCGGCGCGCTCTCGGCCGGCGCCGCGTCCAGACCGTAGTGCCGGTAGAGCTGAAGCTCCTGTTCCGGCGAGAGATGGCGGCCGACCCCGAAGTCGGGTGCGTCCTTGATCAGGGCACGGTCGAACGGGATGCGCAGCGCGTCCTCGACGAACTCGCTGGGCTCCAGCGGGACGAAGGCGTCCCGGCTGAACAGTCCGGTGCGTACGGCCGCCCATTCGGGCACTCCGGTCGCGTCGTCGAGGTACACCTCGTCCACGGTTCCGATCTTGGTGCCCTTGCGGTCGAACGCCTTGCGGCCGATCAGGTTGCGCGGATCGATGTCGGTCTGCACGGTCCCTCCCACTGGTCGCGGCTACTCCACAGGCACTACAGAAGTGCAGAACCGTGGCGTCGGCCACTCGAGATTCCCACCGTGTACCCCGCTGGTACGCTGGCCATGGCTGCTGATCCCGTGCGGGAGAGTCCTCCGGAGTAAAATCCGGAGGCGCCGAAGGAGCAAATCCTCCCCGGAATCTCTCAGGCCCCCGTACCGCACGGACGAGGTCACTCTGGAAAGCAGGGCGGGTTCCGTACGGCCTCGGCCGGACCGGGTCTCTCCCTCACCGACGGTGAAAGCCGGTGCGCCCCGTGGGCACCGGTGAAGCTCTCAGGTTGAGATGACAGAGGGGGAGGCCGTTCGGGCACCCCGCGCCGTGGTGCCCCTCGCAGGTCGTGACAGACCAGGAGGCCTCCATCATGACCCCCCGCCGCACTTCGCTCTCCCAGCTGGAACAGGGAATCCCGTTCGAGCAGCGCCACATCGGTCCCGATGCCGAGGCACAGGCGAAGATGCTCGCCCAGGTCGGTTACGGCTCGCTCGACGAGCTCACCGCCGCCGCGGTGCCCGATGTGATCAAGAGTGCCGAGGCCCTGCGGCTGCCGGCCGCCCGGACCGAGGCCGAGGTCCTCGCCGAGCTGCGCCTCCTCGCCGACCGCAACCAGGTCCTCGCCCCGATGATCGGGCTCGGCTATTACGGCACGTTCACCCCGCCGGTGATCCTCCGCAACGTCATGGAGAACCCCGCGTGGTACACGGCCTACACGCCGTACCAGCCGGAGATCTCCCAGGGCCGCCTCGAAGCCCTGCTGAACTTCCAGACGATGGTCGCCGAGCTGACCGGTCTGCCCACCTCCGGCGCCTCGCTGCTCGACGAGGGCACCGCCGCCGCCGAGGCCATGGCGCTGGCCCGGCGTGTCGGCAAGGTCAAGAAGGGCGTCTTCCTGGTCGACGCGGAGACCCTGCCGCAGACCGTCGCCGTCATAGAGACCCGTGCCGAGCCGACCGGAGTCGAGGTCGTCGTCGCCGACCTCACCGACGGCATCCCGGCGGGCATCGCCGAGCGCGGTGTCTTCGGTGTGCTGCTGCAGTACCCGGGCGCCTCCGGGGCCGTGAGGGACATCAAGCCCGTCATCGACCAGGCCCACGAGCTCGGCGCGATCGTCACCGTGGCCGCCGACCTGCTCGCGCTCACCCTGCTCACGTCCCCCGGCGACCTCGGCGCGGACATCGCCGTCGGGACCACGCAGCGCTTCGGCGTGCCGATGGGCTTCGGCGGACCGCACGCCGGCTTCATGGCCGTGCGCGAGAAGTTCGCGCGCAGCCTCCCGGGCCGCCTCGTCGGCGTCTCCGTGGACGCGGACGGCAACAAGGCGTACCGGCTGGCCCTGCAGACCCGCGAGCAGCACATCCGCCGCGAGAAGGCCACCAGCAACATCTGCACCGCTCAGGTGCTGCTCGCCGTGATGGCCGGGATGTACGCCGTCTACCACGGACCCGACGGCCTGCGGACGATCGCCCGGCGCACCCACCGCTACGCGGCCATCCTGGCGCAGGGCCTGCGGGCGGCCGGTGTCGACGTGGTGACCGGCGTCCACTTCGACACGCTCACCGTCCGGGTCCCGGGCAAGGCCGCCGCGGTCGTCGCCGATGCCCGCGAACGCGGGGTCAACCTGCGGCTGGTCGACGCCGACCTGGTCTCGGTCGCGTGCGACGAGACCACCACCCGCGCGCAGATCGCGGCGGTCTGGGCCGCCTTCGGCACCGAGGGTGACATCGAGGCGCTGGACGCAACGACCGCCGACGCGCTGCCCGACGCGCTGCTGCGCACCGACGCGATCCTGACCCACCCGGTCTTCCACCAGCACCGCTCCGAGACCGCGATGCTGCGCTACCTGCGCAAGCTCGCCGACCGTGACTACGCGCTGGACCGCGGCATGATCCCGCTCGGCTCCTGCACCATGAAGCTGAACGCGACCGCCGAGATGGAGTCGATCACCTGGCCCGAGTTCGGCGCACTGCACCCATTCGCGCCGGCCGAGCAGGCCGAGGGCTTCCTTACGCTCATCCGTGAGCTGGAGGAGCGCCTCGCGGAGGTCACCGGCTATGACGCGGTCTCCCTCCAGCCGAACGCCGGCTCGCAGGGTGAGTTCGCGGGGCTGCTCGCCGTCCGCGCGTACCACCGTGCCAACGGCGACGAGGGCCGGACCGTCTGCCTGATCCCGTCCTCCGCCCACGGCACCAACGCCGCGAGCGCCGTGATGGCCGGCATGAAGGTCGTCGTGGTGAAGACCGCCGACGACGGCGAGGTCGACATCGAGGACCTCCGCGCCAAGATCGCGCAGCACCGCGACGAGCTCGCCGTGCTCATGATCACTTACCCCTCGACCCACGGTGTCTTCGAGGAGCACGTCGCCGACATCTGCGCCGAGGTGCACGACGCCGGCGGCCAGGTGTACGTCGACGGGGCCAACCTGAACGCACTGGTCGGTCTCGCCAAGCCGGGCCGCTTCGGCGGCGACGTCTCGCACCTGAACCTGCACAAGACCTTCTGCATCCCGCACGGTGGCGGCGGTCCCGGCGTGGGACCCGTGGGTGTGCGCGCACACCTCGCGCCGTACCTCCCGAACCACCCGCTGCAGCCCGCCGCGGGTCCCGAGACCGGTGTCGGACCGATCTCGGCCGCTCCGTGGGGCTCGGCCGGCATCCTCCCGATCTCCTGGGCCTATGTACGCCTGATGGGTGGCGAGGGCCTGAAGCGCGCGACGCAGGTGGCCGTACTCGCGGCCAACTACATCGCCAAGCGGCTGGAGCCGCACTACCCGATCCTGTACAACGGCCCGGCCGGCCTGGTGGCGCACGAGTGCATCGTGGACCTGCGGCCCATCTCCAAGGCGACCGGCGTCAGCATCGACGACGTCGCCAAGCGCCTCATCGACTACGGCTTCCACTCGCCGACCATGTCGTTCCCGGTCGCGGGGACGCTCATGATCGAGCCGACCGAGAGCGAGGACCTCGCGGAGCTGGACCGCTTCTGCGACACGATGATCGCCATTCGCGGCGAGATCGAGAAGGTGGCCTCGGGCGAGTGGAGCGCCGACGACAACCCGCTGGCCAACGCCCCGCACACCGCTGCCGCGCTGGGCGGGGAGTGGGAGCACGGCTACAGCCGCGAGGTGGCCGTCTTCCCGGCCGGGGTCTCGGCCGCCGACAAGTACTGGCCGCCGGTGCGCCGCATCGACGGTGCGTTCGGTGACCGCAACCTCGTCTGCTCCTGCCCGCCGCTGGACGAGTACGACAACTGAGCACACGAACACAGCGTGTGACGCGGATACGCGTGGGGGCCGGTGCGGAGGATTCTCCGCACCGGCCCCCTTCCGTTCCGGCCGCTCAGGCCGCCTTCACCACCCGGCCCGTTCCCAGCGGCCGGTGCGGGGCGATGATCTGCCCGTCCGGGAGCAGCTCACCGGTGTCCTCGAAGAGCAGGACGCCGTTGCACAGCAGGCTCCATCCCTGCTCGGGATGGTGCGCCACCAGACGGGCGGCTTCCCGGTCGGCTGAGTCGGCTGTCGGGCAGGCTGGCTGGTGCTGACACATGGATGGGTTCTTTCGCTGCGTTGAGTTGAGTGTCCTGCGGCTTGAAGAGGTGTTCATGGCCGCCCCCGTATCAATCGGTCCGGTCCCAGTGTTGCCCCACGGGCTTCGATCCGCAGGGATTTGGCAGCAGCGCTTCCTCTCCTCTCATGACGCGTCACCCGGCCGGACGGTTCAACGCAACTGCACTGTCACTTCGGGTGGTTCGGGGTGGTCGGATGGGGCTAGTACGGATGGGCACACGGGCCCCCGCGTGACGGCACTGTGCCCCCACCGGATCGGCGGGGGCACAGTGCCGTCACGTGGGGGGCGAGCCGGCGCTCAGGCGGGAGAGCCGAGCAGGGGGCCGGGGCCGGGTGTGATGCGGGTGGTGATCACGGGGAGCAGATCGGCGACCCGGTGCGGACGGTGTGCCGCGATACCCGGTGGGGCGGGAGCCAGCGGAACCAGCAGATCGGCGGGGGCGGGGGACCCGCAGGACGCGTCCGCCCCGATGTCTCCGTGCAGCCACAGTGCCATCATGTAGAGCTCGGGAATGGAGAGCAGCCTGGGCTGGTAGGGCGTCGCCGCCGCTTCCGCCTGGCGCAGGGCGAGTTCGGTCGAGGCGATGTACGGGCCCTCGAAGAAGTGCGAGAAGGCCCAGCCGTCCGGGGTGAGCATCGTGTCAGCCGCGGCGACGGCCCGCTCCGTGCTGCGGATCAGGAAGCGCCATGCGGCGAGCCGGGTGGTGGGTGCGGGACCGCCGGGGCCGCCTCGGTCCAGCACATGGACGGGGAGCGGGTGTTCGGGGCTCAGAGGTCCCTGGACGGACCGCAGAGCGGGGGTGCGGGCCTCGCGGACCGCGGTCGGTGAACTGAGCGCCGCGAGAACGCTGCGCAGAGCGGGCGCGGGAGCCGGAGGTACGTGCAGCGGCATAGTGGGTCGCCTCTCACTTCGGAGACACGGTGGAGCGTGGGCGGGTGCAGACGGCGCTGTCGGCGTGCGGGGCCAGAGGAGGCCGGTGACTGGGCCGGTGCGTCAACTCTCTGCCTCGTCCGCGGAGTTTATACGACACGTGTTCACGCGGTGTTTCCACTAGCCGCCACGGCTATTGCCGGCAAGGCGGTATCCAGACTTAATTATGCGGAGATTGTGCTCATTCGGTGCGAGCGGCGCAGCCACCGCCTCGAGTTTTTCCCGCGCAGCGGTAGGCTGAAACGTGTCGCCTCTTTCCCGGCGTGCCGACGGGGAAACTGCGCGCTGCGTCATGCCGAGTGAATGTGCCCCGGGCCTCGGCCATCAGATTAGCGGGTGCGCGGCGTCCGCGGGGCGTTATCGATCTCCCCGTCGGGGCATTATCGATCGTGACACGAGCGGCCCGTGCCGGAGGCTGCCCACGCGAGGAGGGATGCTTCGATGGGGGAGAAGGTCGTAGCGGGCGCCTTTGACCTGTCCGACCGGCAGAGGTACCGGAGGAAGCTCCACCAGTGCCTGGAGGGGCTGGGGAGGCTCCTGGCGGAGCGGAGGTTCGACCGTCCGCGCAACCTCATGGGCATGGAGATCGAGCTGAATCTGGCCGGTGCCGACGGTATGCCGAAGATGTTGAATGGAGCGGTTCTGGAGCGCATCGCCAGCCGCGATTTCCAGACGGAACTGGGGATGTTCAATCTTGAGGTGAACATAGTTCCACACAATCTGTCAGGCCGCGTTCTCGATCAACTGGCCGAAGAGTTGAGGACCGGTCTCGGATATGCCGACCGGAAGGCTGCCGAGGTCGACGCCGGGATCATGATGATCGGAATACTCCCCACCCTCGGGCAGGAAGACATGGTCCGGTCCAATCTCTCCGACGTGGATCGCTACGCGCTGTTGAATGATCAAATGGTGGCGGCGCGTGGCGAGAATTTCCTGCTGGATATCGAAGGCGTGGAGAGGCTCGTCTGCACCTCCGGGTCGATCGCCCCCGAGGCGGCCTGCACCTCGGTGCAGCTCCATCTGCAGGTGACTCCGGAACGCTTCGCGGACGTGTGGAACGCGGCCCAGGCCGTCGCCGCGGTCCAGGTGGCCCTGGGAGCCAATTCCCCCTTCCTGTTCGGCCGGGAGCTCTGGCGGGAGTCGCGGCCGCCGCTCTTCCAGCAGGCCACGGACACCAGGTCGCCCGAACTCCAGAACCAGGGGGTGCGGCCGAGGACCTGGTTCGGTGAGCGGTGGGTGGGCTCGGCGTACGAGCTCTTCGAGGAGAACATCCGCTTCTTCCCCCCGCTGCTGCCCATCTGCGACGAGGAGGAGCCGCTGCGGGTCCTCGACGAGGGCGGGGTGCCCGGGCTCCAGGAGCTCGTCCTGCACAACGGCACGGTCTACCGGTGGAACCGCCCGGTGTACGGGCTCGCTGACGGCGTCCCGCACCTGCGGGTGGAGAACAGGGTGCTTCCCGCAGGGCCGACCGTCGCCGATGTGATCGCCAACACCGCGCTGTACTACGGACTCGTACGGGCCCTCGCCGACGAGTCGCGACCGGTGTGGACCAGGATGCCTTTCACCGCCGCCGCCGAGAACTTCGAGACCGCCTGCCGCCTGGGCATCGACGCCGAGCTGCTCTGGCCCCGGCCCGGCCGCTCCGGCGGCCTGACGCGGGTGCCGGCCGTCAAACTCGTGCGGGACGAACTGCTGCCGCTGGCCGCCGCCGGCCTCGACGGCTGGAACATCGAACCCGCGGACCGGGACCATTACCTCGGGATCATCGAGGAGCGCTGCCGGCGGCGCACGAACGGGGCCTCCTGGCAGGCGGACGCCTACCACCGCGCGCGGGAGGCCGGGCTGGGCCGGGCCGATGCCCTCGCCGCCATGACCCGGCGGTACGCCGAACTGATGCAGGCCGGTGAGCCCGTGCACACCTGGCCGGTGGGCCTTCCCGCAGGGTGAGGCGGGCCGGTGGGCCCGTGTGCGTCCGGGTGGGGGGCCGCTCCGTACGGAGGGGTGGGCCGGTGAGCCCGTGCGCATCTGGCCGGTGGGCCGTGCCGTACGGAGGGGTGGGCCGGTGAGCGGACGGTGTGCCGTTCGCCGGCCGGGCGTGCCCTGTCCACGGGGTGGCCCTGGGCACCGGGAGGCCCGGTGTACGCGGGCCGGTCCGACCCGGAGCGGGGCGGCCCGCGGTGGTGCGCGCCTTACTCCCCGGCTCCGCCACCGCTCTGTCCCGCGGTCATGACGGCCTGCAGGATCACCGCCTGGATCTCCGCCGGGTCACTGACCTGATAGCCCCCGCCACCGGTCACCTTCGCTATCTCGTTCACCTCGTCGCGGTCGGCGTCGGGACCGACCGCGATGGCGAGCAGCGGAACCGGGCGCTCCGGGTCGGTGATCTTCTTGAGCTCGGCGATCAGCGCGGTGCGGGAGATGGAGTGCTCGTCCTGGTTCGAGCCGTCGGTGAGGATCACGACGGCGTTGAACTTGCCCTTCACATAGGTGCGCTGCGCCTCTTTGTAGGCGGCCAGCGCGGTGTCGTACAGACCGGTCGCACCGTCGGGCACGGGCTGCAGTGCGGAGAATGCCGCGGTGAGCTTGTCGCGGTGCGTGCCGCCGCCCTTGGCCGGGTCGCCGAGCCGGCCGGTCGCCACCAGCCTGCGGTAGTCCTTGTCGCCGTCGAGTTCGGTGGCGAACTCCCACAGGCCGATCTCGTCGTTCTGGGTGAACTGGTTGAGCGCCTGGATGAGGGACGCCTTGGTGACGTCCATCCGGGACTGGTTGCGGCCCGGCACGATCGTGGCCATCGACCCGGAGGCGTCGACGACGGTGGTGAGCCGAGCGCTCTGCACGGTGATCGTCCACATGCCGAGCGTCTCCTGCAGGGTGTCGTCCGAGGGTGCGGCCTTGGGCGAGGTGGCGTACGGCTGGGGCGACTTGCCGCCGGCCGAGGCGACCAAGGCGTCGGCCGCGGTGCCCTCGACGGTCCGGAAACCGTGCTCCTCCAGCGTGTGCTGGGACGCGTCCTCGGACAGCAGTGTCATGAACCGCAGGGCCGCCCGGCTCTCGTCCGTCGTCTGCTCCTCCTCGTTGACCAGGGTGAACGGGTAGTCGAGGAGCGGAGCGCCGTCCGTGGGGTAGAAGAGGTCGAGCTTGCCCCCGTCCGCCGACTCGGCGTTGTGGGTGAACGCCGCCTGCTCGGAGAGAAGCACCGCCTGATTGCGCGCCGGATTGCCCTGCTCCGCGCCGGAGCTGTCCTGGGGCAGGGTTTCGACGACCTGGGTGTCGCCGTCCGACATCCGCTGGGCGAGCAGCTTGGCGGTGGCCGCGGCTCTGGTGTCGCTGTCCCCGCCCAGTTTGTCGGAGGAGATTCCGATGCTCGTGAGCGCCAGCAGGCCCGTGGCGCTGCGCGCCGGGTCGGCCGAGCCCAGACGCACCTGGTCGGACTTCATGGCCGCCGCCGTCAGTTCGGCCCAGGAGTACTTCTTCCCGGGCCAGCCGAGGCTCTTCGCGGCGGTGGGCACCATGGCGAGTGTGACGGGTGACGAGGCGACGGAGTCGCCCGGCGTGATCGGGATGGCGTCCCCCGTGCCCTTGGCCCGGTTCAGCCAGAGATCGGAGTCGGGGAGCCACATCTGGTAGTCCGGCGTACGCGTGCCACGGGCGAGGGCGTCCGCGACCTTGTACGAGTCACGGGCCACCACGTCCACGTCCACGCAGCGGCCGTCGGATCTCAGATTGTCCTTGCGCGCCTTGTCGGCGACGGCACGCACGGCCGGGGCGATGTCCGGTGAGGTCATCATGGACAGGTGCACGGCGGTGTCCTCGCACGACTTCGAGAACGACAGCAGGCCGCCCTGTGCCGCGACCGCCGTTCCCGCTGCCACGGCGAGAACGAGCATGGTGGCGATGGCTACGGTGCGACGGCGGCGCGGTGGACGGTCCCCGCTTCCGGCCGTGGCGTAGTCGTCGGGCAAGCTGTGACGTCCCATGTCGGTGGTGCCCCTCCTTGAGGATGAACAAGGAAAAGGGGGACCACACCATCGGCAATGGTGGTCGTCCCCCGGACTGTCGCGCATGATCTTCGTACCTGCATTCGAGACCCTAGCGGGACGGCGAGGGGCATGGGACGCGAATGCACAACTGAGGGCAGGTGTACAGGTGGAGGCGGGGCGCGTGGCTGATTCTTTTCCTCAAGAGGCCGTGTCACGACGGATTCTGCGGTCCGAGACGGTGTTGGTGCTGGCCCTCTCGCTGGGTGCCAGCGGGGTGTCTGCGCTGATCAGTTTTGTCGGATCCCTGACGAAACCAGGGGGTTTGAAGCATCAGGCGGCCACGCTCAACAGTTCCTACGCGCCGGGACGCCCCTGGCTGGATCTCGCCTGGCAACTCTTCGGAATCACGACGGCGCTGGTGCCGGTCGCCCTGGTGGCGCACCTGCTGATCCGTGAGGGGGCGGGGCTGCGGGCCATCGGCTTCGACCGCACGAGGCCGTGGCCCGACCTGGGGCGCGGAACGGTGGTGGCGGCGGGCATCGGCAGTGCGGGTCTGGCCTTCTACCTGGTCGCCCGGGCCGCCGGTTTCAACCTCACGGTCGTGCCCGAGTCGTTGCCCGAGGTGTGGTGGAAGTTCCCGGTCCTCATCCTGTCGGCGATCCAGAACTCCGTGGTGGAGGAAGTGATCGTCGTCGGATATCTGCTGCGCCGGCTGGGGCAGTTGGGGTGGACGCCGATGGCCGCACTGGTGGCCAGTTCGGTCCTGCGCGGCTCGTACCACCTGTACCAGGGCATCGGCGGCTTCATCGGGAACATGGTGATGGGCGTCGTCTTCGTCCTCCTGTACCGCCGCTGGCAGCGGGTGGGTCCGCTGGTCGCCGCACATGCCCTGCTCGACATCGGCGCGTTCGTCGGGTACGCGCTGCTCGCCGGGAAGGTGGGCTGGCTGCCGACCCCATGAGACCGGGGAGGGGCGTGACGGGAGGGGGTGTGCGGGACCGGCCGCACACCCCCTCCCGTCGTCGTCACAGGGTGACCAGCAGTTCGCCGTCCACGACCGTCACCGCCCTGCCCGTCATCAGGGTGCGGTCGCCGCGCAGCGACGTGCGGACGAGTCCTGAGCGGGCGGATGCCTGGAGGCCGGTCAGTTCGTCGCGGCCCAGGCGGGCCGACCAGAACGGCGCGAGGGCGGTGTGGGCGCTGCCCGTCACCGGATCCTCGTCGATGCCCACGGCGGGGAAGAAGCCGCGGGAGACGAAGTCGTAGCCGCAGCCGGGCGAGGCGGCAGCGGCGGTCGCGATGACCCCGCGCCGCGAGTGGACGGCCAGCGCCGCGAAGTCCGGCGACAGTCCCCGTACCGCAGCCTCGTCGGTCAGCTCCACCAGCAGATCACCGACGTCCGGACCGGTGTCGTGCACGGATACGGGCTCCGCGCCCAGAGCGGTGGCCAGCCCCGGCGGCGGGGATTCGGGGGTCAGCGGCGCGGTGGGGAAGTCGAGGGTGATCGAGCCGTCCGGGTCCGCGGTGGTGGGGAGGACCCCGCACCGGGCGGCGAAGCGCACCGTGCCACGCGCGGTCGAGGTGGTGTGCAGGACGTGGGCCGTGGCCAGGGTGGCGTGACCGCACATGTCGACCTCGGTGGACGGGGTGAACCAGCGCAAAGCCCAGTCGGCGGCGCCACCCGGCGGAAGCGGGTGGGCGAAAGCGGTCTCGGAGAGGTTCAGCTCCGTGGCGATCTGCTGGAGCCGGCTGTCATCGGGGAAGCCCTCCGGGCCCAGGAGCAGGACGCCCGCGGGATTGCCGGAGAAGGGGCGGTCGGTGAACGCGTCGACGATACGGATCCTCATGGCCCGACCGTAGAGGCCGGGAGAAGCCGCAGGCCAAGGCCAATTCCAGGTCGGCGGCTCGGAAACCGTCAGCGGGGGGATTGCCGGGCGATCGGTTCCGATATATCGTTGAAGCATCGCGACAGTACGGCGATAGGTAAACGATCAGTACGAGAAGGAGTACGGTCATGCGTTCACATGGACATGAGCACGGACACGGACACGGCCATGGGCACGGTCCCTGCGGGCCCGGACAGTACGAGCGGGGCGACTTCGAGGGTCACCGGGCGGCCTTCGGCCAGTTCGGCCCGCCGTTCGGCGGCGGCCCCTTCGGCGGTGGCCCCTTCGGGGGAGGGCGCGGACGCGGTGGCGGCCGGGGAAGGGCGCGCCGAGGCGACGTGCGTGCGTCGATCCTCGCGCTGCTGAAGGACCGGCCGATGCACGGTTACGAGATGATCCAGGAGATCGGCGAGCGCAGCGGCGGGGCATGGCGGCCCAGCCCCGGCTCGGTGTACCCGACCCTCCAACTGCTGGAGGACGAGGGGCTGATCGTCAGCGCGAGCGAGGGTGGCAAGAAGCTGTTCACCCTCACCGACGCCGGCCGCACCGAGGCGGAGTCGGGGGCCGACGCGCCCTGGGAGGACGCGGGCCGCGGCGTCGACTGGGAGACCGTCAACGAGATCCGGCAGACGGGTGCGGGACTGATGGAGGCGTACGGCCAGGTCTGGAAGACCGGCTCCGCCGAGCAGCGCGAGAAGGCGCTGACCGTCATGAACGACGCCCGCAGGAAGCTCTACCTCATCCTGGCCGACGAGCACTGAGCCGAGCGCCGAGCCGGTGGTGGGCGAACTGAGCAGGGGAATTCCCGAAGGGCCCCGCGGTCGTGCCGCGGGGCTTTGGCCGTGGCACGGGGACGTGCGTGTTCCGGGGTGCGCTCCCTCATGCCGCCCCGGAACGGCGCCCTCGAGCATCTCCGCCCTCCCGCGCATCGGGCCGGGCGGCAACGTGGAAGGCCGGCACCTCGCCCCCGAGGCACCGGCCGCTTCCCTGCCGTCCGCGGCCCTCAGGCCACCTGCTTCTTCAAGGACGTCAGGTGGGCGAAGACGACGACATTGGCCGAGTAGCCGTTCTTCTTGTTGAAACGCCCACCGCACGTCATGAGTCTGAGCTCCGGCCGGCCGGTGGGCCCGTACACCTTGTCGTCCGGGAACTTGTCCTTCGTATACGTCTTGACCTCGTCGACGGTGAACACCGCGGTGACCCGGTCGGCGCGGGCGACCTTCACCGTGTCGCCCCGGTGCAGCGCGTTGAGGTTGAGGAAGATGGCCGGCCCCGTCTCGGTGTCGCGGTGACCGACGATCAGGGAGGTCCCCGCCTCGCCGGGTGAGGGCCCCTTCCGGTACCAGCCCACCACCCTGGGTTTGCTCAACGGCGGGGCACTGAGGTGCCCCTTCTTGTCGAGCCCCAGACCGGTGACCGGGGCCTCGATGAAGATGGCGGGCACGGAGATCTTCACCGGGCGTGAGCGCGCCAGAGGCTCGTGTGAAGCGCGCGGGACGGGCCGGTCGCCGCCGCCCGCGGCGTCGCCGGCGCGGGCGGTGGTGACCGACGAGCCGTCGGACGAGTCCGAACTCGCCCAGACGACGCCGGTCACCACCGAGGAGAAGACGCACAGAGTCATCGTGAGACGACACGCGCGACTGGGCCCTCGCCGCCGTCTGCTGCGGGGACTATGCCTCGTGGCGGGCACGGCGACGTGCGGCTCGGCGCACCATGATCAGCCCCGCGGCTCCGGCCGCGCCGGCCGCCAGTGCGGCGGTGGTGCCGAGGTTCGAGTCGCTCTCGGAGCCGGTGCTCTCCATGTCCGGGACGCCGCCGCCGCCGGCGGGCACTCCGCCGGAAGGCCGCTCGTATCCCGCCTCGTATCCCTTCTCGGAACCCTGCTGGGAAGCCTTCTCGGAACCCTGCTCGGAACCCTGCGGGGAAGCCTTCTCGGAACCCTTCTCGGAGTTCTGCTGGGAACCCTGCTGGGACTTCTCGGAGTTCTGCTCGGAACCCTTCTCATAACCGGTCTCGGAACCGGACTCGGCACCTCGTCCCGCGCCGGTACCCGCTTCGGCACCCGCCGCGGACGAGCCCCGGTCAGCGCCGTCCGCACGGCCACCCTTGTCGCCAGGCTTGTCGCAGTCGACCACGAAGCTCTTCTGCTTCGGGGACGTCACGACCCACACCAACTGGTACGTGCCCTCAGGAAGCAGGTACTCCTGGCTGCGCGCGGAGCCGTTCACGAGAGGCAGCGTGCTCTGCAGGGTGTCGCCCGCGGCGTTCGGCGACTGAGCGGTGATCGTCCACGGAACGGCCAGGAGTTCACCGAAGTTGCTGGCGGAGAGGACGAACTTGCAGACCTCGACTCCGTCGTTGCCGCGGGAGTTCCAGCCGACCGAATGGATCTCGATGTCACCGCTGTCGCCCGGAGCGGCAAAGGCGGTGGATGCCCCGGCCAGCGTGGCTCCGGCGACTGCCACCGTGGCCGCCACGACGGTACCCGCGCGGACACTGCGGGAGCGGATGGAAGCGGAAATGCGCATGCTGAACTCCTTCGAGCCGGGATGATTGTCGTACTGATCAGGCGATCGCCTAAGAGATGACATGAGTCACGGAGGAAATGCGTGCCAACACCCGCAAAACGCCGACGAGTACCCTGAGTAGCCGATAGTGGGCTCAGAGGGAGAGCTCGGAAGAGTGAGATGAGCCGTCCACCTGCGCGGCCTCCCCGCCCTCTGGGTGCGGTACGGGGGCACATCGGCAGGGGCCAGGCCTCGGTGTGCGACCTCTCGTGCGGACCCGCCGGTGACGGAGCGTGAGGTTTACGGGGTGAGGAGCGTCCTGGCGGGGCGGCGTTCTCGCCGGCGTGGCCCTTTGCCGTGAGGTGCCCGGCCGGGCCGCCGGCGGTGTGGAGTTGCGGCGGACGGGCGCGCCTCGAAGGGGGCGACCTGCCGCCTGTCTGTCGGTCGGCCCGGCGGTGCGCCCTCAGCATCCGACCCGCACGATGTCTCGGAGGTCACGCCGCTACGCCCGCATCCCCCGCGCGCCGGTCTCCGGCGGGGTGGGGCGCGAGGGGCCTGTCTGTACGGGCTCCCCCGGAAGGAAGCAGGCAAGCCGGAACCCACTCGACGAGCTGAACGGCCGGGGCGCTCGACGTACCGAAACGGCCGTCGAGCTCGCTGAGCTGAAACGGCCGTCGCACTCGGCGGGTGAAGGGTCTGCTTGGAGGGCCGCCCCGTCCGTACGAGGAGGAGGCCGCGCCGTCGTCCCCCTCGCCCGCTGTCTGCCGTGCCTCGGCCCCCTCAAGACGGCCGGTCGTCATCGTGTGGGTAGTGGTGGCGCGGGAGGCGGTGGCGCGGCGGCCGTCCCGCGGGTGTTCAGGCGACGATCAGGCCGTCCAGTTTGCGCAGCGACTCGATGAGTGCGGCGGTGGCCGAGTCCTTCAGCTTTCCGGCCATCAGGGAGACCGCTGCCCCGGTGAACTCGCCGTCGATGCGGACCGTGGTGGCATCCCCGTCCGGCGTCAGGACGTAACTCATCCTCAGGTTGACGCCCATCGGTCCCTTCCCCGTGGTGGTCAGCAGCCGGCCGTCCTCCAACTCCGACACCGTCCAGGTCACCTCGGCGGGGAACCCCATGAGCTTCAGGTTCTCCTCGTACGTGCCCGCGAGTGCCAGGGTGCCCGGGCCGCCCTTGGGGAAGCTGGTGTGGGTGGCGTTCCACTCCCCGTAGGTGCTGAAGTCGGTCAGCTGGTCCCATACCTTCCCGGCCGGTGCCTCGATGCGCGCCTCTGCACTGACTTCGGCCATGCGACCACCCCTTCTCGACGGGTTACGGTGTCGCGGAACGTAGCCGCAGCGGCGAGAACATTCAATACTGATGAGGCGTCAGGTATGCCCGGCCGGTTCCGGCCCGCCGGGCCGACGCCGCGTCGAACCGGTCGCGCGCGGGGTGCCCTGGTCCCAGACGCTTGCATGCCGAGGCTTCCGGTGGCTCCGGGAGTGTGAGGCAAGGCGGCGCGCGCCGTTTGCGTGGATCGAGTCCCGGAACGGCGCGATCTCATCCGTAAGAAGGAGGGGTCGCCCCTGTGTGCCCAACTCGGGTGGGACACGGCAATGGGACTCCTCGGGGACGCTCCGCGCCGTCGCGGCTGATGGGGTGGAAAGGTGCAGAACCGGATGCCGCGGATGCCTCAGCAGCCCGCACCGAACCACCGTGCCGAGTCCGACGCCGGACTCACCGAAGAGCTGGCCGCCGCGGTGGCGAGCGCGCGCAGGCGCGCCCTGCGTGACGGCGACCGGCAGATCGACACGGCTCATCTGCTGCACTCCCTCATCGAATCGGACCCCGTGGTCCGCGCTGCCTTCGACGGCGGCCCGCAGCTGGCCCGGGTGCTCGGCTACCTCGTCCAGCGCAGCATCGGATACGGGCTGCGCTGGCAGCAGGCGGTGGAGGGCGCGGACGCGATCCCGGTGGTGACGGAGGCGGCCGGCGAGGGCTGGTCGCCTTCGGCGTCGGCCGCGATGGCGGGTGCGTCCCGTCGGGCGGGGAGGCGGGGACGCGAACGGGCCGGCGGGCCCGATCTGCTCGCGGCGCTGGCCGCCGACCGGGAGTGCAGGGCCGTCGAGGTGCTGCACCGGGCGGGCGTCGACGCGGCACTGCTCGCGGACCGGATCGTGGAGGCGTCCGGCCAGGGGTGAGCGGCCCCGGTCTGTCAGGGGCGCTGTTGACATCGGAGTGTTACCGGAGTCAGGCGTCACAGGGGTGACGCTCCTGATGCCGGCTGTCATGATGTGCCGATGCACGCGTCTCAGGGAAGAAGCGCCGGCCTGGGACTCGCCCTCGCCTCGGCCTTCGCGTTCGGTGGTTCCGGAGTGGCGGCCAAGCCGCTCATCGAGGCGGGGCTCGACCCGCTCCACGTGGTGTGGCTCCGGGTGGCGGGCGCCGCGCTCGTCATGCTGCCGGTGGCCTGGCGCCACCGGGATCTGGTCCGCAGCCGCCCCGCGCTGCTCCTGGGATTCGGACTCCTCGCCGTCGCGGGCGTCCAGGCCTGCTACTTCGCCTCCCTCTCCCGCATCCCGGTCGGCGTCGCACTGCTCGTCGAATACCTGGCCCCGGCGCTCGTCCTCGGCTGGGTGCGCTTCGTCCAGCGCCGTCCGGTGACCAGGGCGGCCGCCGTCGGCGTCGTCCTCGCGGCCGGCGGCCTGGCCTGCGTGGTCGAGGTGTGGTCGGGGCTGAGCTTCGACGCCGTCGGACTGCTGCTCGCCCTCGGTGCGGCCTGCTGCCAGGTCGGCTACTTCGTCCTCTCCGATCAGGGGAGCGCGGACTCGGCCGACGGCGCCGCACCGCCGCACCCGGTCGGTGTCATCGCGTACGGACTGCTGATCGGGGCCGCCGTGCTCACCGTGGTGGCACGGCCGTGGGGGATGGACAGGTCCGTGCTCGGCGGTGACACCACCATGAACGGCACGGATGTGCCCGCCTGGCTGCTGCTCGTCTGGATCGTGCTGCTCGCCACCGTCCTCGCGTACGTGACCGGCGTGATCTCGGTGCGGCTGCTGTCTCCGGCGGTGGCGGGGGTCGTCGCCTGTCTCGAAGCCGTCATCGCCACCGTGCTGGCGTGGGTCCTGCTCGGAGAGCACCTGGCCGCACCCCAGCTCATCGGCGGTGCGCTCGTGCTGACCGGCGCCTTCATCGCGCAGTCGTCGACGCCCAAGGCACCCTCCGGCCCCCTCGCCTCGGGAGCGGGCGGGGAGCAGGGGGAGGCCGGGGCGGAGTTGCCGATCGGGCGCGCCGCCTCCTAGGGTGACGATCATGCGTCTGACCGTACTTCCGCCGCCTGCCGCCTAGCGCGGGCCGCCCCATCTGACGAAGACCGGGCTCGGGCAGTTCCCGAGCGGTTCGTCGCTGCCCGCGTGCGGAGTCGAGCGACCACCTTCCTGATCTTCCGTTGGAGAAGTCACGTGTCGAACCCTGCTTCCGGCCTGCCCGTCGGGCGGAGCCTGTGCTATCTGATCGTCGCCGGAGTGGCCTGGGGCACGGCCGGAGCCGCGGCCTCACTGCTCTTCGAGGCCAGCGATCTCGGCCCTCTCACCCTGTCGTTCTGGCGTTGCGCGGGCGGCCTGGTGCTCCTGCTCGCCGCGCTCGCACTGCGGCCCGGCCGGGCGGCCCCCGTCGTCGAGTCCGGGCGCCGGCGGCTGCTGCGCATCCTCGGTACGGGTGTCGGCCTCACCGTGTTCCAGACCGCGTACTTCGCCGCCGTCCAGGCCACCGGCCTCGCGGTCGGCACCGTGGTGACGCTCGGCGCCGGCCCCGTCCTCATCGCCGTCGGCGCCCGGCTGACGATGGGGGAGCGGCTCGGACTCGGCGGACTCACCGCCGTGGCCGGAGCGCTGACCGGTCTCGCCGTACTGGTCCTCGGGGGCGACGCGGCCACCGTGCGGCCCGCCGGGATCGCGCTCGCGCTGCTCTCCGCGGCCGGATACGCCGCGATCACCCTGCTCACCCGGTGGCTCGGCCGGGACGGCGGCGGCGCGGACCCGCTCGCCACCAGCGCCTGGGCGTTCGGTATCGCCGCGGTCGTGCTGCTGCCGTTGGCGGCCGGAGAGGGGCTCGTTCCGCAGACGGGGCACGCGGTGCTGGTGGTGACGCTGCTGGTGTACGTCGCGGCGATCCCGACCGCGCTCGCGTACGCGCTGTACTTCGCGGGCGCCGCGGTGGTGCGGGCGGCCACCGTGTCGGTGGTCATGCTGCTGGAACCGGTCAGCGCGGCGGTCATCGCCGTCGTCGTGCTCCGCGAGCAGCTCACGCCGGCCACGGTCGCCGGGACGCTGCTGCTGCTCACGGCCGTGGTGGGGCTGGCCGTCGCCGAGACGCGCGGTGCCGCGCACGCCCGCCGGGAGGCGGCCGCCCCCGCGTGACCGCCACGGGCGGCGGGGTGGTGAGCTGTCGCACGGCCCCGCCGCTCCTGGGTTCAGAGCGCCTTCAGATACTCCGGAAGGGCGATCGAAGGGTCGAGGTCGTCCGCCGGAACGGGCACCGAGTGACCGGGTGCGAGAGGGACGACGCCCGCCCAGTGGGGCAGCGCGAGATCCCGTTCGTCGTCGTTGGGGCCGCCGGTGCGGATCTTGGCGGAGACCTCCCGCAGGTCCAGCCGGATCACGGCGGTGGCCGCCAGTTCCTTCTCGTCGGCGGGCCGGGCGTCCCCGGACCGTCCGGGCACGACCTGCTCCACGATGGCGTCGAGGGCGGCGCGCCGCTCCTCCGGGTCGGTCACCGTGTGCGCCACGCCGTGGACGACCACGGAACGGTAGTTCAGGGAATGATGGAAAGCGGAACGGGCCAGCACCAGCCCGTCGACATGCGTCACCGTCAGGCACACGGCCAGTCCCTCGTCGCTCCCGCCCGCCGCCCGCAGCGGGCGGGAGCCGGTCGAGCCGTGTACGTAGAGCCGCTCGCCGACCCGGCCGAAGAGCGTGGGAAGGACGACGGGTGCGCCGTCCCGTATGAAGCCGAGATGGCAGACGTACGCCTCGTCGAGGATCGCGTGGACCTGTTCCCGGTCGTAGGAGGCCCGTTCGCGGGAGCGGGTCGGCACCGTGCGCCCGGTCGGGCCGTAAGCGGCTGCGGCGTCCGGGGCTGCGGTCTGCGCGGGGGCGGTCTCCGGCATTGCGTACTCCATTGCACTAGTGCATACTTGGCTTTGTGCTAGGAGAGTATCGGATCAGTGGGCGGCGTGCGTCGGAAATTGCTGCCAGTGTGGAGCGGGCAGTCGGTTCGGGTGAGCTGGCGCCCGGACAAGTGCTGCCTCCCATGCGGGAGTTGGCGAGTCGGCTGGAGGTGAATCCCAACACGGTGGCGGCCGCCTACCGGGCCCTGCGGGAGCGGGGCGTGATCGAGACGGCGGGGCGCAGGGGCAGTCGGGTCCGGCCGCGGCCGGCGAGCACCTCGCGCGGGTCGGTGCGGGTCGAGGCGCCGCCGGGGGTGCGGGATCTGGGGGACGGCAACCCCGACCCCGCGTTGCTGCCCGCGCTGGGGGAAGCCTTCGCCTCGGTCGCCGAGGCGTACGCACGGGCACCGGGGATGTACGCGCAGGCGTCCGTGGACCCGGAGTTCGCGGCCCTGGCGCGCGCCGGGCTGGACGCGGACGGTGTTCCGGCGGGGCCGGTGATCGCCACCTCGGGCTCGCTGGACGCGATCGAAAGGGTGCTGGTCGCCCATCTGAGGCCCGGCGACGCGGTGGCGGTCGAGGACCCCGGCTGGGGCGGTCTGCTGGATCTCGTCCCGGCGCTGGGCATGCGTCCGGTTCCCGTCGCGGTCGACGACGACGGCCCCCTGCCGGACGCCCTCGACGCGGCGCTGAGGTCGGGTGCGCGGGCGGCCGTCGTCACGGACCGGGCGCAGAATCCGACCGGGGCGGCGATCGGCGCGGGGCGCGCGACCGAACTGCGGGCGGTCCTCGCCGGGTACCGGGGCGTGCTGCTGATCGAGGACGACCACGGGCACGCCATAGTCGACCTGCCCCTGCACCCCCTGGCCGGCGCCACGGACCGGTGGGCGTTCGTGCGGTCCGTCGCCAAGGCGTACGGGCCGGACCTCCGGGTCGCCGTGCTGACCGGGGACGCGGTCACGGCCGACCGGGTCTCGGGACGGCAGCGGCTGGGGCCCGGCTGGGTCAGCCGGCTGCTGCAACGGGCGGTGGTGCACCTGTGGACGTCGGGCGCGGTCGACTCGCGCGAGGTGGCCCGGGCGTACGCGCGCCGTCGGGACGCGCTCGTCCGCGCGTTGGTGGACCGCGGTGTCGAGGCCCACGGGCGCAGCGGGATGAACGTGTGGGTGCCCGTGAGTGACGAGACCGGGGCAGTCGCGCGGCTGCTGCACGCGGGCTGGGCGGTGGCGCCCGGAGCGCGCTTCCGGATGACCGCGCCCCAGGGCATCCGGATCACCGTGTCGCCCCTCACCGACGCCGACATCGGGCCGCTCGCGGACGCGGTGGCGGCAGCGGCGGGCCCCGCCGACCCGCTGAGCTACGGATGAACTACGACAGTTGCCGGGGCCGGGGCCGGGGCCGGGGCCGGGGCCGGGCCGGGTCGGGGTCGGCGGGGCCGGGGCGGGCCCCAGCTGCCCCGCTGAGTTGGGGCCGAAGGGCGGGCTCCGGCGGGGCCGGCGGTGCGCCGGTGGCGCGGGGCCTGCTCTGCGTCAGAGCGGCACCGGCCAGGACGACGAGGGCGCCGACCGGGGTGTTCCAGCTCAGGTGCTCGCCGAGCACAGCGACTCCGGCCGCGGTGGCGATCACGGGGATGAAGTAGGTGACCATCTGCGCCGTCGTCGGGCCGACCTCGGTGACCAGGCCGTACTGGAGGAGCACGGCGAGCCCCGTGCCGAGGGCTCCCAGTGCGACGACCGCCAGGGTGGGCCACAGGGGGAATCCGTCCGGCGCCGACGTGAACAGGGGAGTCACCAGGGCGAGCTGCACCGTACCGAGGAAGAGCTGGCTGCCGGTGAGGGAGAGGGCCGAGGAACCGCTGCCCGCCAGGGTCCGGCGGACGTAGATCCAGCCGATGGGATAGCTGAGGGAGGCCAGGAGCGCCATCGCCGTACCGCTGAAGTCCAGACCGGAGAAGCCCTGCCAGGCGCCCAGCACGGTCAGTACGCCGAGGAAGCCGAGCCCGAGACCGGCGACCCGGCGGCGGGTCGGGCGGTCCTCGGAGAGCGCGACGAGCGAGAGCGCCATGCCCCACAGCGGCGAGGTGGCGTTGCAGATCCCGGCCAGGGTCGACGGGATGGTCAGTTCCGCGTACGCGAACAGCGAGAACGGCAGCGCGTTGAGGAGGAAGGCGGCGACGGCCAGATGACCCCAGGTGCGGGCGGTGCGTGGCAGCCGCTCCCGCTTCACCGCCATGGCCAGAGCCAGGACGGCGGTCCCGGACAGCAGCCGCCCGAGCGTGACCTGGAAGGGGGCGTAGCCATCGGTCCCGACCTTGATCAGAAGGAAGCTGAAGCCCCAGATGAGTGAGAGCGCCGCGAAGCGCAGCCGCCAGTCGAGTGCGGGACGGGTGACGGGAGCGACGGCAACGGCCGCGGCGGCGGGGTGGGGGAGGGGGGCTTGCGGGGCCCTGGCCTTGGAGGACGGCTCGGCACCCGGGGTGGTGGTCCGGGAGGTCCGCTCGGCACCCGGGATCGGGGTCCGGGAGGTCTGCTCGGCACCCGGGGTGGGAGCGGCCGGGGGCGTTCCGGTCCTCCGTGCGGCGGTGGTCTCTGCTGCCGGGCTTCCCGGTGCGGGCGGTGCGCTCATGAGGGCAACGATGACGAAAACAATCTCGTAGCACAAGTGAGACTTTGTGCGAGTGGCTGCGTAGCATTGCTTATATGTTGAACCTGGAGCGCCTACGCACCCTGGATGCCCTCGCCCGGCTCGGCTCGGTCAGCGGCGCCGCGGAGGGGCTGCACGTCACGACGTCCGCCGTCTCGCAGCAGATGGCGAAGCTGGAGCGGGAAGTGGGACAGCAACTGCTGGCCAGGAACGGGCGTGGGATCCGGCTCACCGACGCGGGGCGGTTGCTCGCCGACCACGCGGCCCGGATCCTCTCCCAGGTCGAGCTCGCGCAGTCCGACATCGAGGCCCAGCGGGGAGAGGTGGTAGGGGAGATCCGGCTGGGCGCCTTCCCCACCGCGGCGCGCGGGCTGTTCCCGGCGATGCTTCTCGCCCTGCGCACCGACCATCCCGAACTCCGGGTGCGTACCCAGGAGCTGGAGCCCGAGGACGGGATCCGGGCGGTGTTCCGGGGGGACCTCGATCTCGCCGTGGTGCTGGACTGGAGCAACAAACGGCTGCCGGTCCCGGGCGGCCTCGCCCGCGCGCAGCTGCTCGACGACGCACCGGACATCGCCATGCCGGCCGACCACCGCCTCGCGGGCCGGGACGAGGTCGATCTGGAGGACTTCGCCGACGACGACTGGGTGTCATGGCCCGAAGGTGAGTTCTGCTACGACTGGCTGATGTTCACCCTCCGCTCCAAGGGCATCGAGCCGCGTATCGCCCATCTCGCCGGCGAGCACCACACCCAACTTGCCCTGATCGCCGCGGGCATGGGTGTCTGTGTGGCACCCCGGCTGGGGCGTGGGCCGGTGCCCGAAGGGGTGCGGCTGGTGCCGGTGCGCCAGAAGATGCGCCGACACGTCCACGCGGTGTGGCGGGCGGACGCGGACCGGCGTCCGTCGATCAGGGCGGCGGTCGCGGCACTCAGGGAAGCGGGCCGGGAGCTGGACGATCCCTGGGGGGACGCGTAGCGGCCGGGGCGCCCTCCGATGCCCCGGCGGCGCTCACGGGCCGGCCGGACCGGCCAGTTTGCCGAAGTCCCACGAGGTGACGGCGTCGGGCGTCAGCCGCATCCAGGCATGCCGGCCGTCGTGCGGCATCGTCTCCATGCCGAAGTATTTCGCCGCGAACAGCCGCTCGGGCACGACGAGTTCCGGGCAGGGCTCACCGGTGCGCGGCGCCTCACCGACGAAGACGGCGTCGCCCGAGAGCTCGATGCCGCGCAGCTCCCCGTACTCCACCCCGTCGTCCACGACGACGGAGATCTTAGGGTCGCGGCTCAGCTGCGACCAGCGCAGGCTCCGGGTGATGGAGTAGAGCCACAGCGAGGTTCCGTCCCAGCAGAACCAGAGCGCGCCGATGTGCGGCCGGCCGTCCGCGCCGACGGTGGCGACGCGGCAGGTGCGCTGCCCGGCGAGGTAGGCGTCGCGCTCCTCGTCCGTCATCATGATCCGGCGGCCCCGCCGCTGACTGACGGCCATGGGAAGACCCCTCCTGTTGGCTGATTGGGTGTCAGGAATCATGAGGCCTCTTCCCTCATCACGCAATGGGGGTTAGCCTCGCGCGCCCGTTCCGTCGTCGAGAGGGGCAGCCATGCCGTCCAGGGAACAGCTGGCCGAGCAGACCGATCCGGCCACCACCGTCCTGCTGACGGTGGAATGCCAGCAGGGCGTGGTGGGGCCCGGCAGCGCGCTGCCGGAACTGGCCGCCCAGGCCAGGTCATCCGGCGCCCTGCACAACGTCGCGCGGCTGGTCGGCGCCGCCCACGAGGCGAGCGTCCAAGTGCTGCACGCGGTGGCCGAACGCCGCCCGGACGGCCGGGGCGCCAACAGCAACGCCCGCCTCTTCCGGGCCGCGGGGCGACTCCCCGTGCAGCAGCATTCGGGCAGCACGGCGGTGCGGATCGCCGAACCCATCGAGGTGGCGGACCAGGACCTCGTCGTCCGCCGGCTGCACGGGCTGTCGCCGATAGCGGGTACGGACGTGGACGCCCTGCTCCGTAACCTCGGCTGTCGCACCCTGGTCGTCACCGGCGTATCGGCGAACGTGGCCATTCCCAACGCGGTCTTCGACGCGGTGAACCTCGGCTACACCGCGGTGGTGCCGGCCGACGCCATCGCGGGGGTGCCCGCCGAGTACACCCCCGCGATGATCCGCAACACCCTCGCCCTGGTCGCCACCGTGACCACGACCGACGACCTGCTCGGCTGCTGGCTGAGCGGACGGACCAGGAACCGGGGCTGAGCGGAGGGGCGGCAGGGCGGGCGGACGCTACGACGCCAGGCTGATCGAGTCGCCCTCGACCTTGATCGCGGCGGCGGGCAGCGGCGTGGTGGCCGGACCCGTCGTGACGGCGCCCGTCGCCACGTCGAACGCGCTGCCGTGACAGGGGCAGTTGATCGTGCCGTCGGCGACGCTCGAGACGGCGCACCCCATGTGGGTGCACTTGGACGAGAACGCCTTGAACTCGCCGGCCGCGGGCTGCGTCACGACGACCCCCTGCTCCGCGAAGACCTTGCCCCCGCCCTCCGGGATGTCGGCGGTCTTCGCGAGGACGCGGCCTCCGCCGTCCCCGCCGTCATCGGCCTGGGCGACGGCACCGGAACCGGCCGCCTCCTGGGCGCCGCCGCACGCGGTCAGTACGGCGGCCACGGAGACGGCGCCGGCCGCTGTGACGACGGCCCGGCGTCCGAGACGGACCTCGTGGTCCTGCGATGCGCTCATGCTGGCGTTTCCTTCCGGGTGTTCATGGCTCCGACGCTTCGCCCAGGGGTACGCGCGGCCGGCACCCCGTGTTCAAAGCCCCAGGGACTTCCTCAGGAAGTCCCTCTCCAGCAGCAGCAGATTGCTCGCCGTCCGCTCCTGGCTGACCAGGTGGCCCGCGCCCGACAGCGGCAGTACCGTGTGCGGCCTGCCCGCGGCGAGCAGTGCCGCGGAGAGCCGCAGCGTGTGCGCCGCGGCCACATTGTCATCGGCAAGACCGTGCACGAGCATGAGCGGCCGCGTCAGCGTGCCCGCCTCGTCCAGCAGCGAATTGCGGGTGTAGTTGTCCGGAAGCACATCCGGGTGGCCGAGGAAGCGCTCCTCCCAATGCGTGTCGTAGAGCCGCCGGTCGGCGGGTGTCGCGCCCGCCACCGCCGCGTGGAAGACGTCCGGGTGCCGGAGCACGGCCGCCGCCGCGAGATACCCGCTGAACGACCAGCCGCGCATCGCCACCCGGGTCAGGTCGAGCTGCGGGTGGAGGGAGGCCGCCGCGTGCAGCGCGTCGATCTGGTCCTCCAGGACGGCCGTCAGGCGGTCACCGTGCACCGACTTCTCCCACGCCTCGCCGCGCCCCGGGGTGCCCCGGCCGTCGGTGACCAGGACCGCGAACCCCTGCTCGGCGAACCACTGGGCGACCGCCGTCCACCAGGCCCGCACCTCCAGGACGACCTGCATGCCGTGGCCGGCGTAGGGGCTGAGCAGCACCGGCAGCGGACCGTCGCCCGGGCGGTGCCACGACGGCAGGTGGAGCCGGCTGCGCAGTTCCCGTTCGCCGAGGCTCAGGCCCAGCGGACGCGGGATGACGAGAGGTTCCTCGGCCAGGACCGCTATGCCGCCCGCCGGAGTCCCGGCGCGCAGCACCGTCACCGTGTGGCCGTCCGGAGTCCTGCTGTCGAGCACCACCGTCGCGCCGCCGACCGCCGCCGTGTGCACGCCGGGCACGCTGCTGACGCGTACGAGACCCTCCTCGGGATCACCGGCCGCGTACGACCAGACGTGGATCCGGGTCGGTTCCTCCCCCGCGGTGAAGAACACCCGCCCGTCCGCGGCACCGATCACCTCGCGGACCTCCAGCCCCGGTGGGGTCGTGACACCGCCGATGTCCAGCCCCTGGGTGTCGCCGCCCGGCCGCGCGGGGACGACGAGCGCTCCGGAGCCGAGACGCAGCGGCGTGCCCGGCCGCAGGGCGACCCAGGCGGGGTCGTGGGCCCGGTGCGAGGTGCGGGTCGTGCCCGATTCCTCGTCCACCTCGAGGACGTGGACCGACCGCTGGTCCCGGGTCTGCACGGACACGAGCGGCCCCCGGTCGTCCCAGTCCGCGGCCACGACGTACTCGAACGCCCGGTCCGTCCATGCGCCTTCCGGGTGCCCGTCGCCGGCTTCCCGGGGCAGGCGGACATCGGTCCGCTCCCCGTCGATCCGCACCAGATGCAGCGACACCTTCGCGTTCGCCGTGCCGGCGGCCGGATAGGCGATGACGCGGGGCGGGCGCTCCGGGTTCGAGGGGTCGGAGACGTACCGGCGCCCGACCCCCGCCGTGTCCACCCGGGCGACCAGGAGCGCATCGCCGCGAGGCGACCACCAGTAGCCGCGCGAGCGCCCGATCGACTCCTGCGACACGTAGTCGGACAGCCCGTACGTCACGTGCTCGCCGTCCGGTTCCGCGAGCGGCCGGTCGTCGGTCCCGTCCGCCCGTACGGTGCGCAGCGCGCCCCCGGACACGTACGCGATCCAGGCGCCGTCGGGAGAGGGGCGCGGGTCGACGACCGGTCCGGCGGTGGGGATCCGGCGCGGGGCCCCGCCGTCCGTGCCGAGTACCCACAGGGCGCCCTGGAGTGCGAAGGCGACCAGTCGCGCGGAGGCGTCGGTGGCGTAGGACACCACTCCCGAGGAGGTCACCCGGGCCCGCTCCCGCCGGGCCAGTTCCTCGGGCGGCACCGTCCCCGGGGCGTCGTCGGCGAGGCCGGGTCCGAGGGGATCGGCGAGCAGCCGCTCCGCACCGTTCTCGTACAGCCAGAGCCTGCTCACCGGGTCGGTGCCCGAGGTGCTCCGGACGAACAGCACCCGTTCGCCGTCGGGAGAGACGGTGAACTGCCGGGGCACCCCGAGGGAGAAGCGCCGGGTGCGCGCGAACTGGAGGGGGAAGCGCTCCGCGGCGGTCGCGGGCGCGTCGGCAGGCACGTCGAAGGGGGGAGTCATGGCGACACCATGACAGGTGGAAATCCGCTCGATCCATCCCGGTCCGCCCCTCTATGATGCAGGGTTCCGTTCCGGGGGACGGGAGCCGCGCGGCGCACCGGCGCGGTCACGACGGAGCCCCGCACCGGCGGGCGCCGGTGCGGGGCTCGTTGACCCGGTGAGCGGTGTGACCCGGTGATCAGTGCGTCGGGGCTGCGGACTGCGCCGCGGCGTTCTCCTCCGCGAGCCGCTCCATGCCGCTCTGCGTCTTGAGCGGCTTCTCCTTGATGAACAGCACGGCGATCAGGGCGAGGAACGCGAAGGGGGCGCCGATCAGGAAGACGTCCGCGGTCGCGACGCCGTAGGCGTGCTCGACGATCTCCCGGGCCGGTTCCGGAAGGGTGCTGAGGTTGGGAACACCGTCCCCGGCGCCTGCGTTGCCGGCCGCCCCGCCGAAGCCCTTCTCCATCTCCTCGGCCACCCGGTGGCCGAGCACCGCGCCCAGCGCGCTGGTACCGATCGCACCGCCGAGGCTGCGGAAGAAGGAGAGCACCGAGGTCGCCGCGCCGAGCTCCGACGCGGGGACGTCGTTCTGGGCGGCCAGCACCAGGTTCTGCATCAGCATGCCGACACCGACGCCGAGCACGACCATGTAGAGGCTGAGCACGCCGAACGAGGAGTCGGCCCCGATCGTGGACAGCAGGCCCATGCCCGCCGTCATGATGATGCCGCCCGCGATCAGGAAGCCCTTCCACTTTCCGCGGGAGGAGATGATCTGCCCGGCGACGGTCGTGGAGACCATCAGACCGAGGATCATCGGCAGGCTCATCAGACCCGCGACGGTCGGCGTCTTGCCCAGCGAGATCTGGAAGTACTGGGAGAGGAAGACCGTGCCGCCGAACATGGCGACGCCGACGAGGAGGCTCGCGACCGTCGTCAGTGCCACGGTGCGGTTGCGGAAGATGTCCAGCGGGATGATCGGTTCCTGGACCTTGGATTCGACCAGGACCGCGGTCCCCAGCAGGACCACGCCGGCGCTGACGAGTGCGGCGGTCTGCCACGACGCCCAGTCGAACTGGTTGCCCGCGAGGGTCACCCACAGCAGCAGCGCGCTGACCCCGCTCATGATGAGGACGGCACCGAGATAGTCGATCTTCACTTCCCTGCGGACCGTGGGAAGTTTCAGGGTCAGCTGGAGCAGCACGATGGCGAGCAGCGCGAACGGCACGCCGATGAAGAAGCACCAGCGCCAGCCCAGCCAGGACGTGTCCACGAGCACGCCGCCGATGAGCGGTCCCGCGACGGTGCCGACGGCGAACACGGCGCCGAAGATGCCGGAGTAGCGGCCGAGTTCACGCGGCGGGATGATCGCCGCCATGACGACCTGGGCGAGTGCGGTGAGACCGCCCGCGCCGATGCCCTGCACGACGCGGCTCACGATGAGCAGCCCGACGCTGTGCGAGAAGCCGGCGACGAGCGAGCCGACGACGAACATCGACAGGGAGAGCTGGATGAGCAGCTTCTTGTCGTAGAGGTCGGACAGCTTGCCCCAGATGGGGACGGTCGCCGTCATCGCGAGGAGCTCGGCCGTGACGACCCAGGTGTACGAGGACTGGCTGCCGTTCAGGTCGGCGATGATCCTGGGCAGTGCGTTGGAGACCACGGTGGAGGCCAGGATGGCCACGAACATTCCGGCCATCAGGCCGGACATGGCCTGGAGTATCTGGCGGCGCGTCATGCCGGACGCGTCCCCCTCGGGTGCGCCGGCGGTACCGGCTTCGGGTGTGACGGCAGCGGTCATCGGCTGTCGTTCCTCATTCTCTGGTGACTGGTTCGGTGGTGACTGGTTCGGTGGAAAGGGGTTCTTGCGGAGTGGGTCTGCGGAGTGGGTCTGCGGAGGCCGGGCCCGGGTGCTGACGGGGCGCCCCCGGTGGGGCGTCGGACGCGTGTCAGCCGTTCAGGTCTCCGGGCCCCAGGTCTTCAGGCCGTTGGCCAGTGAGGCGAATGCCTCGCGGTAGATGCTCTGGAACGTACGGGTGCGGCCGGAGGCCACCCAGACCTCCACGGTGGCGCGGACGGCTGCGGTCGCCACGTGCGCGAGGAGCCGGGGTTGCAGACCGGTCTCGGGGTCCTGCCCCAGACGCTCGGCCAGGACGGCGACCAACGCGCGTTCGTCGGCGCCCTGGGCGGCGAGGAAGCCCGGGAGCAGCGAAGGGCTCTTCCGGAGCACCGCCATCTGGAGTTCCCAGCGCTCGTGGTCCTCCTCGATCTGGGCGAGCTCCTGGGCGAGTGCCTCGCTGAGGGCTTCGAGAGCCGTGAGGTGCTCCGGGGCGTTCAGCACGGCCCGACGGGTCCGTTCCGCGTTCTCGTGACAGGGACGGGTGATCGCTTCGTCCAGGCACGGGAAGTAGTTGAAGAACGTGCGCACCGAGACGCCGACCGCGTCGGTGACCGCTTCCACGGTCACGTTCTCGATCCCGCGGTCCGCGGCCATGCGCAGAGCCATGTCGGCAAGGGCGTCGCGCGTCGCGCGCTTCTTGCGTTCGCGCAGCCCGAGGGATGGGTCGTCGGCACTCATGAAGGTGCATGCTATGCAATTTTGCACCCTGGGCAAAATTTTAATCCGCGTGCGCGTCGACGAGGCGCACCACACCGCCGAGGAGATCACCGCCGACGGCTACCGGGGCCACGACCGGTCCGGTCTGGCCCGGGCCACTCGTCCGGACCGTGCCGGGCCCGCGAGCCCCCAACGTCCGGACGAGTGGCCCTCGCCTCCCGGGCCGCCGTCAGCCCTCCCGGTGGCGCAGGGCCGCGCGCGCCGGGACGGTGACGGCGGTGAGCGCGAGGCCCACCGCTGCCGCGGCGAAGGACCCGTACACGAGCGGGGGCACGTACGGGGCCTCGCCGGTCAGGCCGCGCATCATCGGGATCAGGGTGGCCGCGGCGATGGCCGTGCCCAGGACGATGCCGGCCACCGCCACCAGGAGTCCCTCCCAGCGCAGCATGCCCCTCACCTGACGCCTGGTGGCGCCGACGAGGCGGAGCATGCCGAGCTCTCGGCGGCGGTCGAGCACGGTCATCACGAGGGTGTTGGCGGCGGCGAGGGCGGCGAAGCCGCCCAGGACTGCGGCCATCGTGTAGTTGGCCCAGGCGTTGAGTTCGCGGTCGGTGGTCTGCTCGACCGCGTAGCCGGACGCGCCGGTGACCGTCCCCAGCGGGGCGAGGGACTTCGCGTCGCCGCCGCGTACCAGCAGCGTGGTGTCGAAGCCCGAGGTGACATGGCCGGCCAGCGACGCGCGGTCCATGGTCACCGCCGCGAGGCCGAGCCCGCGGCCGTACACGGCGACGACCTCGGGGCTCGTCCTGGTGCCGTCCGGGAGGTACATCGGAAGCTCGTCGCCGACCTCGGCCTTCGCCGACGCGGCGAGCGTCCGGTCGATGGCGATGCGGCCCTCGCCGATCCGGTCCAGCCGGCCGCTGCGCACATCGAGGTCCTGCACCTGTGCGAGCCGCGCGCCGGAACCCGAGACGCCCTGGACCGACGAGCCCTGCAGCCACCGGTCGCCGCCCGACCCGACGGGCACGAGCACCTGCGTGTCGAGCAGACCCACCGCCGCGCCGACACCGGGCGCGCGGGCGGCCCGGGCCACGGCGTCGGCGGACAGCCCGGCAGGGTGCGTGACGACGTGGTCGGCGGTGACACCGGCCCGCAGTTGCTCCGCCGCGACGTGGCTCTCGCTCGTGTGCATGAAGGCGAGCGTCGAGGTGAACGCCATGGCCAGCACGATCGGGGTGATCGCGGAGGCCAGCCGGCGTGCGTTCGTACGGGAGTTGGCGGCGGCGAGCCCGGCCGCGGCGCCGCGCCCCCGCAGCGGAAGCCCGAACAGTTCCGCGCACAGCCGCGCCACCAGCGGGCCGAGCAGCGCGACGGCGAGCATGAACAGCATGACGACGCCGAGGGCGGCATCGGCCGCGTCGTCCCCGGCCGAACGGGCGGCCACCACGGTGAAGAACCCACCGCCCACGAGCGCGACCAGTCCCAGCGCGGTTCGGATCACCCCCGGCCGCAGGCGTTCGACCGCAGCGGCGGCGAGCGCCTGGCCCGGCTTCGTCTTCGCGGGCCGCCGCCCGGCCGCCCAGCCGGCGGTGAGCGCGGTCAGCACCCCCGCGCCGACGGCGACGAGGAGCGGGAGCCAGGAGACCCGCAGTTCCACGGCGCCCGGAACGGCCCCCCGGTCCTTCAGCTGCCCGAACCACCAGTGCGCGAGCCCGATCCCCGGCAGACAGCCGATCACTCCGGCCAGGGGCGCGACGAGCAGCGCCTCGGCGGCGACCGCGCGGCGGATCTGCCGCGGAGTGGCGCCGACGGCACGCAGCAGCGCGAACTCCCGCGCGCGCTGGGCGACGGACAGTGCGACCGTGCCGGACAGCGTGAAGACGGCGACCAGCGCGGCGATCCCGCCGAAGGAGCCACCGAGCCCGGTGAGCGTCTCCTTGGCGTACGCGATGCCATGGTCCTCGACCGCACCGCGGCCGTCGCCGGTGCGCACCTCGGCCCCCGAGCCGGCGAGCGCCTCCTTCACGTCGGCGGCCAGGGCCACCGTGTCGTCGGGGGACGCCCCGTCCTTCGCGAGTACGGCGATGGCGTCGGCCTTGCCGGGATGACCGGCGAGCGTGGGGGACCGGGCGTCGGCGAACCAGCCCGTGGCTGCCCCGGCCCCCTCACCGGGTCCGGCCTTCGCCAGCCCCGAGACGCGGAAGCCCGCCCGCCCGGCTGCGGTCTCGAGCGTGACGGTGTCACCGACGCCGGCCCTCGCGGCCCCTGCGGCGCCGGCGTCGAGCACGACCTCGCCGGTCCGGGGCGCGGCCCCCTCGATGAGCGCGGTGCCGGTGAAGACGTGCGATCCCCAGCCGTGGCCCGTCATCGCGCCGTCGCCCAGGCGCACCGGGAACGTGAAGTCCGCGACCGCCGCCTCGGCACCGGGCACGCGAGCCGCCTTGCCGGCCAGCGTGGTGTCCACGCGTGCGGTGTCCGGCAGCGGGATCGCCGACTCGGAGCGGCCTTCCCCGCTGCCCGTGACGAGGCGGGCGTACTGGTCGGCCGCCGCGACGACCGGCGCCTTCGCGTACCGCTGGGCCGGCACCGATGCGCGGATGCCCGTCTCCAGGAGGATGCCGCAGGCCGAGACGATCAGCGCCGCCATCATCAGCGCGACGAAGGTGCCCAGGAACGACGCGGGCCTGAAGCGCACGGCCGCGCGGGCGAGGCCGTTGGGGGCGAGGCTCCTCACGCCGCGGCCCCCGCCATCGCGGCGCCGCGGGAGGCGAGCGCGGCCATGCGCGCCGCGATCTGCTCCGCCGAGCCGCGGTCGAGGCCGCCGGCGAGGACGCCGTCCGCGAGGAACAGCACCCGGTCGGCCCAGGCAGCGGCGGCGGGGTCGTGGGTGACCATGACGACGGTGGCGCCGAGCGAGTCCACCGCGTGCCGGAGCAGACCGAGGACCTCGGCGGCGGTCACGGTGTCGAGGGCTCCGGTCGGCTCGTCGGCGAAGACGACGTCGGGGCCGGTGACCAGGGCGCGGGCGAGGGCCACGCGTTGCTGCTGGCCGCCGGAGAGCTCGCCGGGCCGGCGCTTCGCCTTGTCGGCGAGGCCGACCTGCGCGAGGACCGCCTCCGCCCGCCGGCGGTCCTGGCGCTGACCGGCGAGACGCATCGGGAGCAGCACGTTCTGCTCCACGGTGAGGGAGGGGAGCAGGTTGAAGGCCTGGAAGACGAAGCCGACGCGGCTGCGGCGCAACTCGGTGAGCTGGTTCTCGCCCATGCCGGTGATCTCCGTGCCGCCGAGGCGCACGGAGCCCGAAGACGCCCGGTCGAGGCCGGCGGCGCACTGCAGGAACGTGGACTTGCCGGAGCCGGACGGGCCCATGACGGCGGTGAACGAGCCGCGTGGCAGCGCCAGATCGATGCCGGCGAGGGCGTGCACGGTACCGGCGCCCCGGCCGTACTGCCGCCGCACGCCCCGCAGTTCCACGGCGGGGCCGGACGCGTCCTGCCCCTGCCGCCTGTCGTCCGCCTGCTGTCGTTCGCCGCCGCGCAGCCTCATGTCCGTCCTTCCGTGATCCTTCGAGCCGATGCTTCGACGCTACGGATCACGGTGAGCACGGACCATGGCGGCTGCTGGCGGATCAGGGGTGGGGATAACCCGAGGCCAGGCCCTCGTCGCCCCCCACCGCCGGTCGGCGGACGACCCGCAGGGCCTCGGCCTCCGGGAGCCGGCCCCTGGGCGATGCGCCGTTCCCGTCGGGGGTCTCCGGGGTGCGGCAGCCGGAGCGGGGGCGGCCCAGGGCGGCCTTCAGCTGGTCCTCGGGGGGCCTTGTACCCACAGCGCGAACGGAGGTACCCGGCCGGGGCGGACGCGTCGGCCTCCTCAGTACCAGGCGTGGCACCGGCGCCACGAGGCGGACGCCGGCCCCGTCCCGTCCCGCTAGACGCCCGCCCCGGCCCGTCCCGCAGTGGTCACCCCGTCCCGTCCCGCTAGACGCCGGCCCCGGCCCGTCCCGCAGTGGTCACCCCGGCGCGTCCCGCGGTGGTCACCCCGGTCCGCCGGCCGCCTTCGCCGCCAGGTAGCGGGCGGGGAACTCCCCGCCCCCGTGCACCGCCAGGTCCGCCCCGTTGACATAGCCGGACAGACCGCCCGCGAGGAAGAGACAGGCGCGGGCGACGTCGTCGGGGGCCGCCATGCGCGCCATCGGGATGACGCCCGCCACCGCCGCCCCGCCGTCGGCGCCGTAGACCGACGCCGCGCTCTCGGTGCGGATCAGCCCCGTGGTGATGTGGTTGACGCGGACCGCCGGCGCCCATTCCAGGGCGAGCGCCTTGGTGAGGGCCAGCAGCCCGGCCTTGGCCGCCGTGTAGGCCGCGGTGCCCGGCTGCGGATGATGGGCGGAGACGCTGCCGATGTTGATGACGGAACCACCCCCGTCCTGAGCCCGCATCACACGGTGGGCCGCCTGCGCCACGTAGAACGGCGCGAGCAGATTGAGCGCGACGATCTTCTCCACGAAGCGTGGGGAGACGGTGGCCGCGTCGGCGTCCGGGGAGCCGCCCGCGTTGTTGACGAGCACGTCCAGCCGGCCGAAGCGTTCCACCGTCGCGTCCACCAACGAGGACGCCGCCGTCGGATCGCGGACGTCGGCCGGGACGAAGACGGCCTGGCGGCCCGCCGCCGAGGGCAGCGTCCTCGGGGTGGTGCGGCCGCAGACCACCACGTCCGCCCCTGCGCCCAGGAACGCACCGGCGATGGCGGCGCCGATGCCCTTGGTGCCGCCGGTGACCAGCGCCACGCGCCCCGTGAAGTCCAACGGGCTCCCGATGTCCATGCGCCGCACGCCCCTCCGTGTCTGCTGGGACCCGCTCACCGGGCGGCCAGTCCGAGCCCGGCCGCCAGCCGCGCCCGGTGGTGTGCGGGCGGCCCGAACAGCTCGCCCGCCCCGTGCGCGCGCTTGAAGTAGCGGTGCGCGTCGTGTTCCCAGGTGATCCCGATCCCGCCGTGCAGCTGGATCATCTCGCCGGCCACCGCGGTGAAGGCCTCGGAGCAGACGGACTTCGCGACGGCGGCGGCCCGTGGCAGCGCGTCCGGGTCCTCGTCGGCGGCGAACGCGGCCCCGAGCGCTGCCGAACGCGCCGACTCCACCAGGACGTAGGCGTCCGCCAGCCGGTGTTTGACCGCCTGGAACGAGCCGATGGGCCGGCCGAACTGCACCCGGTCCCTGGCGTAGCCGACGGTGAGTTCCAGGCAGCGCTCGGCCGCCCCCACCTGTTCCGCGGCGAGTGCCGTGCACGCCAGGTCCCGCACGTGCTCCAGGTACCGCCCGCCGTCGCCGTCCACGCCCAGCAGGCGCCCCTCGGCGCCGGCGAGCACCCAACGGGCCTGGGCCCGCGTCCCGTCCATGGTCACGAGGGGCTCCCGGCGAACCCCGGCGGCGTCGGGCGCCATCTCGAAGAGCGACACCCCGTCCGCCGTACGGGCCGAGACGAGCAGCACGTCCACGCCGGGCCAGTCCAGCACGTGTTCCTTGGTCCCGGTGATCAGCCAGCCGCCACCGGGCCGCGCCACCGCCTCGGCGCGTACTGCCTCCTGGTCCCAGGAACCCTGCTCGGCCCAGGCCAGGGCGCCCACCGAGGCGCCCTCGGCGAGTCCCGGCAGCAGCCGCCCGCAGGCCTCCTTGTCACCGGAGGCGAGCAGTGCCCCGACCGTGAGCACCGAGGAGCCCAGGCACGGCAGCGGGCTCAGACTCCGGCCCAGCTCCTCCATCAGCACATGGACATCACGGGCGCCGCCGCCCGCCCCGCCGTACTCCTCGGGCACGGCCAGCCCGGCCGCACCGATCTGCGTGGCCAACGGCACCCAGGCGGCGTTCGCTTGATGCTGCGTCAGTACCGACCGCACCGCCGACCGGAGCTCTTCCTGTTCCTGCGTGAGTCTCATCGGGCCACTCCCATGACGCGGGCCCGGCACGCGGCCGGGGTACCCCACGCGTCACGCAGAGGCCGGGCCTTGCGGATCCACAGGGACAGGTCGAGCTCCTCGGTGTAGCCGACGGCGCCGTGCAGTTGGAGGGCCGTGCGCGCCGCCGCGTACGCTGCCTCGCCCGCCGTGACCTTGGCAGCGGCGATGTCGCGGCCCGCCGCGTCGTCGCCGGCGGCGAGCGAGAGCGCGGCGCCGTGCACCAGGGGCTGGGCGAACTCCAGGGCCAGCAGGGTGTCGGCCAGCCGGTGCTTGACCGCCTGGAAGGAGCCGATCGCCACTCCGAACTGGGTGCGCCGCGTGACGTACGCGACGGTACGGGCCAGCAGGGTCCGGCCGACCCCGAGCGCCTGGGCCGCCGTGGCGAGCGCGGCGACGTCGGCCGCGTACGCGGCGGCGTCGGTCACCTCGGGGCCCTGGGCGAGCACCGTGCCGCCGGGCGGCCGTGACAGCCGTCGCCCGGGGTCGGCCGAGGGCTGGACGGGACCGGACGCGGTGGCGAGGCGCAGGGTGTCGCCGTCCACCACGAACACCGCGTCGGCCGCGTCGGCGTCCAGGGCGTACGGGCCGAGGGAGGTCAGGCAGAGGGAGAGGACCGACTTCCCGGCCGCGATGCCGGGCAGCCGCTCGGCGGCGACGCGGTCGTCGCCGAGCCGGTCCAGGAGGGCCGCCGCGGCCACCGTCTCGACCAGCGGCCCGGGGACGGCGTGCCGCCCCAGCGCCTCGAAGGCGAGGGCGAGTTCGAGGGGCAGCGGGCCGAACCCGTCGTGCTTCTCCGGGACCGCGAGGGCGAACACCCCGGCCCCGGCCAGCCGGGCCCAGACAGCACGCCCCGGGCCGTGGTCGCCGGCGGCCCAGGACCGTACGGCGGCCGGGGTGTCGCAGGAGGCGAGCAGGGCGTCGAGGGAGCGGGCGAAGTCCCGCTGCTCGGCGTCCAGGAGGAAACGCATCAGCGGCGTCCCTTCGGCAGGCCGAGCAGCCGCTCGGCGACGATGTCGCGCTGGATCTCGTTGGTGCCCGCGTAGACGGGGCCGGCCAGGGCGAAGGTGTAGCCCTCGGCCCAGCTGCCGTGGTCCGGCGATTCGGTGGCGTGGTCGGCGAGTTCGCCGTACGGGCCGAGCAGGTCGAGCGCCGTCTCGTGCAGCGCGATGTCCAGTTCGGACCAGTAGATCTTGTTGAGACTGGAGGCGGCCCCGGCCGGCCCGCCCTCCCCGTGCAGGACCTGGGAGGCCCCCGCGTAGGAGAACAGCCGATAGGCGCGGGCCCCGATCACCGCGTCGGCGACCCGGTCGCGCAGGGCCGTGTCCGCCGGGTCGCCGTACGCGTGCCACAGGGCGGTCAGCCGGTCCGCGGCGGCCGTGAAACGGCCCGGGCTGCGCAGGGTGAGCCCGCGCTCGTTGCCGGTGGTGCTCATCGCGACCCGCCAGCCCTGGCCGGGCTCGCCGATGACGTCCTCGTCCGGTACGAACACCTCGTCCAGGAAGAGTTCGGCGAAGGCGGGCTTCCCGTCCAGCCGCCCGATGGGCCGCACGGTGACGCCCTCGGCGTCCAGCGGGAACATCAGATACGTGAGCCCCCGGTGCGGCCGGTCCGCGTCCGGATCGCTGCGGAACAGGCCGAAGGCCCGGTCGGCGAAGGCCGCCCGGGAGGACCAGGTCTTCTGGCCGCTGATCAGCCAGCCGCCCTCGGTCCGTACGGCCGTCGACTTCAGGGACGCCAGATCCGAGCCGGACTCCGGCTCGGACCAGGCCTGCGCCCAGATGACCTCGCCACGGGCCATGGCGGGCAGCACCCGGGCCCGCTGCTCGGCACTCCCGTGCTCGAAGAGGGTCGGGGCCAGCAAGCTGATGCCGTTCTGGCTGACCCGGCCGGGCGCCCCGGCGGCGTAGTACTCCTCCTCGAAGACCAGCCAGCGCAGCAGGGAGCTCCCCCGCCCGCCGAACTCCTCGGGCCAGGTGACCGCCGACCAGCGGTCTGCGGCCAGGACGGCCTCCCACTTCCGGTGCGCGGCGAAGCCCTCGGCGGTCTCCAGGGACGGCAGGGGAGCGGCCGGGACGTGAGCGGCCAGCCACTCGCGCACCTCGGTCCGGAACGCCTCGTCGGCCGCGTCGAGATCGAGGTCCATCAGCCGCCCGCCCTCTTCATCGCCCGGATGTCCATGCCACCGAGCGCGTCCGGTGCGGTCTCGGCGTTGTGCGCGTGCGCCAGGTGGTGCAGGCCGAACACCGAGTCCATGCCGGTGTGCAGGCCCTGCAGGTCCTCGGCCTGGTTGACCGCACGCTTGGTGAGGGCCAGCCCCATGCGCGGCATCTCCGCGATCCGCAGCGCCAACTCCTCGGTGCGCGCGCTCAGTTCATCCCTCGGGACGACCCGGTTGACCATGCCGACCTCGTACGCGCGCCGTGCGCTCATCCGGTCACCGGTGTAGAGGAACTCCTTGGCGATCCGGGGCGGCATCACCCACGGGTGGGCGAAGTACTCGACGCCGGGGATGCCCATCCGGACCACGGGGTCGGCGAAGAAGGCATCCTCCGAGGCCACGATCAGGTCGCACACCCAGGCCAGCATCAGACCGCCCGCCACACAGGCGCCCTGTACGGACGCGATGACCGGCTTGGGCAGCTCGCGCCAGCGCCGGCACATGCCCAGATACACCTCGGACTCCCGGGCGAAGCGGCTCTCCGCGCCCTCCTTGTCCGAGTGGTCCCACCACAGCCCCGCCCGGCGCTCGAACGGCAGGTGCGCGTCGCGCTCCGGGGTGCCGATGTCATGACCGGCGGAGAAGTGCTTGCCCGCCCCGGCCAGGACGACGGTCTTCACCTCGTTGTCGTCGGCCGCGCGGTAGAACGCCCGGTCCAGGGCGTAGGTCATCGCGGAGTTCTGCGCGTTGCGGTAGTCGGGCCGGTTCATGGTCACTGTCGCGACCGGGCCCCGCTTCTCGTAGCGCACCGGTTCGTCGTGGGCGGCGGACATCGGCCCCTCCTTCCCTAACAAGTGTTTGGTAGATTAACGTACCCCCATGAGCAGCGTCGAGGAGTTCCGCACCGAGATCCGCGGGTGGCTGACCGCCAACCTCACCGGCGGCTTCGCGGGTCTCCGGGGCCGCGGCGGACCCGGACGCGAGCACGAAGCCTTCGCCGAACGACTGGGCTGGGAACGGCACATGGCGGCCGAGGGCTGGACCTGCGTGGGCTGGCCAGAGGAGCACGGCGGCCGGGGCGCCACCATCGAGCAACAGGTCGCCTTCCATGAGGAGTACGCCCTGGCCGACGCCCCCGCCCGGGTCAACCACATCGGCGAGCAACTGCTCGGCCCCACCCTGATCGCCTTCGGCACCCCCGAACAGCAGGCCCGCTTCCTCCCGCCGATCGTCGCCGTCGAGGAACTGTGGTGCCAGGGCTACAGCGAGCCGGACGCCGGGTCGGACCTGGCGAACGTGAGGACCAGGGCCGAGCGCGACGACGGGGGCGCCGCCCGCTCCAGCGGAGCCGGGAGTGAGGGCGACTGGGTCGTCACCGGGCAGAAGACCTGGACGTCACTCGCCCACGACGCCCAGTGGTGCTTCGTCATCGCCCGCACCGAACCGGGCTCCACCCGCCACGCGGGCCTGTCCTACCTCCTGGTCCCCCTCGACCAGCCCGGCGTCGAGATCCGGCCGATCCAGCAGCTCACCGGCACCTCGGAATTCAACGAGGTCTTCTTCGACGGCGCCCGCACCCGCGCCGAGCACATCGTCGGCGCACCCGGCGACGGCTGGCGGGTGGCCATGGCCACGCTCGGCTTCGAACGCGGCGTCTCCACCCTCGGCCAGCAGGTCGGCTTCCGGCGTGAACTGGAGACCCTCATCGAGCTCGCCCGGAGCAACGGCGCCGCCGACGACCCGCTGATCCGCGACCGCCTCGCCCGCGCCTGGACGGGCCTGGAGACCATCCGGTGCAACGCCCTGCGCATGCTCGACGGCGTGGCGGCCGGCGCACCCGGCCCCGAGGCGTCCATCGGGAAGATCTTCTGGGCCACCTGGCACCGGGAACTCGGTGAACTCGCCATGAGAGTCCTGGGCGCCGGTGGCATGAACGCCCCCCAGGCGCCCTACGAACTCGACGACTGGCAGCGGCTGTTCCTCTTCTCCCGCTCCGACACCATCTACGCCGGATCCAACGAGATCCAGCGCAACATCATCGCCGAGCGCGTCCTCGGCCTGCCCAAGGAGATCCGCCCGTGACCCCGCAGCCGCCCTACGTACCGGGCCACTCCCTGCTGGACGGCCGCACCGCGGTGATCACCGCCGCCGCGGGCGCCGGCATCGGCGGAGCGACCGCCCGCAAGTTCCTGGAGGAGGGCGCCCGGATCGTCATCGGCGACGCCCACGAGCGCCGCCTGAAGGAGAGCGCCGCCGCCCTCGCCGAGGAGTTCGGCGCGGACAAGGTCGCCGCACTGCCCTGCGACGTCACCCACCAGCAGCAGGTCGACGCGCTCTTCTCGCTCGCCGCCGAACGCCATGACGGCCTCGACATCGTCGTCAACAACGCCGGCCTCGGCGGCACCGCCGACCTCGTCGACATGACCGACGACCAGTGGGCCAAGGTCCTCGACGTCACCCTGAACGGCACCTTCCGCTGCACCCGCACCGCCCTGCGCCGCTTCAGGGAACAGGACACCGGCGGCATCGTCGTCAACAACGCCTCCGTCGTCGGCTGGCGCGCCCAGCGCGGCCAGGCCCACTACGCCGCCGCGAAGGCCGGCGTCATGGCCCTCACCCGGTGCGCCGCCCTGGAGGCCGCCGACTTCGGCGTACGCGTCAACGCCGTCGCCCCGAGCCTGGCCATGCACCCGCACCTGGTGAAGGTCACCACCCCCGAACTCCTCGCCGAACTCACCGAACGCGAGGCCTTCGGCCGGTACGCGGAGCCCTGGGAGATCGCCAACGTCATGGTGTTCCTGGCCAGCGGCTACTCCTCGTACATGACCGGGGAGACCGTCTCCGTCAGCAGCCAGAGGGGGTGAACACGATCACCGGCCCGGCGAACGCCGAACGCCGCGCCGAACTCCTCGCGACCGCGGCCGAGGTGTTCGCGGCCCAGGGGTACGACGCCACCACCGTCCGCCGCATCGCTGGCGCCGCCGGGATGCTCGCGGGCAGCCTCTACTACCACTTCGATTCCAAGGAATCGATGCTCGACGAGATCCTCTCGGCCTTCCTGGACGAGCTGTGGACGGGCTACGACACCGTCCTCGCCGCCGGACTCGGCCCCCGGGAGGCCATCGGCGCCCTCGTCACCCAGTCCTTCCGGCAGATCGACCGGCACGGCCCCGCGGTCTCCATCTACCAGCGGGAGTCCGGACACCTCTCCGCCCAGCCGCGCTTCGCCTACCTCGCCGACTCCCAGCTGAGGTTCGAGAACGCCTGGCTGCGCACGCTGGAACGCGGCGTCGCCGCACAGGACTTCCGCGGCGACCTGGACGTCCGGCTCGTCTACCGCTTCGTCCGCGACACCGTCTGGGTGGCCGCCTTCTGGTACCGCCCCGGCGGGACGCACAGCCCGGAGGAGATCGCCCGTCAGTACCTGTCGATGGTGCTCGCGGGCATCACCACCCCCAGCTGACACCCCATCATCTCTGCGTCGAAGGAGCAGTCATGGCCGAGGCCTACATCGTCGAAGCGGTACGCACCCCGGTCGGCCGGCGCAAGGGCGGCCTGTCCGCCGTCCACCCCGCCGACCTCGGGGCCCACGTCATCAAGGCCCTGGTCGAACGCACCGGGGTCGACCCGGCCGCGGTGGAGGACGTCGTCTTCGGCTGCCTCGACACCGTCGGCCCCCAGGCCGGGGACATCGCCCGCACCGCCTGGCTCGCCGCGGGCCTGCCCGAGGAGGTGCCCGGCACCACCGTGGACCGGCAGTGCGGCTCCTCCCAGCAGGCCGTCCACTTCGCCGCCCAGGGCATCATGTCCGGCACCCAGGACCTGGTCGTCGCCGGCGGCACGCAGAACATGTCGATGATCCCGATCGCCTTCGCAAGCCGCCAGGCCGCCGAACCCCTCGGCCTCACCGACGGCCCGTACGCGGGCTCCGCCGGCTGGCGCGCCCGCTACGGCGACGCGCCGGTCAACCAGTTCCACGGAGCCGAACTCATCGCCGAGAAGTGGGGCATCTCCCGTGAGGACATGGAGCGCTTCGCGCTCCGTTCCCACCAGCGGGCCCTGCGCGCCATCGACGAGGGCAGGTTCGTGCGGGAGACCGTCGCGTACGGGGAGGTGACGGTGGACGAGGGGCCGCGCCGTGACACCTCGCTGGAGAAGATGGCGGCCCTCAGGACGGTCGTCGAGGGCGGCCGGCTGACCGCCGGGGTCTCCTCGCAGGTCTCCGACGGCGCCTCCGCGATGCTCATCGCCTCCGAGCGGGCCGTCGCCGAACACGGCCTCACCCCCAGGGCCCGCATCCACCACCTCTCCGTACGCGGCGAGGACCCGATCCGGATGCTGTCGGCGCCCATCCCGGCGACGGCGTACGCGCTGAAGAAGGCCGGCATGTCCATCGCCGACATCGACCTGGTGGAGATCAACGAGGCGTTCGCCCCGGTCGTCCTGGCCTGGCTGAAGGAGACCGGCGCCGACCCGGACAAGGTCAACGTCAACGGTGGCGCCATCGCGCTCGGCCATCCGCTCGGCGCCACCGGCACCAAGCTGATGACGACGCTGCTGCACGAACTGGAGCGCACCGGCGGCCGTTACGGCCTCCAGACCATGTGCGAGGGCGGCGGCCAGGCCAACGTCACCATCATCGAGCGCCTCTGACCGGTCCGGGGCGGCGTCATCCCCGCGCGAGCGACACGAACGCCGCCCACTCGTCGCGGCCGATCCTCAGCGCGGGGCCGTCGCCTGCGGCTTTGGAGTCCCGTACATGAACCGCGCCCGGGGCCACGGCCACCTCAACGCAGTCGCCGCCGTCGGAACCGCTGTAGCTGCTCTTGAACCAGCCCAGCCCGTTTCCGGTTGCCTGCTCCTTGCTCATGTCTCTCCTACCAGCTGTTCGACGAGCCGCGCGGACTCCTCGACGTTCAGCGCCTGTGATCGCAGCTTGCCATACCGCAACCCGAACGCGCTTACGTCCGCCGGAACGCTCACCGTGCATCCGACGCCCTGCGACTCGAAGTACCCGAGGTGCTGGTGCTCCTTCGTCTGGACCGTCACGAAGGGGCCGTTCTTCCCCGGGTGGAACCCTCGCCCCGCAGGCATCACCTGAACCTCCACGTTACGCAACCCGCTCACCTCCAGCAGTCGTTGCCATTGGCCGCGCATGACGTACGCATCACCCACAGGGTCGCGCAACGCCTCCTCCCCGATGATGAACGACAGCTCCGCCATCGGGTCCCGCGTCAGCAGTCGCTGGCGGCCCAGCCGCGCTTCCGTGTGCTGGTCCACGATCTCCTCGCTGAACGGCGGACAGTGCCCGGCGAACACGGCACGTGCGTACGCCTCCGTCTGCAACAGCCCTGGTACCAGCAGCGGATCGTACGAGAAGCGGCTCAGCACCTCCGCCTCGACGGCCGCGAAGTTGCGGAAGAACCGGGGGAGCTTCGCCCGGTCCACCTCGGCCTGGAGCACCTCCAGTACGCCGCCCGCGTTCAGGGCCCGCTCGGCGGCCTCGGTGAACGCCGCCTTGGCGGGGCGGCGCCCCTGCTCGACCGAGGCGACCTGTTCCAGCGAGTAGCCGATGGCCGCACCCAGCGTCTGCTGGGTCAACCCGGCGCGCTTGCGCAGATGGGCGAGGAGGGTGCCGTAGGCCACCCATACCCCCGGCAGGTCGTGGTCCTCCCTCACCTTCGCCTGCGCCGCACCACCGTTCCTCGTCTCCGGCACCGTCCTCACGCCCCTCTCCGCCATCGCTTCTCCCTCCGCCCGCCACCCACGGCCGTCGACGCGGCTCCTGCGGGGAAAGGCTCAACGGGAAGGCCGTTCCCCCGGATACGGCCGCCGCCCGTACAGCACCCGTACAAGGCCCGTACAGCCAAGCGGCTTTGCTGCCCGCAGGGGTCGTACCTCCGCGCCGCGTACGGCAGTTGTGCCTGGTCACGACCGGTTGCGGCGTCCCAGCATGACGTCGTGAAGCAACAGGAAGACACCCGCGCATCCGGTACGTCGCACGGCGCCCTGCGCCTTCAGCTCAGCAGTACGCCGCGTGGCGCACGGCTGGCGCGCACCCTCGCCGTGCAGCAGGTCATGGAGTGGTCCGGCGATCCGTACGACTCCGATCCCGTCCACGCGGTCGCCCTCGTCACGGCCGAACTCGCGTCCAACGCGATCACGCACGGCCGCCTTTCCGGCCGGGACTTCCGGCTGACCGTGCTGCTCCTGACGCGGGCCGTCCGCGTCGAGGTCACCGACGCCCGCCCCGAACGCCTTCTCCCCGCCACGGCACGGGGACATGGTGATCCCGATGCGGCGGCGGGGAGGGGCCTGCTCCTCGTCGAGGCGTACGCGGCTCGGTGGGGGTGGGCCGTCGGTGACGCGTGCACCAAGTACGTGTGGGCGGAGGTTTCGCTGTAGGGCGCGAACTGGCCCCGGGGCTCAGGCGGTGCCGGGAGCGCCGGGGCCGACGGGCCCGTCGGTCGAGTGCGGGACGTCAGCGGCGGGGCCGCCCGGCCGTCAGCGCGGCTCGGGGCCCTTGCGGCCGGACGCCTTCACGGTCCAGCTCAGCTTTTCGGTGGCCTCGGCCCGGACCCTCGGGTCGCGGACCGACTCGGTCCGGTCCACGGACTCGACCCTGACGGTGTGCGTCCTGCCGTCCGCGGGAACCCCCAGCGCGGCGGGGACGACGCTGGTGAGACCCTGTGCCCGCCTCACCCGTACACCGTCGACGTACCAGCTCAGCTCAGGTGCCGCCAGGCCGGTCAACTCGGCCTGGGAGACCTCTATGCGACGTGTCCTGAGGATCGCACCGCTCGCACCGGGCTTGCTGCTCAGTGCGTTGGCCTCGCGGTAGAAGCCCGCGATCATGGCCTCCCGGCCGGGGAGGTTGAAGTCGCTGATGTTCAGTGCGCGCATGAGGGAGTTGGCGGTCGGGCGGTAGATCCCGAACGGGTAGTAGCTGCTGCCCTCGTACGTACCGACCGTGCCGCCCGTGGGGTCGCTCTCGCCGAGCCAGCGGTACCACTTGGTCCGGTTGGCGGCCATCCGCTCCGCGGTGAAGATGCTGGAGTTGATGTCGGGGAGCTCGCCGCCCGACCAGGTGCCGTAGCTGTCGTACGCGTACTCGTCCGCCAGGAGGCCCACGGAGTGGGCGATCTCGTGGGCGGCGATCATGCTCGACTGCGCGTTGTCCGAGGAGAGCGTCGAGACGCCGTCGAACGGGTAGCCCTCCGCCTCCAGCCCTGAGTAGCCGGCGCCGCCGTACTTGGTGGAGTGGGAGATGACGATGACCAGGTCGGCTTCGGGGGCCTTGGCGGCGTAGGAGGCGACCTTGTCGATGTCGGCGCAGATCAGACGCTCGGTGTCCGAGCACCAGAAGTAGCTGCCGAGGGCGGTGTCCTTGGTGACGTCGGCGCTGGGGTCACCGCTGATGCCGGATTCGGCGGACACCGCGTCGACGGTCCACACGTTCATGAGGCCCTGATAGCTCGAATAGGGCTCGATGCCGGTGATGGCCGCCCACTTGGTGGCCGCCGCGGTGTGGAAGGCGTCCTGCTGGCCGGCGGTGTAGCCGTCGCCGACGATCACCACGTCGAGCCGGTCGGCCGAGGGGCCGGTCACGGACAGCTTGCCGACCTGCCCGTCCGTGGTGGCCCCGGCGGGTGCCGCGCTACGGGCTGCGGCACGGCCGGTGGCCGCCTCTGTGGTGAGCGGTACCTCGGTCCGCCGGCCCTCGCCGCCGGGCTGGGGGAAGTACTCGACGCCGACTCGCTGTTCGTGGGTGGGCTCCGGGTCCACGGCGAACGCGGGAGCGGCGACGGCCGCCCCCAGGAGCGCCGTGAGCGTGAGACCCACGGATATCGCGGCCGCTCTGGATGTGCGCATGCCAATCCTCACTGTGCTGTCCGGCCCGGGGCGAAGGAAAGCGACAACGTAAATATGCTTAACGTGCGGCATAACCTAGGCTGGGCGGCGCGCTGTTGGCAACACTCCCGTCGGCTCCGGCGGTGAGGGAGACCGGGGTCGGCGGTGCCCGCGACGCCGGCCGGCAGGCAGTATGGGCCAGGGGCGATCGGCGACATCCCCGCTCAGTGGTCACGGACGCAGGACGAGGGGGAGCCATGGCGGAAACCAGAAGGGCGACGGGCGATCCGGAGCGGACGCCCGGGGGTGAAGCTCCCGCCCATCCTTTGCCGGAACAGGCGGGGGAGCAGGCCGGGCCGGCCGCGATCGGCCGCCGGGTGAAGCGCCTGCGCAAGGAACGCGCGCTGACGCAGCGGCAGCTCGCCGAGCCCGTGTACACCGCCGCCTACGTCTCCACCCTGGAAGCGGGCAAGGTGCGGCCCTCCGAAGCGGCGCTCCGGCACATCGCCGAACGGCTCGGCGTCGCTCCCGAGGAACTCGCCACGGGCAAGCCCACCCATCTCGCCGCCACCCTGCGCATGGAGCTGGCCGAGGCCCATCGGGTCCTGGCCGTCGAGGACGCCGACGACGCGCGGGCCGCCTACCGACGGGTGCTGGACCAGGCCGAGGAGTACGGACTCACGCAGGAACGGGCGGCGGCGCTCGTGGGCCTCGGGGAGTGCGCGTTGGAGTCGGGCGAACTGGCCGATGCCCTGGCCCGGTTCGAGGCCGCTGAACGCATGCTGGCCGGGGAACCGCTCCCCGCCCGGGCGCGGGCGGTCCGGGGCCGCTCGGTCGCCCACTACCTGGCCGGTGAACTGCGCTACGCGTGCTACGTGCTGGAGAGCGCGATCGACGAGCTGAACACGTCGGGGCTGCACGACCCGGGCGCGTTGCTCCAGCTCTACACCGCGTCGATCGCCCCGTACATGGACATGGGCGCCCATGCCCGCGCCGCGCAGGCCGCCGAACTCGCGCTCGCCCTGGTTGCGCAGGTGTCCGACCCCGCCCTGGTCGCCCACATGCACCGGACGGTGGCCCGCACCCTGATCGCCGAAGGCAGGGTCGACGCCGCCCAGACGTCGTTGGCGCGGGCCGCCGAGCTGTACCAGCAGTTGCAGATCCGCACCGAACTCGCCCACTGCCACTGGATGCGGGGCTATGTCTGCGCCCAGCACGGCGACCTCGCGCAGGCGGAGAGGGAACTGCGCACCGCGCACTCGATGCTGGTGTCCAAGCGCGCCGCCCTGTACGTCTCGCAGGTGGAGGTGGAACTCGCCGACGTCCTGCGCAGAAGGGGGAAGTCCACGGAGGCCGCGGAGCTCCTGCACAGTCTGCTGGCCGGCCTCAAGCCCGGGCGCGGTGCGCTGCACGCCGGCGGCGCGCACCGGCTCCTCGGACTGATCGCCGAGGAGGCCGGGGACGCCGAGGCGGCCGAGCTGCACTACGCCACCGCGCTCTCCCTGCTCGAACAGACGGGAGCGGCCGGAGACGTCGCCGACATCTGCCGGCTGCTGGGAGACCTGCTGCGCAGTGAGGGCCGGACGGAAGCAGCGCTGAACGCCTACCGGACGGGCCTCGGGCACCGCGCCGAACCGGGCACCACCACCCTCGGCCCCGCCCCCGCCCGGCCGCCGTTCGCACCCTGGGCCTGACGCGGGCCGGCCGGCCGCCGGCTTCGTGGCCGGTGGGTCACGAAGCGCCGAGGAGCGTCGCGGCGGCCGCGCGGGCGTGCCGGGCAGGGGCCGGGTCGCCGCTGATGCCCGCCGTCACGATGGCTCCTTCGGCGAGGAGGAAGACCGGCTCGGTCACGGGTGTCCCGGTGGCGCGGACCCAGGTGGCGACCTGGTCGTGGAACGCCCGCTTGTGCGACCGGACCTCGGTCAGCACCGCCTCGGACGACGGGCCGAGTTCGCCGTGGGCGTTGACCCAGGCGCAGCCGCGGAAACCCGGCTGTGCGAACCACTCGGCGAGCCAGTCGAAGACCGCGAGTACGCGCTCGTGGGGATCCGCGACCTGTTCCACGTGGGCGGCGAGGTCCCCCCTCCAGCACTGGTCACGACGTCTGAGCACGGCCACGACGAGGTCCTCCTTCGCCGCGAAGAACCGGTAGATCCGCTTCAGCGGCAGACCGGAGGCCGCGCGCACCGCGTCCATGCCCACCGCCTGGATGCCCCGCTGGTAGAAGAGCTCCTCCGCCGCGTCGAGCAGCGCTTCGCGGTCCAGGCGGTTCTGTTCCTCGGTGAGGGGGGCCGGCATGGGGGGCTCCTTGACATTGAGAACGTTCGTTCCCTACCTTAGCCTCCGTCGATAGGGAACGAACGTTCTCGATGCCAGGAGGCAGTGATGTCGGAGGATCGCCCGCCCTACCCGCCGTTCACACGGGAGACGGCCCTGCGGAAGGTCCAGGCCGCGGAGGACGCGTGGAACACCCGCGATCCCCGACGGGTGGCGATGGCCTATACGCCGGACTCGGTCTGGCGCAACCGGGACACGTTCGTCAACGGCCGCGAGGAGATCGTCCGCTTTCTGACACGGAAGTGGGAGCGCGAGCGCGACTACGCGCTGCGCAAGAGCCTCTGGGCGTTCCACGAGGACCGCATCGCCGTCCGATTCCAGTACGAGTGGCACGATGCGGAAGGCCGGTGGTGGCGCAGTTACGGCAACGAGCTGTGGGAGTTCGACCGGCACGGTCTGATGCGACGCCGTGAGGCGAGCATCAACGACGTCCGCATCGCGGAAACCGACCGGCGCATCCGCGGTCCCCGGACCGCGGACGAGCACGGGGTGGACCTCCCGCTCGAGTGACACGCCGTCGCGGGAGCGTGGGAGCACGGGAGCGGTCGGCGCGATCGCCTGACGGGGGCGGCGGTGGCCGGCGGTGGCCCCATGGTGTGGGGCGGCCCGAGGGTCCGGACCGCCCCACCACCCGCGTACAACCGGGACGTCAGCCGGCCCCCGGCAGTGACTTCAGTGCCGCCCGCGCCTCGTCCATGATCCGCTCGACCAGCTCCGAGCAGGACGGCAGGTCCTCGATCAGGCCCGCCACCTGGCCCGAGGCCATCACCCCGATGTCCGTGCGCCCCTCGACCAGCGAGGCCTTCAGCAGCATCGGCGTGTTGGCGGCCAGCAGCACCTGGCTCCAGGTCAGGTCCTTGCCGTGCTTCATCGCCAGTCCGTCGCGGATCAGCTGGGGCCAGCTCGCGCGGGTCTCCTTCCGGAAGGCCGAGGCGTGCCGCAGCGCCCGCAGCGTCGAGGTGGCGCGGCCGGAACGCTCCAACGAGTCCACCATGGCGGTCCGCAGCATGCGGTGCGGCAGACCGTCGACCTGTGTGGTGACCGTGACGTCCTTGACGGTGGCGGCCAGGTACTTCGCCTTCACCGCGGCGGGCACGGTGCTGTCCGAGGTGAGCAGGAAGCGCGTGCCCATGCCGATCCCGGCCGCCCCGTAGGCGAGCGCGGCGACCAGGCCGCGGCCGTCGTGGAAGCCGCCCGCCGCGATCACCGGAATGCCGACCGCGTCCACCACCTGGGGCAGCAGCACGGTGGTGGCCACGTCGCCCGTGTGCCCGCCGCCCTCACCGCCCTGGACCATCACCGCGTCCGCGCCCCACGCGGCGACCTTCTCCGCGTGCCGGCGGGCGCCGACGGAGGGGATGACGACGACGCCGGCGTCCTTGAGGCGGGCGATCAGGTCCTTGGAGGGGGCGAGCGCGAAGGACGCCACCCGTACGCCCTCGTCGATGATGATCCGGACCCGCTCGCCCGCGTCTCCCGCGTCCGCCCGCAGGTTGACGCCGAACGGCGCGTCCGTACGGGACGTGACCTCCCGGACCGCCGCGCGGAGCTGCTCGACGGTCATCGTCGCGGAGGCCAGGATGCCGAGCGCCCCCGCGTCGGCCGAGGCGGACACCAGACGGGGGCCGGCCACCCACCCCATGCCCGTCTGCACGATCGGGTAGCGCACCCCGGTCAGCTCGGTGAGCGCGGTCGGGAACGACACGGGGCCGCTCACGCCGGGACCTCGCGCTCGCGCAGCCCCTGGGGGTCGATGACCTCGCGGATCAGGCGGAGTTCGGCCTCCGTGGGCTCCCGGGTGAACGGGACGTCGGCGGGGACGGTGAGCGCGAACCCGGTGGCCGCCGTGACCTGTTCGAGGCTCACCCCGGGGTGCAGGGAGCGCAGCCGCATCGTCCGATCGGGGGTCTCGAAGTCGAAGACGCCCAGATCGCTGATGACTTCGGGGATGCGGTGGTAGCGGGTCGCGGATGCGCCGGCCGCCGCCGCCCGGGCGTACCCGACGCCGGAGACCATGTCGACGTGCTCCACGAATACCCGCGCCGAGTGCTTGGGTACCCAGTAACTCGTCGCATTGTTAAGGGTGTTGACCGGAGCACCCCGTACCCCGAGCAGTTGGCGCGCGGGCCTCGCCCAGTCGCCGATGCAGGAGATGTTCTGGTTGCCGTGCCGGTCGATCTGGCTGGCGCCCATCATCACGTGCCGCCGGCCGGTGGCGGTCAGCGTCAGGTGCTGGCGGAACGGCAGCCAGCCCTCGACGGCCCCCGGCTTCACCCCCACCGCCGGGGTGTCGGCCATCAGCAGCGCCTCCCCGTCGGTCAGCAGCAGTTCGGGGGAGAAGGTGAGCCTGGCCAGGCGTGCCCCGATGGCCGGGACGGTGCCCATGGGGCTGGCGAGGATCTCGCCCGCGTCCCGCCACGCCTCGGCGCAGGCCACCACGCAGTACTCGGCGCGGCTCACGGTCCGGATGCCGGTGGTCTCGGTGCCGCTCATGCTTCCTCCTGGTGGAACGCGGTGACGGCGGCCTGGTAGGCGGCCTCGTCCCCGGACAGGAACCGTTCGACGAAGGCGGGCCAGGTCTCGGGGTCGCGGGCGGCCCGGACGTAGGCGCGCTGGAAGGCCTCGTCCCGGTCGTGGTCGGGCACGCAGGAGGTGAAGTGCGCGCCGTTCGGCGTCTCGACGACCCCGTCCACGAACATCCGCTTGACCAGCAGCGTCTGGGGGCCGTGCTCCTTGAGCAGGTCCGCCGTCTCGACGATGCGCTCGCAGGAGACGAAACCCTGGTCGGCGGCCTCGCAGAACAGGTCGTCGAAGTACGGGTCGGGGCCCAGGTACTGGCCATTGCCCTGCGCGTCGCAGCGGTTGAGGTGGACCAGGGCCGCGTCCAGCCGCAGCGCCGGAGCCGCGACCAGCCTCTCCCCGTCCTCGTACGGCGAAGTGACCGTGCGCAGCGCCGGATTGACCTCCATCAGGTCCGAGCCCAGTCCGGCGCGCACCGGCATGAACGGCAGCCGCTGCGCGCCCGCCGTCAGCCCCCACATCATCATCGCCTCGTCCATCTCGGCCATCTCGAAGGCGCCGCGCTGCCGGGCCGCCGTGAAGTGCGGCTCCAGCGGTATCGAGTCGAGCGTCCCGAAGGCCGCGACCAGCTTGCGGATCTTCCCCGCCGCCGCGAGCAGGCCCACGTCGGGGCCGCCGTACGAGACCACGGTCAGGTCGGTGATGTCCGAGCGCAGCAGCGCCCGCACCAGGGCCATCGGCTTGCGGCGCGAGCCCCAGCCGCCGATGCCGACCGTCATGCCGCTCTCCAGCCGGCCGACGACGTCGTCGGCCGTCATCGTCTTGTCCTGGGTCACGTCTGCTGCTCCTTGTCCGAGCCGAAGGTGTCGCGCACCCGGTCGGCGACGCCGCTGAGGTTGGCCTCGAAGGTGAAGCCCTGCTCGAAGCGGTAGCTGCGGCGTACGTCGACGGGGTCGATGCCGTTGATGGCGGCCTTGGCCAGACGGATGAGGTAGCCGTCCTTCGCGGCGATCTCCCCGGCCAGCTCCAGGGCGGCCCCGGTGAGCCGGTTCCGCGGCACGACGCCGAACACCGAGCCGTGCCGGTGCAGTTCCGCGGCCGTCACGGTGCGCGAGGTGTAGTAGAGGGTCCGCATCAGGTGCTGCGGGACCAGCCGGGCCAGGTGCGTGGCCGCGCCGAGCGCGCCGCGGTCCAGCTCCGGCAGCCCGAAGGACGCGTCGTCCGCCGCCACGATCACGTCCGCGTTGCCCACCAGGCCGATTCCGCCGCCCAGGCAGAAGCCGTGCACGGCGGCGACCACCGGGACCTCGCACTCGTAGACCGCGGCGAACGCCTCGAAGCAGCCCCGGTTGGCGCCGATCAGCGCCTCGGGCCCGCTCGCGTGCTGCATCTCCTTGATGTCCACGCCCGCGTTGAATCCGCGTCCCTCGGCGGTGAGCACCACGCAGCGGATGTCCGGGTCGGCCCCGGCGGCTCGTACCGCCGTGGCCAGGTCGTACCAGCCCTGGACGGGCAGGGCGTTGACCGGAGGGAAGTCCACGGTGACGACGGCGACGCCGTCGCGTGGGACGGAGGTGGAGACACCCATGAGCGGATCAGCTACCTTTCCACCAAACGTTTGTTAGGCCCGAAGATAGCAGCGATACGAACGCCGCGGGAGGGCGTCATGCCGCAGTGGTACCGGCGCCCCGGTTCCCGCACAGCGGGCGGCGCCCCTCGTGCGTCCGCGTCACGCGCCGCCCGCCGGCCGCCGCGCACCGGCTGTCGCCCGTCGAAAGGACTCTCGTCATGACCTCACCCACCGCCCTGTGTGCCGGACGTGTCGCCGTCGTCACCGGCGCCGGCCGGGGGCTCGGCCGCGCCCACGCCCTGGCCCTCGCCGCCGAGGGCGCGAAAGTCGTCGTCAACGACCTCGGTGTGGGCCTCGACGGCTCGGGCCCGGGCACCGGTCCCGCCCAGGAGGTCGTGCGGGAGATCCGCGCCGCCGGGGGTGAAGCGGTCGCCCACGACGGGGACATCGCGACCTCCGAGGGCGCGGCCTCGCTCGTCGCCACCGCGCTCGACTCGTTCGGCCGGCTCGACACGCTCGTCAACAACGCCGGCTTCCTGCGCGACCGGATGCTGGTCAACCTGGACGAGGACGACTGGGACGCCGTGCTGCGCGTCCACCTCACGGGGCACTTCCTGCCCCTCAGGCACGCGGCGGCGCACTGGCGCGCCGAGGCGAAGGCCGGGCGGACGCCCGAGGCCCGGGTCGTCAACACCAGTTCGGGGGCCGGGCTCCTGGGCAGTGTCGGCCAGGGCAACTACGCAGTGGCCAAGGCGGGCATCGTCGCCCTGACCCTGGTGGCCGCCGCCGAGATGGGCCGTTACGGCGTCCGGATCAACGCGATCGCCCCGGCCGCCCGGACCCGGATGACCGAGGCCACGTTCGCCGAGACGATGGCGGCCCCCGGGGAGGGAGCCTTCGACGCGATGGCCCCGGAGAACGTCTCGCCGCTGGTCGTGTGGCTGGGCTCCGCCGCGTCCGCCGGGGTGAGCGGCCGGGTCTTCGAGACCGAGGCAGGACGGATCACCGTGATGGAGGGCTGGCGTCCCGGTCCCACCGCCGACAAGGGCGCCCGCTGGACCCCCGCCGAGGCGGGGGAGGCGGTGACCGGCCTGCTGGCGGCGGCCGGGACCCCGCAGCCGGTGTACGGAGCCCTCTGACGACATGACGACATGACGACGCGGAGGAGCGGCCCCGCCCCGGCCTGTCACCGCCGCCGGTGAGGGCCGGAGGCGCTGATGAGGCGGGCGCTCGGCGGGGCCCGCCCAGGCCTGCCACCGCCTCCGGTGACGGCGGTACGCCCCGATGGCACGCTCAAGATGCGCGGCGGGCCCCAGTCGCCAGACTGGCTCTATGGCAGAAGAACGTCGCACACGCGCCGAGACCTCCAAGACGGCAACCGCCCGCCGCGCGAAGACCGCGCGGGGGCCGGAGTACGCGGCCGGCGCTGCCTGCCAGACCCTGGAGGGGCTGATCGGGCACCCCACGGAGGGTGTGTCCGCTGTCCGGCGTTCCGACGACGGCTGGTGTGTGGTGGTGGACGTTCTCGAAGTGCCACGGATTCCCGACACCACAAGCCTCCTCGCCTCGTACGAGGTGCAGCTCGACCGGGCCGGTGAACTCCTGGAATACCGCAGGGTCCGGCGTTACCGACGGGGTGCAGCCGACGAGTGATCCGCTTTCACTCCCCTGCTGGAAGGACTTTCCATGAGCGCGACCACTTACTCCGACGAAGTAGTGGCCTGCCCGCCCCGCGCCGGCACGTTGTACGACGTCCTGGAACTGATTCTTGACCGCGGCATGGTCATCGACGTGTTCATCCGGGTCTCGCTGGTCGGCATCGAGATTCTCAAGATAGACGCGCGCATCGTCGTCGCGAGTGTGGACACGTATCTGCGGTTCGCCGAGGCGTGCAACCGGCTCGACCTGGAGCGCGATTCCGGCAGCACCACCATTCCCGAACTCCTCGGTGGCGGCGTGGCCAAATCCGTCGGGAAGCGCAAGGCGCGCAGCGCCGCCGGGGCGGTGGGCGACACCGTGAAGAAGGCGGTAGGCGGCGGCGAGCGGTCGCAGGACGACGACGACGAGGAAGAAGCGCACGAGCGGCCGAAGAAGCGGCGTGTTCCGGCCCGCGGCAGCACGAGCCGACGACGCGCGGAGGCATGACCGTGGTGGCTCATGGCGTCTACGTCTACGCGATCCTGCGGGCGGGAACGGCGCTCCCCGAGGGAGCCGGCGGTGTGGGGTCCCCTCCCGCGCCCGTCCGCATGATCAGGCAGGGACTGCTCGGCGCGGCCGTCAGCGACGCGCCCCCCGACCTTCGCGCACGCCGCCGCGACCTGCTGGCACACCAAGAACTGCTGATGCGGCTGTCGGACGAAGGACCCGTACTGCCCATGCGGTTCGGCATGGTCGCGCCGGACGAGGAGACGGTCCTCAAGCAGTTGGCCGCGGCCGAGGGCGGGCACGTCGCCACCCTGGACCAGCTCGCCGGCCACATCGAGATCAACGTCAAGGCGCTGCCGGCGCAGGACGCGCTGCCGGCCCTCGTCGCCGAGGACAAGAACGTACGAAGACTCCGCGAGGCGGCTCGGCGGCACCCGGGTTACGAGGCGAGCCTCCGGCTGGGCGAAGCCATCGCCTCCGCCCTTACCCGCAGGGCGGCCGCGGCGGGGCAGCGGCTGCTGCGTGAGCTGGCGCCAGGAGCCCGTGCGGTCGCCCCAGGACCCGAGGTCCCGGGGTGCGCGCTCAACATGTCCTTCCTCGTGGACCACAGCGACGCCGACGCCTTTCTCGCCCGGGCGCGGAGCTTCGCCCAGGCCCATCGCGAGCAGGTGGAACTCCGGCTGGCGGGCCCGCTCCCGTGCTACAGCTTCGTCACTGCCGAGGCACGCCCCGTACCGGTGGGAGGGGTGTGACGGTGGGACTCATCACCGGCCTGCTCACGTTTCCCCTCGCGCCGGTCCGCGGCGTGATCTGGGTGGCGGAGAAGCTCGACGACGCCGCGCAGCGTGAGCTGCACGATCCCGCCGTGCTGCGCACGCAGTTGGCCGTACTGAACCAGGAATTCGAAGCCGGAGACATCACCCAGGAGGAGTTCGAACGGGAAGAGGAACGGTTGCTTGACCGGCTGGACGCCGTACGGGTCGGCCCGGCACAGATCGATAGAAGGTGACGTGCTCATGGAAGACCAGACCAAGGTGACGCTCGCGGCGGCAGTGGTGGGCGGCTACGTGCTGGGCAGGACCAAGAAGGGGCGGATGGCGCTCACGGTCGCCACCTATCTGGCCGGCCGGCGCTTCGGCCTGGAGCCCCGTCAGCTGGCCGCGGAAGGCATGCGCCGTCTCGGAGAGGTTCCCCAGTTCGCGGAGTTGCAGGACCAGTTGCGCGGCGAGGTCCTCGACGCCGGCCGCAAGGCCGTGACCGCCGCCGCCAACCGGACCATGGGCTCGCTGGCCGACGCGATCAGCGACCGCACTGCCCGCCTCATCGAACCGCCGAGCGACGAGGGCGAGGCCGATGAGGACGAGGGCGACGCGTACGAGGACGAAGAGGCGCCGGACGACGAAGGCGCTGAGTACGACGACGAGTACGAGGACGAGGACGAGGACGAGGGCGACCAGTACGAGGACGAAGAGGAACCCGAGGACGAGGGCGACTCGGAGGACGAGTACGAGGGCGGCCGGCCGGAGGACGAGGAGGAAGAGCCCGAGGAGGAGCCTGAGGAGGAAGAACACGAGGAGGAGCCGGAGGAGGAGCCCGAGGAGGAGCCGGAGGAGACCCGGCCGAGAAGGCGCTCTTCCCGGCGGACCGGGTCGGGGGCGGCCAAGAGCGGTGGGGACGGCAAGGCCTCCCAGGCCAAGAAGGGTGCGGAGCAGCGCCCGGCCCCGGCCAAGAAGGCCGCTTCGAAGAAGTCCGCCCCGGCCAAGAAGTCGGCTGCGAAGAAGACCGCCCCGGCCAAGAAGGGCGCGGCCAAGAAGAGGGCTGCCAAGAAGTCGGCCCCGGCCAAGAAGGCCGCTTCGAAGAAGTCCGCCCCGGCCAAGAAGTCGGCTGCCAAGAAGGCACCTGCCAAGAAGACGGCTGCGAAGAGGACGGGTGCGAAGAAGACCGCCCCGGCCAAGAAGGGCGCAGCCAGGAAGACGGCGGCCAGGAAGACAGCAGCGGGTGGTTCGTCGTCAGCGAAGCGGGCTGCATCCAAGCGCACGAGTCCTCGGAGGTAGCGAGTCATGGCCAGGACAGAGAACGCAAAGCCCGAGGCAGAAGAGTCCGGCGTGGACAGGCTCCGCGGGGAGCTGTCCACATTCCTCAGCACGAAGGTGGAGAAGCTCGCCGAAAAGGCAGGGGGGAAGCTGACGGACATCGCGGGGCAGCTGACCGATTCCGCGGAGAACGGCGGCTCCCTGCCGGCTGTCGGTTCCCGCATCCTCCAGGGCGATTCCCCGGTGAAGGCGTTCGTCTCGGAGAAGGCCAAGGGCGTCAAGGACAACGTCGTGGACAAGGCCAAGGAAACCTTCGGCGGCGGCGGGAAGGGCAAGCGCAAGGCGAGCGGTGGCAAGGTGATGAACATCATCGAGGTGCTCGATGTGGGAGTGCCGCTGCGTACCGCTTACGACCACTGGACTCAGTACGACAAGTTCAGCAGTTTCGCCAAGGGCGTCCGCGACGTTTCGACGGAGGACGAGACGTCCAGTGACTGGAAGGTCAAGGTCGGTCCGTCCTCACGCAGCTTCAAGGCCACCGTTCAGGAACAGGTGCCCGACGAACGCATCGTGTGGACGTCCGAGGGCGCCAAGGGCACCACGCGGGGCGCCGTGAGCTTCCACGAGCTCGCACCGTCCCTCACGCGCATCGTTCTGGTCATGGAGTACTACCCGTCCGGGTTCTTCGAGAAGACGGGCAACCTCTGGCGCGCACAAGGCCGCCGTGTGCGACTCGACTTCAAGCACTTCCAGCGGTACGTGTCCCTCACCGACGAGGAGCCGGAAGCGTGGCGCGGCGAGATCCGCGACGGAGAGGTCGTCAAGTCCCACGACGAGGCCATGGAAGAGGAAGAGGCGCAGGACGAGGAAGGCTCGGGCGGCGAGGACGAAGAGGAGAACGAAGACGAGGGCGAGTGGGATGAAGAGGGTGAAGAGGGCGAAGACGGCGACCAGTTGACGGACGAAGACGAAGACGAAGACGAAGACGAAGAGGACGAAGACGAAGACGAAGACGAAGAGGACGAGGACGAGGACGAGGAAGGGGACGAAGAGGAGGGAGACGAGGAAGAGGAAGAAGAGGAAGGGGACGAAGAGGAGGGAGACGAGGACGAGGAAGGGGACGAGGACGAAGACGAGGAAGAGGAAGAGGATGAGGCGCCGCCCAGGAGGCGGTCGGCCAAGCAGCGATCGCGGAGGGCTCGGTGACCGACCTCGACTTCAGGCACGACGTGTCCCCTCCCGTCCCAGGGCCGCAGACCACCAACCTCGCCGACATCCTCGAACGCGTCCTCGACAAGGGCATCGTGATCGCCGGCGACATCAAGATCGACCTGCTCGACATCGAGCTGCTCACGATCCGGCTGCGCTTGTTCGTGGCGTCCGTGGACACCGCGAAGAAGGCCGGCATCGACTGGTGGGAAACCGATCCGGCGCTCAGCTCCCACGCGGCGCGTAATGCGCTGCAGGACGAGAACCGCGAACTGCGTGAGCGCCTGGAGGCACTCGAATCCAGGTCCGAGGAGAGGGCTTCGTCCGAGTGATGACCGAGGAAGGACGGAAGCACATGCCGGAGCGCGGCCCCGGGACTTCGGGTGCGCACGCCATCTACGTGTACGCGGTCTGCCGTACCGAGGCCCCCCTGGCGCTCGGTACGGTCCCCGGGGTCACCCGGGACGAGCCTGTCCGTACGCTGCCCCTGGGGTCTCTCACCGCGGTCGTACAGACCGTCGCGGCGGCCGAGTTCACGGACGCGGCCTGGCAGGAGCGACTCTCGGACGCGGTCGAACTCGAGCGGTACGCGCGCGCCCACCACGCGGTCGTCTCGGCGGTCGCCGGCCAGGCGCCCACCGTGCCTCTGCCGCTGGCCACGCTGTACCAGGGGGACGACCGGGCCAGGAGCGCGCTGAACGACGAGGCGGGGCGCTTCCACACCGCCCTGAAGCGGATCGAGCACCACGCCGAGTGGGGCGTGAAGGTGTACGCACCGCCGCAGCCGGGCGGCGGAGGCGCCGCTCCGCCGCTCCGGCCGAGCGCACCGGTCGACCGCACCCGTCCGGCCCCGGGAGCGGGGCGGGCGTATCTCGATCGCAAGCGGAACCAGCGGGCGCAGCGCGAGCAGCGGCAGGAGGACTCCCTCCGCATCGCCGACGCCGTGGACGCGGACGTGAGCCGGATCGCCACCGCGTCCCGGCGGCTCCGGCCGCACGGTCAAGGGAGCGCGGGCGGTCCCAGGGTCCAGGTGCTCAACGCCACGTATCTGGTGGCCGAGCACCGGTCCGGCGAACTTCAGGCGCTGGCAGCCGGTTTACGAGAACGCACCGGCGCGGAGATCGAGGTCTCAGGCCCGTGGGTCCCGTACTCCTTCGTGGGCGAGGTGTGACCCGTGGCGCACGATGTCGTTCCGTGGGACAACCCGGGCGCCCTGAGCGGCCCCATCGGGGTGCCGCTGGTGGATCTCCTCGACCGGGTCCTGGCGACGGGGGTCGTCATCAGTGGGGACCTGGTCATCGCCATCGCCGATGTCCCGCTCGTCCGGCTGTCCTTGCACGCGCTGCTGTCGTCCGTCAACGAACGCGTACCTGCCCCCTGGGCGGACAGCGGGCCGCTGTGACCAGTGCACGAGTCGACCTGGACTCCGAGCAGATGGGGCGTGACCTCGTCACCCTGGTCCTCACCGTGGTCGAGCTGCTGCGCCAGTTGATGGAACGGCAGGCCCTGCGCCGCATCGACCAGGGCGACCTCACCGACGACCAGACCGATGAGATCGGCACGACGCTGATGATGCTCGACCAGCGCATGACGGAACTCTGCGAACAGCACGGAGTGCGTCCGGAGGACCTCAATCTCGACCTGGGCCCGCTCGGCAGTCTCCTGCCACGGGACTGAGGGGGAGCAAGGCGAGCAAGGCCACCGCCCCGCTGACGTGGCGTGACGGGCGGGGTGGGGTGGCCGCCGCCTCGTCCACCCGGCACCTGAATGGCGGAGGTCGGCCTTCCGGAGCACAGTGGAATTACTGGGGGCACAGGTCGGCGGGAGAACCCGCTCAGTCCGGGCCGCCGCCTGCCACGACAACTCTGTGCGAGGAACTATGGCGACCATCGACAGCCGGAGTGACACTGAACTCGGAACGGGCGACACCTCGGGCGGGACCCGCGGGACCACCGTCATCGCGGACAACGTGGTCTCGACGATCGCCGGAATAGCCGTGCGAGAGACAGAGGGAGTCCATTCCCTCGGCGGGGGCGCCTCACGGGCCCTGGGAACGGTCAAGGACAAGGTTTCGCGCTCCAGCGACCCCAGCCGCGGGGTGAAGGTGGAGGTGGGTGAGAAGCAGACCGCGATCGATCTCGACATCGTGGTGGAGTACGGCGCTGCCATCCTGGACACGGCGAAGGACATCCGGAACCACGTCACGGATGCGGTCGAGACCATGACCGGGCTCGAAGTCGTCGAGATCAACATCAAGGTCCTCGACGTCCATGTGCCGGGAGCCGACGACGGTGAGGACGAGTCGGAGAGCTCCTCGTCGAGATCCCGCGTCAAGTGACGCGGGCTCACGCGTGCGGGGCGCCGACCGGCCGCACCCCCACCCGTGAGTGACAGGTGATCGGTGCGTAGGGCGAGGGCCCGCGCCGGCGGTGCGGTACGGCCGCCGGCGCGGGCCCCGTGTGCGTGGGGGAGCGGTACGCACCGGCCAGGACGTTCCACGGCAGGACGGAGGCACCCGGTGCCGAGCCGCAGTCAGGCGTGGTACCGGAAGAGCCGCGCGGGCTGGGCCTACCGGTCACGGGTGACTCGCGTGCCGCCCCCGAGCGAGGAGGGCGGTGCACGGCCCCGGTGGCTCGGGCACTCCTCACTCGCGATCACCCTCGGTTACTATGTTCACTTCATGCCGAAGGCCGGCAGCAAGGGGCGCGGCACCATCGAGGAACTGCTCGGGGAGCAGGGAGAGCGGCACGCGGCCGGAACTCCCGCACGATCCCCGGCATCGTCGACCATCGATTCCCGCCGCTCCACCTCGAAGAAGTTGTCCGTGGATTGCAAGGCTGTAGAGATGGGTGGCCTGAGAAAGTGCTGGAAGAGGTCGTAGCGACCCGCTACGTCACGCCCCTGCGTGAGGGTGGATCGCTCCCCGGGATCGTCGAGGCCGACAATCTGGGTACGTACGTCATGAAGTTCACCGGCGCCGGACAGGGCCGCAAGACGCTCGTCGCGGAGGTGATCTGCGGACAGCTCGGGCGGCGGCTCGGACTGCGCGTCCCCGATCTCGTCCAGATCCAGCTGGACCCGGTTATCGGTCTGGCCGAGCCCGACCAGGAGGTGCAGGAGCTGCTCAAGGCCAGCGGCGGGCTGAACCTCGGGATGGACTTCCTCCCCGGCTCCCTCGGGTTCGACGCGCTGGCCTATCAGGTGGATGCGCGGGAGGCCGGACGCGTGGTCTGGTTCGACGCGCTGATCAACAACGTGGACCGCTCCTGGCGCAATCCGAACATGCTGGTCTGGCACGGCGACCTGTGGCTCATCGACCACGGTGCCACCATGATCTGGCACCACAACTGGCCGGGCGCCCAGGCCTCCGCCGCCAAGCCGTACAACGCCTCCGACCACGCGCTGGCGCCCTTCGGACCCGACATCGCCGCGGCCGCGGCCGAACTGGCCCCGCTGGTCACCGAGGAACTGCTCACGCAGGTCGCGGCCGACGTGCCCGACGAGTGGCTGGTGGACGAGCCGGGCTTCGAGACGACGGACCAGCTGCGCCGCGCCTATGTGGAGGCGCTGCTGCCGCGCGCCTCCACCATCCACGAGCGGATCATCCTGGACGCGCCGACCGTCTCCAAGCCCTCCCAGGCCCCGGGCTGGCTCGTCGAACGCCTCGCCCCGCGGCATGACAACGAGAACACCGACAAGGGCGGCCGGCCGTGAGCAAGCGCGATGTCTTCGAGTACGCCCTGCTGCGCGTGGTGCCCCGGGTCCAGCGCGGCGAGTTCTTCAACGCCGGAGTGGTGGTCTACTGCCGCGCCAAGGGGTTCGTCGCCGCCCGTACCGAACTCGACGAGGGCAAGCTCCGGGCCCTGGACCCCGGCGCCGACGTGACCGGGGTGCGGGCGGCGCTGCACGCGGTCGAGGGCGTCTGCCGCGGCGGTACGGACGCGGGCCAGGCCGCCGGGGACGATCCGGGGCGGCGCTTCCGCTGGCTGATCGCGCCGCGCTCGACCGTCATCCAGCCGAGCCCGGTGCACAGCGGCCTCACCACCGACCCCGCCGCCGAGGTCGAACGGCTGCTCGACCTGCTGGTGCGCTGATCACGGTTTCCCCGGCGCCGCCCCGCGCGGTGCGGAGGCGGCGCCGTCGGGTGTGACATGCGCCGCTGCCTCCGTGGGCCGTTGACACCGGGTGCCAGGGCTTCTAGCGTCTCGTCTGCTGAAGGTACTAAGCGGTTGCTCAGTTATCGGGAACGTTCTCCTGGGAACGTCCTGACGTCCGCTGAGCCGCGACCCAAGGGCGAGGAGAGCCAAGCATGTCCACCACCGAGCAGCGCGTAGCCATCGTGACGGGAGCCGCACGGGGCATCGGTGCCGCCACCGCGGTACGCCTGGCGGCCGAGGGCCGCGCCGTCGCCGTACTCGACCTCGACGAGGCGGCCTGCAAGGACACCGTCGAGAAGATCACCGCGGCCGGCGGCCGCGCCCTCGCCGTCGGCTGCGACGTGTCGGACAGCGCCCAGGTGGAGGCCGCCGTCGCGCGGGTCGCCGCCGAGCTCGGCGCCCCGACGATCCTCGTCAACAACGCGGGTGTGCTCCGCGACAACCTGCTGTTCAAGATGAGCGAGTCCGACTGGGACATCGTGATGAACGTGCACCTCAAGGGCGCCTTCCTGATGGCCAAGGCCGTCCAGAAGCACATGGTGGACGCCAAGTTCGGCCGGATCGTCTCGCTCTCCTCCTCCTCGGCCCTCGGCAACCGCGGCCAGGCCAACTACGCCGCGGTCAAGGCGGGTCTGCAGGGCTTCACCAAGACCCTCGCCAAGGAGCTCGGCAAGTTCGGCATCACCGCCAACGCCGTCGCCCCCGGCTTCATCGTCACCGAGATGACCGCCCAGACCGCGGCCCGCGTCGGCATGGGCTTCGAGGAGTTCCAGGCCGCCGCCGCCACCCAGATCCCGGTGCAGCGCGTCGGCTTCCCGGAGGACATCGCCAACGCCATCGCCTTCTTCTCGGGCGACGACGCCGGCTTCGTCTCCGGTCAGGTCATGTACGTCGCCGGCGGACCGCTCAACTGACCCGAAGGGTGACAGGCATCATGACTGTGCAGGACAGTGGCAAGGTCGCGCTGATCACCGGCGCGAGCCGGGGGATCGGCTACGGCATCGCCGAGGCGCTCGTCGCCCGCGGCGACCGGGTGTGCATCACCGGACGCGGCGAGGACGCGCTGAAGGAGGCCGTCGAGGCGCTCGGTTCCGACCGGGTCATCGGCGTCGCCGGCAAGGCGCACGACGAGGCGCACCAGGCGGCGGCCGTCGAGCGCACGATGGAGGCGTTCGGCAGGGTCGACTTCCTGGTGAACAACGCCGGTACGAACCCGGTCTTCGGGCCGATCGCGGAGCTCGACCTCAACGTGGCCCGCAAGGTCTTCGAGACGAACGTGATCTCGGCGCTCGGCTTCGCCCAGCAGACCTGGAAGGCCTGGCAGAAGGAGAACGGCGGGGCGATCGTCAACATCGCCTCCGTCGCGGGTGTCTCCGCCTCGCCCTTCATCGGCGCGTACGGCATGAGCAAGGCGGCCATGGTCAATCTGACCCTGCAGCTGGCACACGAGTTCGCGCCGGTCGTCCGGGTCAACTCGATCGCCCCCGCGGTCGTGAAGACCAGGTTCGCGCAGGCCCTGTACGAGGGCCGTGAGGCGGAGGCGGCGGCCGCCTACCCGCTGGGAAGGCTCGGCGTGCCGGAGGACATCGGCGGGGCCGCGGCCTTCCTCACGTCGAGCCAGTCCGACTGGATCACCGGGCAGACCCTCGTGGTCGACGGCGGGATTTTCCTGAATGCCGGCGTGAGCTGAGATCGGCCTGGGCCGGTTTGGCCCCGATTGCCTCAAGTGCCCCGCCGGGCCAGCGGATTGACCTGGTGGGGCGCTGCGGTATGGTCTGCCGACCCATGGCTGATCGAGGAGCGTGCACGTGTTCTACCGGGCCAGTCTGAAGGCTGCTGCAGCCCTTGCTTCCCTGTCTCTGCTGGCCGGCTGCGGTCTGCTGTCCGGCGGCGGTTCGGACGTGGAACAGAAGCTGGCGGTCGGGACCACCAGCGAGCCGTCGACGCTCGACCCCGCCGCTGCCTGGGACGGCTCCTGGGAGCTCATGCGCAACGTCTTCCAGACCCTGGTGAGCTTCCCGACCGGCAGTACGAGCCCCGAGCCCGACGCCGCGGACAACTGCAGGTTCACCGACACCAGCAGCACCGCCTACCGCTGCGAACTCCGCAAGGGGCTGAAGTTCTCCAACGGGGACAAGCTCGACGCCGAGGCGGTGAAGTACTCCATCGACCGGATCCGGTCCATCGCGGTCAAGGGCGGCCCCGTCGGAATGCTCGGCTCGCTGGACCGGGTGGAGACCAAGGGCGACGACGTCGTCATCTTCCACCTGAGCAAGCCGGACGCCACCTTCCCGTTCATCCTGGCCACGCCCGCCATGTCGCTGGTGGCCCCCAGCGCGTACTCGAAGCACAAGATCCGCACCGACGGCAAGGTGACCGGGTCGGGCCCCTACCTGCTGGACGCCTACAAGCAGGGGGACCGCTCCGAACTGGTGAAGAACCCCGACTACAAGGGCTTCGCCGACCGCAAGAACGACGCGGTGACCATCCGGTACTTCAAGGAGTCCGGCGCGATGGTCGCGGCGCTCAAGAAGAACGAGATCGACGCCACGTACCGCGGCCTGGGCGCCGAGGAGGTCGTGGCCCTCGAGGACAACAAGGAGGCGGACAGCGGCCTCCAGATCGTCGAGACGGTGGGCGCCGACATCCGCTTCCTGGTGTTCAACCCGGAGGACCCGGCTGCCGGGAATCCGGCCGTCCGGCGCGCGATAGCCCAGCTCGTGGACCGTGACGCCCTCGTGGCCAAGGTCTACCAGGGCACCGCGGAGCCGCTCTACTCCATGGTCCCCAAGGGCATCGCCGGGCATACGACCAGCTTCTTCGACACGTTCGGCGACCCGGACAAGAAGAAGGCCAAGAAGATCCTCACCGACGCGGGCATCACCGAGCCCGTCGCGATGACGTTCTGGTTCACGACCGACCGGTACGGATCGTCGACGGCGCCCGAGTTCGCCGAGCTCAAGCGCCAGCTGGAGGCTTCCGGGCTGTTCAGGATCACCCTGAAGAGCAAGCCCTGGAAGACCTTCCAGGAGGGCTTCACCAAGGGCGAGTACCCCGTGTTCGGCCGGGGCTGGTTCCCGGACTTCCCGGACCCCGACAACTTCATCGCCCCGTTCGTCGGCAAGGACAGCGTCACCGGCATGCCCTACGTGAAGAACGAGATCACGAAGGAACTGCTGCCCCAGTCCCGCAAGGAGAGTGACCGCGGCGCGGTCAGCAAGCAGTTCGAACGGGCCCAGAAGATCCTGGTCGACGACGTCCGGCTGCTGCCGCTGTGGCAGGGCAAGCTCTACGTCGCCGCGGGCGAGGACATCGGCGGCGGCGAGCGCGCGCTGGACCCGCAGACGGTCATGCAGATGTGGGAGCTGTACCGCAAGGCCAGCTGGTAGCGGCCCCGGACCCGGGGCCGCCCGGCTCCCGCCGGACTCCCCGGGTCCGTTGTCAGTGGCCCCCGGTAGGTTCTGGGAACAAGAACCGATTGCTTACCGGAGGTTGTTGACGTGACCGACACCTACCCGCTGCCCGAGTCCTGGCGCGGCGTCCTCGGCGAGGAACTGGAGAGCCCGTACTTCAGGGATCTCATCGATTTCGTCGAGAAGGAGCGGGCCGGCGGGCCGGTCTATCCGCCCCGGGAGCAGGTGTTCGCCGCTCTGGAAGCGACTCCGTACGACAAGGTGAAGGTCCTGGTCCTCGGCCAGGACCCCTACCACGGCGAGGGCCAGGGGCACGGGCTGTGCTTCTCCGTGCGACCGGGCGTGAAGACGCCGCCCTCCCTGCGCAACATCTACAAGGAGATGAAGGAGGAGCTCGGCCTCCCGGTCCCGGACAACGGGTATCTGATGCCGTGGGCCGAGCAGGGCGTCCTCCTCCTCAACGCGGTGCTGACGGTGCGCGCGGGGGAGGCCAACTCCCACAAGGGCAAGGGCTGGGAGAAGTTCACCGACGCGGTGATCCGCGCCGTCGCCGCGCGCCCCGATCCGGCCGTCTTCGTGCTCTGGGGCAACTACGCGCAGAAGAAGCTTCCCCTGATCGACGAGGAGCGCCACGTGGTGGTCAAGGGGGCGCACCCCTCGCCGCTCTCGGCCAAGAAGTTCTTCGGCTCGCGCCCGTTCACGCAGATCAACGAGGCGGTCGCGGCGCAGGGTCACCGGCCCATCGACTGGCGCATCCCCGACCTGGGCTGAGGGGCGCACGCCCGAGCCTGAGTGCGAATGCCCCCCACGGCGGCTAGCGTCGAACCGGCTGTCACCGGGCGGAACCGGCAGGAACGGTAAGAATTCCGCAGGATCAGCCGGAGTACACCGACGGCGGTTCGGCCGGCCGTGGTGGGACAGGTGCGGACAGGCGCGAGGGAGACCGCAGTGACGGAGCAGCAGGAGGCGTCGCAGGACGTCGTCATGACCAGGATCGGCCAGGCGATCATGTTGCTCCACGGCGGTGACCGGGAAGAGGCCCGCAATCGCTTCGGCACGCTCTGGGCGGAGATCGGCGAGGGCGGTGACGCACTGCGCCGGTGCACCCTCGCGCACTACATGGCCGACACCCAGGACGACCCCGGCGACGAACTGCTGTGGGACCTGCGGGCGCTTTCCGCCGCGGAGGCGCTGATGGGCGAGCGAGTGGCGCGGCACCGGGACGTGCTCGCGGTGCGCGCCCTCTACCCCTCGCTGCACCTGAGTCTCGCGGCGGACTACGTGAAGCTCCGACGTCCCGCCGCCGCCCGGATCCATCTGGACCAGGCCCGGGAGGCCTCCGGCGCCCTCGCGGCCGACGGAAGGGACGACGGATACGGAGGAGGCGTCCGGGCGGCCATCGGGAGGCTGGAGCAGAGGTTGCGCGAGTTCTGACCGGCGGCCGGCCCGAGCTGTGGGCCGGTGGCGGTGCGGACGGGGAGGGGCTCCGGTGCCGGTGGCCCGCCCGGGTGGGCCACCGGTGGTTCCCGTGCGGGTCCGCCGCGTCAGCGGCCGTAGGCGTTGTCGCAGATCCGCGACTGCGGGCTGCCCGCGGGCCAGTGGCCGTACCCGCGGCCGAGCGCACACAGGTCCGCCCCGGTGACGGGCGTCGGCAAGGCCGGAGCGGGGGCGGGGGGCGCGATCCGGCGTGGCTGTGCACGAGCCGGTCCGGGGAGGTGCTGTTGCGGCGGTGGGCCCTCGCGCCGCGCCGTCGGGGGTGTGGGGGCCGCCCGGCGGGAGGCCGGGGACGAGGGTTTCGCGTCCGGCAGCGCCTCCAGCGTGTCCCGTACCGGGGGGCGGATGATCTGCGGGGCCAAATCCTGCGTCGGGCGACTGGTCTCCGGGAGCGCCGGTGCGCTCGGCTGCGGGTCCACGGCCACACAGCCCGACAGGGCCGTGACCGCCACGCCGACCAGGAGTTTCACGGTGATTCTGGTTCGATGCACCTGATCAACTGTGGGTGCGGACCGGCCGCCGGGTGAGCCGGCGAGCCCGGATTGGCCCGCACGAGTGACCCCGGTCAGCCTGGCGCCCCGGGTGTCGCCGGCCTTCCGCACGTCCGGCCGCCGGGTGCGTCAGCGGCCGCCCGGCATCCCGCGCGGCAGTTCGCCGAAGCCGGTGCGCAGCGCCGCCTTGGTCGGGACGCGGCGGTGGTACGAGCCGGCCGTGCAGGAGAACATCAGCCCCTCGCACCAGGCCACCAGGGACAGGGCGTGCCGTTGTGGCGCCGCCCATCCGGCCGCCGTCATCAGCGCCTCCAGCGGTTCGCGGAGCTGCCGGCCCGTCGCGTCGCAGAACGTGCGCAGTCCGGGGCGGCGGGTGGCCTCCAGGGCGAGTTCGTAGCGGCAGACGAGCAGGTCGGGACGGCGGGTGAGGTAGCGGTGGAGGACGAGCGCCAGCCCCGCGACCAGTGCGTCGGTGGCGGGAGGCGCTGCGGTCACGGACGAACGGCCCGGCGTGGCCGCCCCGGACGCGGGATCCACACGGGACTTCGGGATGTCCACGCTCTCCCGGCTCGGGCCGGGGCTCGTCCTGCGCACCTTCGACGGCATCGCCGACCGGCGTCCGCCGCAGCACACGTATGCTGCCCGCACGAAGGACGCGCCGCACGTCGCGGTCGGCCCCCAGGGAGGACGACCGCGACGTGCGGCGCTGAACAGCGAGAAGGAGACCCTGTGAAGGTCGGCTGCATCGGGCTCGGCGACATCGCGCAGAAGGCGTACCTGCCGGTACTCACCACCCTGCCGGGGGTCGAACTGCATCTGCAGACCCGCACCCCCGCCACCCTGGCCTCGGTCGCCGCCGCCCACCGCATCCCGGCCGGGCAGTGCCACTCCGACCTCGACTCGCTGCTCGCCCAGGGCCTGGACGCCGCGTTCGTGCACGCGCCGACCGCCGTGCACCCGGAGATCACCGGCCGGCTGCTCGAAGCAGGCGTACCGACGTACGTCGACAAGCCGCTGGCCTACGAACTCGCCGAGTCCGAGCGGCTGGTGGAGCTCGCCGAGGTACGCGGTGTCAGCCTGGCGGTCGGCTTCAACCGACGGGTGGCGCCCGGCTACGCGCAGTGCGTCGAGCACCCGCGCGAGCTGATCCTCATGCAGAAGAACCGGGTCGGCCTGCCGGAGGAGCCGCGGACCATGGTCCTCGACGACTTCATCCACGTGGTCGACACCCTGCGCTTCCTGGTGCCCGGGCCCGTCGAGCACACCGTCGTCCGGGCCAGGATCCGTGACGGCCTGATGCACCACGTCGTGCTCCAGCTGGCCGGGGACGGCTTCACCGCCATCGGGGCGATGAACCGGCTCAGCGGCTCGACCGAGGAGCGGCTGGAGGTCTCGGGCCAGGACTCCAAGCGCGAAGTGGTCAACCTGGCCGACGTGATCGACCACAAGGGCCAGCCGAGCCTGCGGCGGCGCGGCGACTGGGTCCCGGTGGCCCGCCAGCGCGGCATCGAGCAGAGCGTGTGGTCGTTCCTGGACGCGGTGCGTGCCGGAAAGCTGCTGAGCGCCCGGGACGCCCTGGAGACGCACGAGCTGTGCGAACGCGTCCTGCGGGACCTCGACTGCGCCTGAGGGCATGCTGCCCACCGCCTCGGCACCGCACCGGGAACGACTCCGGATGCGTGCGGCACCGCCCCGATGCAGGCAGGGTGGATGGACCGCCGGCCCGTGGAGGTGACCTCGTGAAGCACCACCGCGAGCCAGAGGGCTGGGGTGCGCTCCAGCCGCCTCCGGGGTACTACTCGGCGGACGGGCGGCCGCCCGACGCCGGGCAGCGTGCCCTGATCCTCGACTGGGCGGTCAACCAGCGGATCGCGAGCGGCTGGAGCGTGGAGTCCCGCTCCGAGACCCAGACCGTCATGGTCAGGGGCCGGCCGCCGAACCACGTGCTGCACGCCGTGCTGACCGCCCTCACCTGCTTCCTGTGGGGCGTGGTCTGGCTGGTCCTGGGTGTGACGAACAAGGTCGAGCGGGTCGCGCTCACCGTCGACGCCATGGGCGACATCGTCACCGTGCACGGCCCGGGCCGCAGCATCCTCTGAGACCCGGACTCAGCGGGGCGCCGATTCCCTCGGCTCCTCTTCGGCCGTACGGGCGAAGCCCGCCGCCCCCGCACCACCTGCCGGGACCGACGGGGCGACCGCGCCCGGCGGTTCCGTCCGCTCGCGCCGACGCACGTTCCGTACGCCTTCGAAGGCACAGAAGGCGGCCAGCACCCCCAGCGCGCCGTACAGCGGCCAGTCGCCCAGCCTGACGTACAGCGTCGTCCCCCGGGCCAGCGGCACGCCGTACACCGCGGCGCCGCTCGTGTCCGTGTCCAGCGGCGTCCCGACGCGCTGCCCCTGCGGGCCGTACGCCGCGCTGACGCCCGTGAGCGTGGCGTGCACCATCGGGCGGCCGTTCTCGGCGGCCCGCAGCGCCCCCAGCGAGGCGTGCTGGCCGGGCGCCCACCCGTGCTGGAACGAGGACGTGGAGGACTGGGCGATCAGGAGCGCGGCGCCGTCACGGGTCAGCCGCCGGCTCATGTCGGGGAACGCGGACTCGAAACAGACCAGTGGACCGATGCGCAGGCCGTGCGCGCCGGGCGGCGTCATCGTCACCGGACCCGTGCCGCGCAGGCGGTCCTCGCCCGCCGCCTTGCCCATCGAGGTCGCCCAGCCGAGCGCCGAGCGGGCCGGGATGTACTCGCCGAAGGGGACCAGGCGCATCTTGTCGTAACGGTCCCCGGTCAGCCCCCGCGGACCCACGAGCACGGCACTCTTGAAGATGCCGGTCCGGCCCGCCGCGTCGGTCTGCCTGGCGTCCACGTTCACCAGCACGTCCGCGCCCACCAGGCGCGAGAGCGCGGCGATCCGGGCGGTGACATCGGGCCGCCGCGCCGGATCGACGCCGACACTGCTCTCCCCCCACACGACCAGGTCGACGTTCCGGCCCGCCAGCGAACGCGTCAGTTCCTCGCTGCGCGCGAAGCGGCGCCGCACACTGTCCGGCCCCTCGACGACACCGGGCTGCACGACCGCGATCCGCGCCGTCCCGGACCGCTCCACCCGCGGCGCCCACACCCACACCGACCCCACGGCCACCGCGGCCGCCACGAGCGTGACGACGGCCACCGTGCGGGCGGCGGGGGACGCGAGCAGCAGGGCGAGCACGGTGTTCACCGCGACCACCAGCAGGCTCACCAGCCACACCCCGCCGACCGACGCCAGCCGGAGCGCCGGCGACACCTGCCACTGGCTCGCGCCGAGGAGCCCCCAGGGGCCGCCGAGCCCCTCCCACGACCGGACCGTCTCGATCATCAGCCAGCCGCACGGGACCACGATCACGGCCGCCACGACTCGCACGCCGGACACCGGCCCGCGCAGGAGCCGGGAGACCAGCAGCCCCCACGGGGCCCACAGCAGACCGAGCAGGGCCGCCAGCACCACGATGAACACGTGAAGGCTCGGCATCAGCCAGTGGTGGACCGCCAGCATATAGCCGGTCCCGCCGAGCCAGCCGTCGAGCGCCGCCCTGCGCCCCGAACCGGCGGTTCGGATCAGCAGCAGCAGTGGGACGAGGGCCACGTACGCGAACCACCACAGTCCCGGCGCGGGGAAGGCGAGCGCGGGCAGCGTCCCCGCGAGGAGCGCGGCACCCGCCCGCCCCGGGGCCGAGCCGAGTATCCGTGCGCCCCGCTCGCGCCCCACTGCCCCGCTCGGCATGCCGCGCCTCCTCGTCCTGCCCAGCGGCAGGCGTCATCCAAAATCCGTTCTCCCTGTTGTGCCCAGTGTGGGGCAGCGGAAGCGAGCCGGGGCGGATCACCTGGCGGTGAGCGGGTCCGGCACGTTCCGCCACTTCTCGTGGACCGTCACGTCCTGGATCCGCCAGCCGCCGTCGGTGCGACGCAGGTCGAAGGCGTACCGCCCGCCGGAGACGAAGTTCGGCGCGGTCGGACGGCCGTTGGAGCCCGCGTCCCCGCTCCCGGCCGTGTCCGGTCCGCTCACGAGCCGCATCGGGTTCATGTAGTCGGCCCGCACCCGCGCGCGGTCGCCCGGATAGCCGCCGAGGTCCTGGAAATCCAGCCGCCGGTTGACGATCAGGTGCTGCCGTACGGGAAACAGCAGCATCGTCTGCGAGAGCCACCGGGCGACCTCGTCGGCGGGGCCCTCGATGCCGCCGGCGGTGCGGTAGTCGGCGCGGCCGTCCGCGGTGAACAGCGCCCGGTAGTCGGTCCACGCACCGTCGTCCACCGCCACCGCGTAGCCGGTGACCACTGCATCGATGGCGAGCCGGTCCATCACGGTCGCGAGATCCACACGCTGCGTCATCGGGTCAGTGTGGGCCCCTGGACGGCAGGGGCCAAGGGCCGTGCACACACGGCGGCTGCGAATGGCGGGAACCGGCCGGGCTCGGGTCGCCGAAGGGCGTGGCGGCGGTGGCGGCGCCCAGCGGGTCAGCAGGGCACCACGGCCACCGGCCCGAGCGCGTGGGTGAGCGTCGTCTGCGCCACCGTGGACAGGCCCAGACCGAGGGACTCGCCGCCCTTGCGCCGGCCGATCACCGTGAGGGCCGCGGTCGCGGAAGCGGTCACCAGCGTGCGCGACGCGGAGCCGTTGACGGGCTCCTTCATGACCTCGACCTGCGGATACTTCTCGCGCCAGCCCGCTGTCAGCTCGGCGAGCGACCGCTCGGCGGAATCGGCCGCGGCGTCCCGGTCGAAGACGGGTCCGCCGGCGAGCATCGACGAGAACATGGTCCAGCCGTGTACGACCCGCAGCCGCGCACCGGGCCGGGCCGCCGCCGTCTCGAAGGCGAACTCCAGCACCGCCTCGCTGCTCTCGTCCGCGGCCACCCCGGCGACAACATCCCCGGCGTCCTCGTCCGGCTCCTCGTCCGGCTGCCCGCCGTTGACGACGACCACCGGGCACTTGGCCATGGACGCGGTCGCCAGGCTGTTGGAGCCCAGCATCAGGGAGCGGAACCCGCCCAGCCCGCGTGAACCGACCACCACCAGCGACGCGTCGCGGCTGAGCGAGACCAGCGCGGCCGAAGGGAAGTCGAGCGGTGCGAGCGTCGTGGGGCGCAGCTGGGGAGCGATCCGGTTCACCCGCCGGACGGACCGGGCGAGGAGGTCCTCCGCCTCGTGCTGCTGCGCCTCCTGGGCGGTGCGCCGGGTCAGGAGGCGTACGTGCACGATCATCAGGGGGAGCCCGCGCCCGGACGCCTCACGGGCCGCCCAGTCCAGCGCGTCGCGGCTGTGCGTGGACCCGTCGACCGCGGCGATCACGGGAAGCTCGGTGCCGGTCATGAGTGCCTCCTGAGTGCGGGGGTGCGTGCTCCGGGGCCGGTGCGTCCGCGGGGCGCGCGTCAGCGGTCCGGACGCGTTCCGCCGGCCCCGCCTGCCTGCCCCGTACGCTACGGCCGGACGGCGCCCGCCGCAGGGGAGGCGCGGCGGCAGCCGCCGCGCGCGGGTCCGGCACGGCGGACGCCGGACCCCCGTTGTCCTCGTCGGCCGGGGCGCCTGCCCCTATGCTCGCGGGATGGAGCAGAGCGAAGTCGTGAAGCGTGTGATCGGCATCCTCACCGAAGCGGGCGAGATGCGCCGCCTCTTGGAGGAGAACCCGGACCGTGACGACCCCAGCACCGATTCGACCGTGGTGACCGCCCTCCTCAACGAGACGATGCCCCGGATCGCGATCCCCGAGGACGCCACGATCGAGGACGTGGTGGTCCTGGTCGGCCGGGAGGTCGGAGGCGCGGTGGAACAGCTCGTCGGCGCGTTCACCCTGGCGTTCGCGATGCTGGCGCAGGTGCACGATTCGGGGCAGACGGACGTGTCGTCCGCCGATGTCCTCCAGGACCTCGCGCTGCGGGCGGAGCAGTTCGGATCCGAGGGGCCGGAGGGCCCGGACACGGAGGTGTGAGAGGACGGGCCGGCGGGCCGCCATACTCGGCGTCATGCGCATCGACTTCGATCCCGGAGCCACGGACACCGGCACGTTCTACCGGCTGCTCACCGCCGTGGTCGTACCCCGGCCCATCGCGTGGATCTCCACCGTCACGCCGGACGGCGAGACGGCCAATCTGGCTCCCCACTCCTTCTTCACGATCGCCTGCGTCAGCCCGCCCGTCGTGCAGTTCACCTCGGTCGGGCGCAAGGACACCCTGCGCAACATCGAGGCGACGGGCTCCTTCGTGGTGAACTTCGCCCCGGAACACCTCTTCGAGCAGATCAACGCCACGGCGACCGACTTCCCGCGCGGCATCAGCGAGTTCGAGGCCGTCGGCGTCGGGCAGGAGCCCAGCCTGCGGGTGAAGCCGCCGCGCGTGGCGGGCTCGCCGGCCGCCCTGGAATGCGAGCTGCACAGCACGGTCCTGCTCGGCGACTCCACCGTCGTGTTCGGCCGGGTGGTGCACGCCGCGGTCGACGAGGACGTCATGGCGGACGGCCATCCGGAAGTCACCGCCCTGCGCCCGCTGACCCGGCTCGGCAAGGACGAGTGGGGCACCTTCGGAGGCGTACGGGAGATCTCCCGCGTTCCGTACACCCGGTGGCAGGAGGACCGCGAGGCCCGCTGAGGACGTGCAGGGCCCTGACCGGCCGCCTGCCGCAGGGGGGCGCACGGGCCCGCCGACGCGGCTGTGCAGGCGAATGACGAGCGGATGGGCGACGCTGCCTACTGCCCGGTCCGGGACAACGGATAGTCTCAGCAGGCCTCGTCGGATACCGGTGCCCTGGTGGGTGTGGGGCCGGGACGGTGCCACACCCCGTCGCCGCCGCGATCCGAGGACCGGACGGCGTCCCGAGGCCCTCACAGCAACCGCGAAACAAACAGGAGACCCCGATGGCTGATACCCCGCCCCGCCAGGTTCAGCGGCGCTCGGACGAGAGCGCGGCGGGCTCGGCGTCCGAGGCCCCGGGCCGCGCCGAGGCCATGCCGACACCGCGCTACCAGGGGCTGTTCGTCGAACCCGATCTTCCGCCCTTCGTCGAGACCGAGTGACACCACCCGCGTCGAGGCCCGTGCTGCCCCCGTACCCGCTCAGGCGGGGACGGGGGCAGCATGGCGTCCGGGGCCTCGCACGGCGGCGGGGCCATGCGGGAGCGGATCACCGAGGACCTCGCGCGCCGGACCACGCACGAACCCGTCCCGGAGCCGGAACCGCCTGGCGGCTCATGGCTGACGAGTGCCGGTCACGCTTGACGCGTGTGGGCACGCCGTCCGGTGCGGATTGCGCACCCGAGCGTGTGGGCACGCGGGGCGCGATCCGGCCGCGGGGGCGGTTTGCCCGGAGGACCGCCGTCCCGCCGTTCGCCGTGACCCGCCAGGCAGCGCGAAGTGCGGCCGGAGCCGGCACGCTCGACCGGCTCAGCCTCCGACGGCCACCGAGCCCGTGGGCGGGCCGGTGAACGCCCTGCCACCCCCGCCCGCTCAGCCCGCCGCGAACTCGTGGGCGGCTGCGCCCTGCCACTCGACGAGGGACGGGGTGTCGAGGGCCCGCGCCGGGTCCGCCAGGCCGGCGTCGGCGAGGAACACGATCACGTCGTGATCGCTGTGGGCGAGCCCGAGCTTTTCCTCGCGGCCCGCGATGTGCACGGTGACGAGCCGCGCGCCGGAAGGCGTCGGCCGGTGGATCACAATCGGGGGAGTAGCCATACCTCCAGCGTGGCCCCGGACGTGCGTGCCCGCATCCGGTTCAGGGGCGGGCCCGGCCCGGACGCCGGCCGGCAGGGGCCCGGCCATCCGCATCCGTACAGGCGGTTCGCCTTCGCGCCGCTGCTGCCCGCCCCGTCGACGCCGCCGGGCCCCGCGCCCCGAGATCCCCGCCGTTCCCGCGGATCCAGCCCCGCCCGCCCCACCGGGCCGCCGCCGGGCTCTGCCGTACGGCGCCCGGTCACGTCGCTCGGCGCCCGATTCCCGACGCCGCCGCCCGGCCGGCGATGTACGGAAGCGGGGTCAGCGGCCCACCCCGAGGAGAGGCGGCATGACGCCGGTTCCCTCGGGGTTGACGAGGACCCAGTCCCCGTCGCGGCCGGGCACCAGCTGTGATGCGTCGGCGACCTCGTCGAGGCCTTCGCGGATCAGCGGCCCCTCCGCGAGGTGTCCGGTGTGCGGGTCGAGAGAGCGGATCCGCCCGTCCGCGAGGACGGCGAGCCGGTTCTCGGGCAGCCGGGTGAGGGCGGTGACCGGCCCGCCCGCCCCGGTGTGCCACAGACGCCGTCCGCCGTCGAGCGCGTAGCCGGACACGGCGGCGGGGACCGCCTCGCCCGGCTTCGTCACGGCGGTCACCAGGACGTCTCCGACGACCGCGGCGCGGAGCGACGGCCGGGCGTCGAAGCCGTGTTCGGGGTACGTGGTCAGGTGCAGGTCCTCCGCACGCCCCGAGGTCTTCACCGTCCCCCGCAGGCGGTCCTGATCGTCGAAGGCGAGCACGGCGTCGGTCCCCCGTTTGTCCTTCTCCTTGAGCCAGAGCGCGAACGGCCGGGCGGAGATGACCATGACCGTCTCCGCGTCGCTCTCCGCCGGCAGCGCGGTACGGCGTACGTGCGTGCCGTTCGCGGTGTCGAACGTGACCAGTTCCAGCGAGCGGAACGCGGAGCCGCTCACGCACTGGTTGACCACTCGGGTACGGCCCGCCGCGGCCGAAGCGACGACCGGCGAACAGCCCTCGCCGAGGTCCACCTTCCAGCGCGGGACGCCCGTGCGCAGGGCGAAACCCTGGACGGCGGCGGCCTCCAGGGCGACGGCGACGCCGCTGTCGGCGGTCACCCTGCCGTCCGTGGGGCCGAACGCGGCGACGCCCGTGGTTTTCCGCTCCCAGAGCTTTCGGCCACTCGCGGTGTCGATGCCCCACACCGTGTCGCACGGCCCTGCCTCGCGACCGAAGGCGATCACACCGACGCCGTCCGGGACGGTGTCGCTCATCGCGCACGCCGATCCGCGCACGGGCGCGTCCACGTTCCACCGCTCACGCCCGTCGGCCAGGTCGAAGCTGGTGAGACCGTCGGTGCGGGCGCGGACCACGGCGCCGTCCAGCACCCAGTTGCCCACACCCTTGACGGTGTTCGGCCGGTCGAGTGGCGCCTGCCAGACCCGGTCGAGGACGGGACCGCGCATCCACGCGTACGCCCGCCATCCCGGCCAGAGGGCGAGGAGCATGCCCGTCACGACGAGCACGGCCGGCAGCGCCTTGCCGGAACGGACCCTGGTCAGTTCAACGACCCGCCAGGTCACGAGGCCCATGCCCGCGAAGGTGCACAGGAAGGCCAGCAGGATGGTGGGGACGGTGCCGTCGGGGCACGGGCCGTAATGGTCGCCGCACGCGTTGCCCGGTATCGAGGTCCAGCCGAACCAGTGGAAGGCCACCGCGAGTCCGGCGACCGACCCGGCCGCCACGACGAGCAACGCCCTTCCCCACACAGCTCCACGTGTCCCGCGCGCAGGTCTGCTGTCCTCCACCACGTCGCCCCCCTGGCGTCAACTGCCGCTCCCTCCCCAGAGATGCGACGGTCGATGGTAACTCCCGGGCGTCCGCGGCCCACCCCTCCCAGGCCGTTTCCCGGTCAGCTCCGCTCGGAGCCGGGAGAGCCGCTCGCCGGGGGGTCTGGTCAGCCCGCGGACTCGCCCGCGTGCGGACTCAGCACCCCCGCCGCCACCAGGGCGAAGAGGACGAGTCCGAGCAGCACGCGGTAGATCACGAACGGCATGAAGCTCTTGGTCGTGATGAACTTCATGAACCAGGCGATGACCACGTACCCCACGCCGAACGCGATGAAGGTCGCGAAGATCGTCGGGCCCCACGACACATGGCCCTCGCCCGCGTCCTTCAGCTCGAAGACCCCGGAGGCGAGCACCGCCGGGACGGCGAGCAGGAACGAGTAACGCGCCGCCGCCTCGCGGGTGTACCCCATCAGCAGGCCGCCGCTGATCGTCGCGCCCGACCGTGAGACACCCGGGATCAGGGCCATCGCCTGGCAGAAGCCGAAGATCAGCCCGTCCTTGACGCCGAGCTCCTTGAGCGACTTGCGCTCCCTGATGGCCCGGTGCTTGCCGCCGGTCTCGTCGCGCGCGGCCAGCCGGTCGGCGACGCCGAGGACGACACCCATCACGATCAGGGTCGTGGCGATCAGCCGCAGATCGCGGAACGGACCCTCGATCTGGTCCTTGAACGTCACGCCGAGCACGCCGATGGGGATCGAGCCGACGATGACGAGCCAGCCCATCTGCGCGTCGTGGTCACCGCGCATCGAACGGTCCGTCAGCGACCTGAACCACGCCGAGACGATGCGGACGATGTCCTTGCGGAAGTAGATGAGGACTGCGGCCTCCGTGCCGATCTGGGTGATCGCGGTGAACGCCGCGCCCGGATCGTGCCAGCCGGCGAATGCCGCGGTGAGCCGCAGATGCGCGCTGGAGGAGATCGGCAGGAACTCGGTCAGTCCTTGAACGAGGCCGAGGACGAACGATTCGAACCAGCTCATGGGGCTTGGGCCATCCCGGAGTGATCATGCATCGGCCGACGGCGTCGAGCCGTCGGCGGCGTGCGGATTGCGGTCGTGCGATGACAGGGCCGCACCGGGCCCGGAGATCGTCAGTCGGTCGCGGGCAGCGTATCGCCCCCGGATGAACACACTGACGACTGCCCCCGCGCAGCCCGCCGCATCACTCCGCTCCCAGCCGGTGGCGCCGGCGCCAGGCGACCACGGCCCCGCCCGCGCCCGTCAGCACGATGAAGCCCATCGCGGCCAGGAAGGCCGGTGAGGTGGGTGAGGACGCCTCGCTCCCGGCCACGACATAGGCGGCCGTGTTCGGGATCGACCCGAGGCCGGTCGCGACGAGGAACGGCGGATACCCCATGCGCGAGACGGCGGCGCAGTAGTTCGCGGCGGCGAACGGCACCCCGGGAAAGAGCCGCAGCGCCAGCATCGAGCGGAAGCCGTGCCGGCTCAGCTGCCCGTCCGCCGCCCGCATCCAGCGCCCGCGCAGCAGCGTACGCAGCGCCTCCTGCCCCAGGACCCGGCCGAGCATGAACGAGATGCCCGCGCCCAGCACCGTGCCCGCCAGCGCCGCCGCCAGCCCCGCCTGCGCGCCGAACAGCGCGCCGGCGGCGAGATTGAGCAGCGGTCTCGGTACGAAGGCGACCGTGCAGACGCCGTACGCGAGGCCGAAGACCACGACCGCGGCGGCCCCGCCGCTCAGCTGGGCCGGCCAGCCCGAGGACAGCAGCCGCTGGGGCTCCAGAAGCAGCATCGTCGTCGCGGCGGCCAGCAGTACGGCCACGAGCAGGGAGAGCCGGGACCAGGGCGACAGCAGCACCCGCGTGCAGCGCACGGCGAGGCCGGCGGCGGGCCGGGCGGCGGGGGCGGAGACGCGGTCGAGCATTCGGGGAGACTAACCGACTCCCGTGTGTGATCACCGTATTGTGAGTGTGATGAGCTACCCGGTCGAACCGGTAAGGGAACGCGCCGAGCCAGCCCCGGCCCTGCCGCGCAGCGTGCTCGCCGACACGGTCCTGGAGCGGCTGACACTGCTCTACCCCCCGGCCGCCGACCCCGTGCGTGCCCGGTCGGCCGCCGCGTACATGAAGCACGTGGCGCCGTTCCTCGGCATTCCCACGCCCCGCCGCCGAGCCTTGTCCCGCTCCGTCCTCGAAGGCGCCGCGCGCCCCGGGGAGGCGGACTGCGCCGCGATCGCGCTGCGCTGCTGGGCCCTGCCCGAGCGCGAGTACCACTACTTCGCCGCCGACTACCTGCGCCGCCACGTCGCACGCTGTTCGTCCGGCTTCGTGCCGGTACTGCGCCACCTGGTCACGACCGTGCCCTGGTGGGACACCGTCGACACCCTGGCCGCCCATGTCGCGGGCCCGCTGGTGGCAGCCGACCCGGAGCTCCGGCACACCATGGACGAGTGGATCGAGGACGACGACCTCTGGATCGTCCGTACCGCGCTGCTGCACCAACTCCGCTTCAAGGAGGCCACCGACGCGCGCCGGCTCTTCGCGTACTGCCTGCGCCGCGCCGACCATCCCGACTTCTTCATCCGCAAGGCGATCGGCTGGTGCCTGCGGGAGTACGCCAAGACGGACCCGCAGGCCGTACGCGACTTCGTCGACGACGCCCGGGGCCGCCTGGCGCCGTTGTCCGTACGAGAGGCCACCCGGCACCTCTGAGGCGGGACCGCACCGCCGGCCCCCGTACCGCCGTCGGAAAATCCGCTCGACGGGCCGACGGCCGTCGGAGATGATCGAGCCATGTTCCGGTACGCCTTCCTCGCAGCGCAGTCCGCAGTCGCGGACTCGCCGAAGGCTGCCGTGAGCCCCCTCGCAGCAGTTGTCGCGGCAGCGTTCACCGCTGCCGCAGCGCCCTTCGGCGGCGCCCGAAGCTGACCCTCCCCCGACTGTCCGGCGGACCCCGCAAGGGGAGGGTCGGCCGGGCCCCGGGGTCCTTACTCCCAGCTTCGCATCCCAAGGAATGAACCATGCCCAAGACGGCATACGTGCGCACCAAGCCGCACCTCAACATCGGCACCATGGGCCACGTCGACCACGGCAAGACCACCCTGACCGCCGCCATCACCAAGGTCCTCAGCGACCGGGGCACCGGCGCGTTCGTCCCGTTCGACCGCATCGACCGGGCGCCCGAGGAGGCGCGGCGCGGCATCACCATCAACATCGCGCACGTCGAGTACGAGACCGGCACCCGCCACTACGCGCACGTCGACATGCCCGGCCACGCCGACTACATCAAGAACATGGTCACCGGCGCCGCCCAGCTCGACGGGGCGATCCTCGTCGTCTCCGCGCTCGACGGGATCATGCCGCAGACCGCGGAGCACGTGCTTCTCGCCCGTCAGGTGGGCGTCGACCACATCGTCGTCGCGCTCAACAAGGCGGACGCGGGCGACCCCGAGCTGACCGACCTGGTCGAGCTGGAGGTGCGCGAGCTGCTGTCCGCGCACGGCTACGGCGGCGACACCGTGCCCGTCGTCCGGGTCTCGGGCCTGCGGGCGCTGGAGGGCGACCCACGCTGGACGGCGTCGATCGAGGCGTTGCTCGACGCCGTCGACACGTACGTACCGATGCCGGTGCGCTACACCGACGCGCCGTTCCTGTTGCCCGTGGAGAACGTCCTGACCATCACCGGCCGGGGCACGGTCGTCACCGGTGCCGTGGAGCGCGGCACCGTCCGCGTCGGTGACCGGGTGTCCGTGCTGGGCGCGGACACCGAGACGGTCGTCACCGGGCTGGAGACCTTCGGCAAGCCGATGGAGTCGGCCGAGGCGGGCGACAACGTCGCCCTGCTCCTGCGCGGGGTCGAGCGCGACCGGGTGCGACGCGGCCACATCGTGGCGGCGCCGGGCAGCGTCACGCCGAGCCGGCGCTTCACCGCGCAGGTGTACGTCCTGTCGGGGCGCGAGGGCGGCCGCACCACGCCGGTCACCACCGGCTACCGGCCGCAGTTCTACATCCGCACCGCCGACGTCGTCGGCGACGTGGACCTCGGGACGGCGGCGGTCGCGCGCCCCGGCGAGACGGTCACCATGACCGTCGAGCTGGGCCGCGACGTGCCGCTGGAGGCCGGTCTCGGCTTCGCCATCCGTGAGGGCGGCCGCACCGTCGGCGCGGGCACCGTCACCGGACTGCTCTGAGGCGTACGGCTGGACAGGGTCCGCCTCCCGCACCCGCGGGCGGCGGACCCGCCGTCCGTGCGCGCGGACGGGGGCGTGGCCGGCCCCGCGCCCAGGCCCGCCTCGCGGTCAGGGGCAGGTCACCCCACCCAGCACAATGGGGGAGTGAACGAGTCGATACCCGTCGTGCGCGACGTGGACCACGGCACCGCCCGGCTGCTCCCCGACGTGGACCGCGAGCGGGCCTGGCTGCTCACGGTCGACGGGGCACCCCAGTCGTACGTCGACATGGACGCGCCGGAGCACGTCGAATTCGAGTACGCGCGGCGGCTCGCCCACGTCGTGGACTGTGCGGCCGGAGCGGGGGAGCCGCTGGACGTCCTGCACCTCGGCGGCGGCGCCCTGACCCTGCCCCGCTACGTCGCCGCGACCCGGCCGGGCTCGCGCCAGGAGGTCGCCGAGGCGGACCGGGCTCTGCTCGACCTCGTCACCGCGCACCTTCCGCTGCCGGAAAGGAGCGGGATCACCGTCCATGCCGCGGACGCCCGCAGACAGCTGGAGGAGACCGCTGCCGGCTCGGTGGACCTGGTGATCGCGGATGTCTTCGGCGGCTCCCGGGTGCCCGCCCATCTGACGTCCGTGCCCTACGCGCAGGCCGCGGCACGGGCCCTGCGCGCGGACGGGATCTACGCGGCCAACCTGGCGGACGGGGCGCCCTTCGGCTTCCTGCGCTCCCAACTGGCCACCTTCGCGACCGTTTTCGACGAGCTGGCGCTGATCGCCGAGCCCGCCGTGCTGCGGGGGAGGCGCTTCGGCAACGTGGTCCTCGTCGCGTCGCGGTCGCCCTTCGACACGCCCGCCCTGACCCGCCGCTGCGCGGCCGACGCGTTCGCGGCCCGGGTCGAGTACGGAGCCGCGGTCGCCGCGTTCCTCAAGGGTGCCCGGCCGGTGGGCGATGACGAGGCGGTCGCCTCACCCGAGCCGCCCGACGGCGCTTTCGGCATCGGCTGATGGCTGCGGGATCCCGACCGCCCTCTGTGTGGACGTGGTCCGGCGGGTCAGGTTGCGCACATCCGGCACGAACAGCACCGCGCCGGTGACCAGCACGATCAGACCCGCGCAGCCCCACAGCGCCTGACTGCGGCCTACCAGCGACTCCACCGGCCCCGCGAGCGCGGTGGCGACCGGCATCATGGCGACCGAGCCGAACCAGTCGTACGCCGAGACCCGTGACAGCTTGTCCTCCGGGATCTCCTGGTGCATGGCCGTCATCCACGAGACGCCGAACACCTCGATGGCCGCCCCGCTGACGAACATCACCGCGCAGAGCCCCGCCACCGGCAGCGGGACGGCGAGCCCCGCCGAGGGCAGGGCCAGCGGGAAGACGCAGAGCGTTCCGGCGAGCAGCAGCCGCCTGGGCTTCCACCGGACCATCAGCAGCCCCCCGGCCACGGTGCCGACACCGAAGGCGGCGAGCGCGAAACCCCAGGGGCGGGCGCCGCCGAGCTCGTCCTCGGCGACCAGCGGCCCGTAGACCGCCTCCGCGGCCCCGACGGCGGCGACGACCACGGAGAACTGCGCCACGATGGCCCAGAGCCAGGGACGCCCGACGAATTCCTGCCAGCCCTCCCGCAGATCGGCGAACAGACCACCGCCCGGTTTCCGCGAGGGGATGTGGCTGACGTCGAGAAAGGCGCGCAGCGCCCCGGCCACGGCGAAGGCGGCCGCGTCGACGGCCAGCACCCAGCCCGGGTCCATCGCGGCGATCATGGCACCGCCGAGCGCGGCACCGCCGATGGCGGCGCCCTGCATGGCCATCCGGAAGAGGGCGAAGGCCCGGCTCGCCTGTTCGCCGCTGACGCTGGACATCAGCATGCCCTCGGCCGCGGGGTTGAAGAAGGCCTGGCCGGTGCCGCACAGAGCGGTCAGCAGCATCATCTGCCACAGCTGGGGGTCACCGGCCAGGACCAGCCAGGCGAAGGCGCCCTGGGAGAGGAAGTTGAGGGCGTTGGCCGCGACCATCACGCGGTGGCGTGGCAGGCGGTCCGCTATCGCCCCGCCGATCAGCAGGAAGAGCACCAGGGGCGCGGTCCTGGCGGCGGCCACCAGTCCCACGTCCCCGCCGTCGCCGCCCGCATCCAGAACCGCGAACGCCGCCGCGATCAGCGCGCCATGGGTGCCAAGGCCCGTGATGATCGCGGCGGCGGTCAGCAGCCGGTAGTTGCGGCCCGCCGGGGTGGGGCGGTGCGAGCGGGGTACGGCGTCGGCTGCGTCAGTCACTCAGGGACTATCGCGGCAATGACCCCGATGTGCCAAATGCGTTTCCGCCCCTCAGGACTCGGTGATCTTCACCAGCCGCACGGTGCTCAGGATCTTCTGGACCGTCGTGTCCGGCAGCTCGCCCTCGACGCCGGTGGCGGCGTACAGCACCCAGGAGGAGAAGGCCCCGCTGCTGTTCTTGAAGGTGAAGGCGATGGTCTTCCCGTCGCTGTCGCACTTCTTCTTCTTGGTGACGTTCGGGGCGGTGGCGGTGACCAGGCTGCCCGTCAGTCCCGACTTGGTGGTGTACTGCGTGGCCTTACTGATCTTGATGGTCTTCTTCGGCATGTGCTGGGCGTAGGCGCCCCACGCCCAGGTGCCCGCCTCGTTCCTGGCGTTCAGGGCGGCGTCCGTGGCGCCTTCCGCGCCGCGGGTGCCGGTGCCGGCGAGGCTGTAGTTCTCCTTGGTGCCGTCCTTGTCCGCGTCGTCGACGCACCACTTGCTCTTGTAGTCCGCCGGTGCGGAGAAGCCGATGAGCGGCGAGCCGTCACCCTTCGCGTCGTCCTCGAAGTACGAGAACGTGCCGGGGGAGCCGACCTCCCAGTCGCCGGGCACGTCGAACTGCGTGCCCCACTTGGGGTTGGTCACGACCTTCCAGCCCGCGATCAGCGGCTTGGCGTCCCCGTCGGTGCCGCGCGGATTCGCCACGGGTGAGGACGCGGCGTCGGAGGGCTTGGCGGGTGCGGACGACTTCTTGTCGTCGGCGACGTTCTTGCCGCCGTTGTCGTCGTCCTTGTTCAGCACGACGACACCGGTGACCGCCGCGGCCACGACGACCGCGGTCGCCGCGACGATGGCGACGACGGTCGTCCTCTTCTTGTCGTTGCCGGGCTGGGGCCCGCCGGGCGGGCCGGGCACCGCGTACTGCGGGACGGTGGGCTGCTGGTACGGATTGGGCTGCTGGTATCCCGGGCCGCCCTGCTGCGGGTAGCCGTAACCGGGCTGCTGCCCGGGCTGGCCCTGCTGCTGGTACCCCGGCTGCTGATAGGGGTTCGGCTGCTGGTACCCCGGCTGCTGGTACGGATTCTGGTTCTGATCCTGCGGGTTCTGCTCGCCCCCGGGCGGCTGCTGTCCTGGCCACATGGCGAGTAACGATAGAGGGGCGCCACCCCGGCGGCTACGGCCGCCCCCGTGAGCGGACGGTGAAGAACGATGCGGCCGGGGCGCGGGCGGGCAGCCGCGAAGGCATGGCCAATCTCCACTACTCGTGAGTAACATCGGGGGCATGAGCGCTGAACAGATGACCGCGGGCGACATGGTCGCCGCGTCGGTCCCCATGGTCCGGACCCTCAACCTCGAATTCCTGGAGTCCACAGCCGAACGCGCGGTGGTCCGCATGCCGGACCAGGCCGACTTCCACAACCACGTCGGCGGACCGCACGCCGGTGCCATGTTCACGCTGGCGGAGTCGGCGAGCGGGGCCATCGTCATGGCCGCGTTCGGCGAGCAGCTGACGCGAGCCGTCCCGCTCGCGGTGAACGCCGAGATCGCCTACAAGAAGCTGGCCATGGGGGAGGTCACCGCGACCGCCACCCTCGGCCGGCCGGTGGCCGACGTCGTCGCCGAGCTCGACGCGGGCGCACGCCCCGAGTTCCCGGTGGCCGTCCGGATCCAGCGCGCCGACGGCGCCGTGACCGGCGAGATGACCGTGCTCTGGACGCTGCGCCCGAACGCCTGATTCCGGTCGGCCCCGGCCTGGGCCGCCACCACCTCGGCCGGCCCGGACAGGTGCTGCGTGCCTGTCCGGGCCGGGCCGGCGACCGGTAGGCTTTCGCCGTGCGCCGTGGAGCTGTCCGGCGGGCGATGAGGACATCACTACGGAGGAACCGGCGTTGCACATCCAGGAGTGGCTGGAGACCGTCCCCGCGATCAGCGTGTACGTCCTGGTCGGCGTCGTCATCGGGCTCGAGAGCCTCGGCATCCCGCTGCCCGGCGAGATCGTGCTGATCAGCGCGGCCCTGCTGGCCGCGGGACACGACGGGATCAACCCGTGGATCCTGGGCGCCTGCGCCACGGCAGGGGCGGTGATCGGCGACTCGATCGGCTACGCCATCGGCCGCAAGGGCGGACGGCCGCTGCTGGCCTGGCTCGGGGGCAGGTTCCCCCGGCACTTCGGGGAGAGCCAGATCGCCCTGGCGGAGCGCTCGTTCCAGAAGTGGGGCATGTGGGCGGTCTTCTTCGGCCGCTTCGTCGCACTGCTGCGCATCTTCGCCGGACCGCTCGCCGGCGTCCTGCGGATGCCGTACTGGAAGTTCCTGACCGCCAACGTGCTCGGCGGGATCGCCTGGGCGGGCGGCACCACGGCGGTCATCTACTCGGTGGGTGTCGTCGCCGAGGCCTGGCTCAAGCGGTTCTCGTACCTGGGTCTGGCGATCGCGCTCCTGATCGGTCTCGGCTCGATGCTGATCCTGAAGAACCGGGCCAAGAAGGCGGCCGCGCAGTCCGCCGCCGAGACCGCGTCGGAACCGGCGTCCGTACCGGTCGCCGACTGACCTGGCAGCGGGTCCGGGCGGGCGGCCGGGGCCGCACGCTCAGTCCTCGTACGCCTGGCGATGGGCCTTCGCCAGCTCCACGTAACCGACCGCGTTGAACCTGATGCCTTCGAGCTCCTCCTCGGTCAGCTGCCGCTTGACCTTGGCGGGCACGCCCGCGACCAGTGAGCCCGGGGGCACGCGCATGCCCTGCGGGACGAGGGCCTGAGCGGCGATGAGGGAGCCGGCACCGATGTGGGCGCCGTTGAGCACGGTGGCGCCCATGCCGACCAGGACGTCGTCCTCGATGGTGCAGCCGTGCAGCACGGCGTTGTGTCCGACCGAGACGCGCTCGCCGACCGTGACGGGGAAGCCGGGGTCGACGTGGACGCTGCAGTTGTCCTGGATGTTGGACCCGGCGCCGATGACGATGGGCCCGCAGTCCGCCCGCAGCACCGCGTGGTACCAGAGGCTGGAGCCCGCCGCCATGGTGATCTCACCGATCGCGACCGACGTCGGTGCGGTGAAGGCGTCCGCGTCGATGACCGGCTCCTTGCCGCCCATGGCCGTGATCAAGGCCTGCTCTGCCATCGCGCGTCCTTCCGTGCTCCGGTTCCGGGGCGGGGTCGTGCGAGCGTCGTCGCACGGTCCCGCCCGGCAAACGGTATGCGACGCTCCTGCCGGCCGGAGACCCGGTGGGGTGAAGATCACAGGCCGGCCCGGGGATCGCCCGCGGGGCCGCCGACTACCGTGTGCGGGTGCCGAAGAACAGAAACACGTTCTCCTCCCTGACCGCCTGGCGGCGGCGAGTCCTGTCCGGGGCCGTCCACCGCTGCTGGCGCTGGGTGCGGGAGACGGGCGCCGTCACGGCGGCACACCCCGGTGGTCTGCGGTTCCGCCGGATCGGTGAGGGCACCCGGCTGGCCTTCCCGCAGGGCACGGTGTTCGGCGAGCCCTGGATCGAGCTGGGCGCCCACTGCATCATCGGCGAACAGGTCACCCTGACCGCGGGGCTCATGCCCGATCTGGACCTCGGCTCCGACACCGTCCTGACGCTCGGCGACGGAGTGGTGCTGGGCCGCGGCAGCCATGTCGTCGCCGACACCACGGTGACGATCGGCTCGGACACGTACTGCGGACCGTACGTCTACATCACCTCGACCAACCACAGCTACGACGACCCGCGGGAGCCGGTCGGCAAGCAGTGGCCGCGGATGGAGCCGGTGGCCATCGGCCCCGGCTGCTGGATCGGCACCGGAGCGGTGATCCTCCCGGGCGCCAGGCTCGGCCGCAACGTGGTCGTGGCCGCGGGTGCGGTGGTACGCGGCGAAGTGCCCGACCACGCGGTCGTGGCCGGGGCCCCGGCCCGGGTCGTACGGAGCTGGGACGCCGAGAAGGGGTGGCAGCCGCCCCTGCGGACGCCGGCCCCGGTGCCGATCCCCGAGGGCGTGACCCCCGAACAGCTCCTGGCCGTGGCGGAGCTCGACGAGAGCTGACGCCCGCGCCGGCCACCGGGGCAGGCCCCCTGGCCTGGACGGACGGTGCTGGGCCGGGCGGCCCTCGCAGTACAGTGCGATGAACGGTGGGTGCACCACGCCGTAGTGCGGCATCCCCGACCCCCGATCCAGGACATGGGACGCAATGTGACTGATCTCGACCAGCTGACCCAGTCCCTCGCGCGGAACCTCAAGCGCTGGCGCGGTGAGCGGGGCTTCACCCTGGACGCCCTGGCCGCCCGTGCCGGGGTCAGCCGCGGAATGATCATCCAGATCGAGCAGGCCCGCACCAACCCCAGTGTCGGCACCACGGTCAAGCTCGCCGACGCCCTCGGGATCAGCATCACGACCCTGCTCGACTACGAACAGGGCGCCCCGGTCCGCCTGGTCCCCGGGAGCCAGGCCGTCCGCATGTGGTCGACCGAGGCGGGCAGCTCCACCACCCTTCTGGTCGGAGCCGAGGCCCGGGGCCCGCTGGAGCTCTGGTCCTGGAATCTGATGCCCGGCGACGGCAGCGCGTCCGACCCGCACCCCGAGGGCACCGTGGAACTCCTTCACGTCACCGCGGGCACCCTCACCCTGGTCGTCGACGGCGCTGCGTACGCCGTGCCCGCCGGCACCTCCGCGACCTTCGAGGCGCACCACCCGCACGCCTACCGCAACGAGGGCTCCGAGCCCGTCGGCGTCACCATGGCCGTGTCCATCCCGCCCGTCAGGTGAGACGCCCAACCAGCAAGGTGTCAGGGGCTGTTAGCGTTGCGCGCATGCGCGCCCCCATCGGCTCCTTCGAGGACGCCCGCCCCGCTGCCGACCGTCTCGGACTGCTCACCGCCCCGGTGGCCCGAGCGGTACGCGAGGGCTGGGGCGGCATCCCCGTGGAGCAGATCATCCACGTCGACACGGACCCGGAGATCGCCGACACGGCGGCCTTCGTCGAGCACCACGGGGCCGACCTGCTGAAACGGTCGGCCAACTGCGTCGTGGTGGCGGGCAAACGCGGGGGCGAGGTGACGCTGGCCGCCTGCCTCGTCCTCTCCCACGCCCGCGTCGACGTGAACGGCGCCGTGCGCAAGCACCTCGGCGCCCGCAAGGCCTCGTTCGCCCCGATGGACACGGCGGTCGGCGAGACACGGATGGAGTACGGCGGCATCACGCCTGTGGGACTCCCGGACGGCTGGCCCCTGTTGATCGACCCCGCCGTGGTGGACGAGGAGTGGGTCCTCATCGGCAGCGGCACCCGCCGGGGCAAGCTGATCGTGCCGGGCAAGGCGTTGGCGGCGCTGCCGGGCGCGGTCGTCGTCGAAGGCCTGGGAGTCTGACCGAATCGTGTCTCGGGCGCGGGTGCTCTTTGTGCATCAGTCTGGTCCCGGCCTCCGCTCTGCGGGAGGCTGGGCCCGGTATGCCCCGAGCCTGATCCCGGCTGGGCCGGGCGGGGCATGGTTTAGCCCATCTGGGGGGTGTGCGTGAATACGACCGAAACCGCGGGGCAAGCACGCGCGTTTGTGGTACGCGGCGCCCCCGCGTGTGTCCGAGTGGCTATCTTTGCAGATTTGTCCTATTTATAGGGAAAGCCGGGGATTTTCATCCCTGTCCACATCGGGGTTCGCCGCGATCATGGACGTCCTCAACATGAAGGGCCTTAAATGAAAACTACCCTCGTCTCGGCGGCCGGCAGGCCGGGGATCGCTCCCCGAAGCCAGGCCGTGCCCCGGGTGCCGCTCGCTCAGCGAGCCGCTGTCCAGGGCGGCGGGGCCCTGCCCGCATCGATCAGTCGACTCATGTCGACCGACGCCGGGGCGAGTCCGTTGGTGATCGCAGCCTTTCAGTCGTCCGTCTGAGCAGCCGAACAGATAGCCGTCATGGACCGGCCACCCCCTTCTTTGAGCCAATTCGTGCTGAAGATGCACAGCCGCTGTGATCTCGCCTGTGATCACTGCTATGTGTACGAGCACGCGGACACGAGCTGGCGTGGCCGGCCCCGGGCAGTGACGAGACAGACCCTGGCCAGGGCGGCGGATCGCATCGCCGAACACGCCCTGGCACACGGGCTTCCCGTGGTCCATGTGGTATTGCACGGCGGCGAACCGCTGCTCGCGGGGCCCGAAAGGATCCGGAACGCGGCCGAGGAGCTCACCCGCGCACTCGACGGGATCAGCGCACTCGATCTGCGCATCCACACCAACGGCGTCCTGCTCAGCGAGGAGTTCTGCGAACTCTTCGCCGAACTGGGCATCAAGGTCGGGGTCTCGCTCGACGGAGACAGGGCCTCCAACGACCGCCACCGCCGCTACGCGGACGGACGCACCAGCCATCCCCAGGTACTGCGCGCCGTGGCGCTGCTCAACCGGCCGGGCTACCGCAGGCTCTTCGCCGGGCTGCTCTGCACCATCGACGTCGAGAACGATCCGGTCGCCGTGTACGACGCCCTCGTCTCCCTGGACCCGCCGCGCATCGACTTCCTGCTCCCGCACGCGACCTGGGACGTGCCGCCGCCCCGGCCGCACGGTTCCGCGACGCCGTACGCGGACTGGCTCGACGTGATCTACCGTCGCTGGGACGCCGCGGGGCGGCCGGTGCCGGTACGGATCTTCGACTCCGTGCTGCGGACACTGCGCGGGGAGAGCAGTCTCACCGAGTCCCTGGGCCTGGCGCCGGCGGACCTCGTGGTCATCGAGACGGACGGCACGTTCGAACAGGCGGACAGCCTCAAGACGGCCTACGACTCGGCCCCCGCCACCGGCATGAATCTCGTCGACCACACCCTCGACGAGGTGCTCGCCCACCCGGGCATGCTCGCCCGGCAGCAGGGGCTGGAGCAGCTCAGCGACGAGTGCCGGGCCTGTCCGGTGGTCAACTCCTGCGGAGGCGGCCTCTACGCGCACCGCTACCGGACCGGAAGCGGGTTCCGCAACCCGTCGGTCTTCTGCGCCGATCTGATGGAAATGATCATGAACATTCGTGACCGGGAAGCGACGGCACCCGTGGTGAGCGGCCCCGGGGAACTGGACGCGGCCGCACTCGACGAGCTGGCCTCGGGGTTCGGCGGTGCCTCGACCGTGGCCCGGCTCGCGGCCGCCCAGGCGGAGATCAACCACGAACTGCTGGCCGCGGTCGGCGAACGCGCCCCGCGCGGTGACCGCACGGCGATGCAGGCCTGGGAACTGCTGGTCGACCTCGACAGCCACGCTCCCGAGGCGCTGGACACGGTGCTGGCGCACCCCTACACACGTCCCTGGGCGCTGCGCGTGCTCGAGGCAGGGACGCGGTGGGCCGCCGCCCCCGGTCTGGCCGAGATCGCCGCCGCCGCCGCGCTGCGGGCCCGGCGCGGTGACACCGTCGCCGTCCCCGTGAGCCGGGGGCTGCTCCGCCTGCCCGGCCTCGGCGCGGTGACCCTGCCGCACGACGCCGCCCTCGCCGAAGTGTCCGCGGACGCCGAGGGGTTCTCGGTTCGGTCGGCGGGCCGCCATGTGCGGATCGGCTGGGAGGAGGGGCTGGACGGCCTCACCGCGCACTGGCAGCCGGTGCGGGTGGTCGAACGTCCGGGCTGGTCGGTGGCGCTGGAGGACACCGATCCCCTGCGGGACCGCCATCAGTGGCCCGTAGCCGGTCGGCTCTCCGCCGGCGAGGCGAAGCTCTGGGCGCAGGACCTGGCCGAGGCGTGGGAGCTGATCCAGGACGAACTCCCGGCCTACGCCCCGGGGGTGTCGGCCGGCCTCCGGGTCGTCACACCGCTGCACGCACCGGGGGGCGGTGATGTCAGCGCGGCGTCCCGCGACGCCTTCGGCGCGATCGGGGCGGCCCGCCCCGAAACGCCCGACCTGCTGGCCCTGTTGATCGTCCACGAGTTCCAGCATGTGAAGCTGGGTGCCGTCCTGGACAGCTTCGACCTGCATCAACACGCCGACGACGGGCGGCTGTTCTACGCGCCCTGGCGCCCCGATCCGCGACCGCTGGAGGGCCTGCTCCAGGGCACGTACGCGCACATCGCCGTCACGGACTTCTGGCGCGTGCGCAGGCACACCGCGGGCGGAGCGTCGGCGCGCACCGCCGAGGCGCAGTTCGCCCGGTGGCGGGAGCAGACGACGGAAGCGGTGCGGGTACTGGCCGGATCAGGGCTGCTGACCCCCCTCGGTGAGCGGTTCGTGGCCGGAATGGGGCATACGGTCGAGGCGTGGGAGGCGGAAGAGGTCTCCGCCGGCGCCCTGGCTGAGGCGCGGGGCTCGGCCGAACGGCACCGCGCCGACTGGACGGCGCGCAATCCCGTGCACGCCGCGCAGCTCGCTCCATGATCCGATTCGGAATTGACGGTTATGGCAGTAATTGATTGTCCAGCACCGAAAGTGGAGGGGCGGGGTCGATAAATAGGCGCGTTCCTGCCGTTCCGTCGAAGATTCCTTACTTCCTAGACTGAGGTCCCACACGTGGACCGGGGGAGACGTTGGATCTTGAAGCTGCCGGAGCACAGGGAGATGAGCCGAGACCGTACTTCTTCCTCAGCTATGCGCATACACCGAGGAACGATCCGAAGGACAAAGATCCGAATCTCTGGGTCGAGAGATTCTACCGGGACCTGTGCGCCCACGTCCTGCAGCTCACGTCCTTGCCCGCCGGGGTTCCGGCCGGGTTCCTGGATCAGCAGATGCAGCCCGGAGAGGGGTGGCAGGAGCGCCTTTCCGAAGCCCTGGCGTACTGCAAGGTCTTCGTTCCGCTTTACTCGCCGCGCTATTTCCTGAGCGAACAGTGCGGAAGGGAGTGGTACGCGTTCTCCAGTCGCGCGGTCCACTACCAGGCGGCCCGCAGCAACGGCGGCCAGATGTCCGGCATCGTCCCGGCGCTCTGGGTGCCCGTGCCGCCCCGGCAGCTGCCGCAGCCCGCGGAACGGCTGCAGTTCAACCACGCCGCCTTCGGTGAGGAGTACGCCGACGAGGGCTTCTACGGGCTGATCAAACTGCGCTATCTGCGGGACCAGTACGAAAGGGCCGTCTATCTGCTGGCCAAGCGGATAGTGAAGGTGGCGGAGCAGAGCCGGATGCCGGAAGGGGACCCGCAGCAGGACTACGCGGCCGTACCGAGCGCCTTCGGGCCGCCCGGCAGGGCCCGGCAGATGGAGATATCCGTCCTCGCCTGCTCCCGTTCCGATCTGCCAGCCGGCCGTGCGCCCGACTGCTACGGGCCCACCCAGCGCGACTGGAATCCGTACCATCCCAAATCGGCCAGGCCGCTGGCCGACCATGCCGTCGACCTCGTGCGCAATCTCGACTACCAGGTGCGGGTGGGGGAGTTCGAAGCCGAATCCGAGCGGCTGCTCGGCGCCGAGCGGCCCCAGGCCCCGGGGCTGCTGCTGCTGGACCGGTGGGCCCTGGACACCCCCCGCCGCCAGGAGCTGCTGAGACGCCTGAGTGAGAACGGCCGCCCCTGGATCAGTGTCATGGTCCCGTGGAACAGGGACGACCCCGACTCCGGCCACCGGGAGGCCGACCTCCGCGCCGTGCTCGAAGGGTGCCTCGAATCCGGGCCCGAGGGGGAACTGGGCCACCGGTCGCACAGCGGAGGCGTGCCCACCCTGGAGGCTTTCAGCCAGGAACTCCCAGGAGCGGTGAAGGCCGCGGAGCGTCACTACGCCGCTCACGCCGAGACGTTTCCGCCCGAGGGCCCCGGCGGCGCGATGCCGCGGCTGCTGATCGACGGCGTGGGCTACGGAACCAGCAATTCCGCACTACCCGTCAGCGGCACGGGCCACGACACGGGCGATCCCGGTGACGGTGACGCCCCCGAGGGGGAGGACCCAGCAGATGACCGAGAACCGTGACGGCACCGTCGTCACCTTCTACTCCTACAAGGGCGGCACCGGCCGCACCATGGCGCTGGCCAATACGGCCTGGATCCTGGCCGCGAACGGCTACCGGGTACTCGCCGTCGACTGGGACCTGGAAGCCCCCGGTCTGCACCGCTTCTTCCACCCCTTTCTCGATCTCTCCGAACTGGCCGCCACGCCCGGACTGATCAATATGATCACCGAATACCAGGAAGAGGCGCGCAGGCCCGCGGCCCGGGATCCGGAATGGCACCGTGAATACGCGCGCGTGAGGCCGCACGCCACCTCCCTGAACTGGGCATTCCAGGGCGGCGGAAGTCTCGACTTCCTGTCTGCCGGACGCCGCAACCGGGACTATTCCGCGACCGTCGGCCGGATGGACTGGGACGATTTCTACGAACGCTACGGCGGTGGCCAGTTCTTTGACGCCATGCGGGCCGACATGCGGAAACACTATGACTTCACCTTGATCGACAGCCGGACCGGACTGAGCGACATCGCCGATATCTGCACCGTCCAGATGCCCCAGGTACTGGTGGTCTGCTTCACCCTGAGCGACCAGAGCATCGAGGGCGCGTCCGCCGTGGCCCGCGACATCGAGGAGCGCTTCCACGACAAGCACATACGGATCCTGCCCGTGCCGATGCGCATCGACGACGGGGAGAAGGAGAAGGCCGACGCGGGACGCGCGCTGGCCCGGGAGAGCTTCCCCGGCTTCCCCAGCGGTCTGGCCACGGACGAACTGGCCAACTACTGGGGCACGGTGGAGATCCCCTACCGGCCCTTCTACGCCTACGAGGAGATCCTCGCCACCTTCGGTGACGCCCCGAACATCTCGAGTTCCATGCTCACCTCCTGCGAACGGCTGACCGCGGTGCTCACCGAGGGCCGGGTCACCGCGCTGCCCGCGATGGACGAATCGGAACGGCTGGCCTATGTGGCGGCCTACACCCGCCGCCGGCCCGTCCCCCCGTCCAACATCGTCCTGACGCACGTGGCGGAGGACCAGATGTGGGCGGACTGGCTGGAGGCCGTCCTCACCCGCGCCGGCTTCCACGTCATGCCCGTGGACGTGCGCAGCTCCCACACCGCCTGGAACGACGCGGAGTGGGCGGCGGCCGGCGCCTTCCGCGTCGTCCCCATCGTCTCCCAGGCCTACCAGAACTCGCGCCGCGCCCGCAGTTTGTGGGAGTCCGCCCTGGGACTCGACCCCTCGGGGAGCCGGCGCCAGCTGGTCCCCGTGCGGATCAGCGACGTCCGGCTGACCATGCCGCTCAACAGCAGGGGCATCGTCGACGTCGCGCGGCTGGACGAACGCGAGGCCGTCGGCGCCGTACTGACGGCGCTGGACCGGGCCGAGGCCGTCGACAACGCGACGGCGGCCGCACCCGGGGGCCCGCGGTTCCCCGGGACGGTGCCCGGCGTGTGGAACGTACGGCCCCGGCACGCCGAGTTCACCGGCCGCGGATCCGTACTCGTGCGGCTGCGCGACCAGTTACGCGGCAGCAGCCGCTCCGCACAGCACCTGCCCCAGGTCCTCTACGGGCTCGGCGGGGTCGGCAAGACCCAGGTGGCGCGCGAGTACGCCCACCGGTTCCGGGCCGACTACGACCTGGTGTGGTGGATCGAGGCCGAGCAGCCCGACCGGGTGGTGTCGTCCCTGGCGGAACTCGCCGAACGGATGGACCTGCGCGCCGGCGACGTGGTCGCCGAGGCTGCCAAGGCGGCGCTCCAGGCGCTGCGCAGCGGGGCCCCGTACGCGCGCTGGCTGCTCATCTTCGACAACGTCGAGGACCTCGACGAGGCGCTGGAACTCCTCCCGGACGAGACCGGACCGCTGACGGCGGGTCTCTACGGTCACATTCTCGCCACCTGCCGCAACAAACCGATCTCCAGCCGCGTGGAGCCGGTCGAGGTCGAGGTCTTCACCCGCTCGGAGAGCGTGGAGCACCTGTGCCGCAGGGTGCGCAAGCTGCCGGCCAGGGACGCGGACCGGGTGGCCGAGGCCGTCGGTGACCTGCCGCTGGCGGTGGAGGTCGCCGCGGCCTGGCTGGCCGAGACCGCGACCCCCGTCGACGCCTATGTCGAACAGCTCAGGGAGCAGAGCACCAAGGTCCTCTCCCTCGGCAGGCCCGAGGACTACGCCCTCCAGATCGGCGCCACCTGGAACATCTCCATCGCCCGGCTGCGCAAGGAGTCCAGGGCGGCGGTCCGGCTGCTGGAACTGTGCTCCTTCTTCTCCGCCGAGCCCATATCGATGACGCTCATCGGCAGCGACTCGATGTTCCGCTCGCTCCTGCCGTACGACTCCGATCTCCGCGAGCGTTACATGCTGGGACGCGTCATCCAGGCGCTCAACCGCTTCGCCCTGGCCAAGGTGGACCCGGCCGACAGCAGCATCCAGGTCCACCGGCTCGTCCAGGCGGCCGTCCGTGCCGGACTGACGGCCGAGGAACGGGACACGGCCGTCCACGAGGTGCACCGCATCCTCGCCGAGGCCCGGCCGGCCCAGGGCGCGGACCAGGACAACCCGGTGAACGACCCCAGGAGCTGGCCCGCCTTCGAGCTGATCTGGCCGCACCTGGGCCCCTCGGGGGTCGCCGACTGCGACGAGGCCGAGGCCCGGCAGCTGATGGTCGACCGCATCCGCTACCTCCTCAAGCGCGGCGAACTGGAGAGCGCCAGGGCGCTCGGCACCCAGCTCAACGAGACCTGGACGCAGGAACTGGGCGAGGACGACCTGCAGACGCTGAACCTGCGCTTCGAGCTCGCCAACGCCCTGCGCGCCCAGGGCAGGTACCAGCAGGCCCGCCGGATGGACGAGGACACCCTCGCCCGGCAGACCCGACTGCTGCGCAAGGACCACCCCAGCCTGCTGATCACCACCGGCAGTCTGGCCGCGGACCTGAGGGCCCTGGGCCGGTTCGACGAGGCGCTGGAACGGGACCAGAAGATCCACCACGTGATGCGCGAGACCTTCGGGGACAACCATCCGCGTACCCTCGTCGCCGCCCACAACCTGGCCATCGACTACCGGCTCACCGGCGACAGCGAAGCGGCGCGCAGGCTCGACGACCTCACCGTGGAGCGCCGCAGCGCGCTGCTGGGCGAGGACCATCCGTACACCTTGACGACCAAGGGCCACCTGGGACGCGACCTGCGGGAGACCGGGGAGTACGAGTCCTCGGTGCAGATCCTCCGCGAGGTCAAGGCCGCGTTCGAGCGGGTGCTCAACGCGGACGTGCCCGAGGCGCTGCGCACCGCCAAGAGCCTGGCCGTCTCCCTCCGCAAGGCGGGCCACCCGCACGAGGCGAAGCTCCTGACGGAGGAGACGTACAACCGCTACCGGGAGAGGTACGGCACGAAGGTGCCCGACGCGCTCGCCTGCGGGCTCAACCTCGCGGCGGACTTCTCCGCGGTCGGTGACAAGCAAGCAGCGCTGGACCTGGCGCAGCAGTCCCTCGACGGCTACCGGGCCACCCTGGGCGAGGACCACCCGTTCACGCTGGCGTGCCGCAACAACGTCGCCATCTATCTGCGGGGCATGGGCGCGGCCCGGTCGGCCGCGGAGGCCGGCGAAGCGGTCAGGACCGCGCTGGAGGACAGCCTGGGGGCGCAGCACCCCTTCACCCTCTGCGCCGCGATCAACCTGGCCAACGCCTACGGCGACCTGAACCGGCCGCAACTGGCGGAGCGCTGGGAACGGGCCGCTCTCGACGGTCTGCTGGACCGGTACGGGCCGGCGCACCCCGACGTGCTGGCCTGCCGCTCCAACCTGGCCGTCACCCTGCGCTCCATGGACCGGGAGAGGGAGGCCGAGCGGCTGCGGGCCGAAGTCGTGCCGCTGGCCGTCGAGCACCTGGGCATGGACCATCCGATCGCGGTGGCGGCCCGCACCGGGCGGCGCATCAACCGCGATCTGGAACCGCAGCCGGTCTGACCCCGTTCAGGCGGCGAGGTGGGCGTCGGCCCGGTACGGGCGGTACCGGGCCGGCTGCCCGCCCTCGAAGGGCGCGGCCGGGCGGCCGGTCATCTGGTGACCCAGCCGAGCACGCGGGTGAGGACGCGCAGCGCGCCGAAGTGCGCGGCGCCGCGCTCCACCACCGTCTCCGCCCCGGGGATGTGCTCTCCGAGCCAACGCGTGTGCTGGGCCGGCGCGAAGACGTCGTCCTCGCCGTGCCAGAGGAGCACGGGAGAGGTGATGTCCTCGGGCCGGAACCCCCAGTCGCTGCTGAAGGACATGACGTCGTCGACCCAGCCGTCCGCGGAACTGCGCAGCCCCTCCGCGAAGTTGCGCACCAGCATCGCGCGGATGCCCGTGTCGGAGACGATTCCGCGGTCCGAGGCCGACAGCCCGCGGTGCATGTCGACCACCGAGCCCATCGGATCCGCCCGGATCGACGCCGATCTGCGTTCCAGCGCGGCGGTCAGCCTGCCCCGCCCGGCCGCGGCGTTGATGTACTCGCGGACGTTGGACTCGATCATGCCCTCGAACCAGTCGAGCCCCTGCGCGTCGCGGGGCGCCAGCCCGACCAGCGCCGCCGTGCGGGCGGCGCGGCCCTTGAGCAGAGCGGCGCAGGCGAGCGCGTGCGGCGCCCCGCCCGAGCGCCCCACCACCGCGAACTCGTCGATGCCCAGGGCGTCGGCGATGGCCTCGACGTCGGCGGCGACGTGGGCGACGGAGCGGCCGGGCAGACGGTCGGACGCACCGTAGCCGGGACGGTCGTAGGCGATGAGGTGGATGCCCAGCCGGTACAGAACGGCCCCGCGCGGGGCCGGGCCGAGCCGGCTCCCCGGGGTGCCGTGGAGCAGGAACACCGGTCTGCCGTGCGGATTCCCGAAACGTTCCACGGCCAGCTCCCGGCCGTCCTCCGTGCGGATCAGCTGTTCCATCCGGTGCCTTCCCCTCGGGGCCGATACGCGGTAAGTATGAGTGCCGCGAGGGAAGTTGGATATAGATGCAGCGGCCAGGAGGTTGCTGCGCGGGCGTGAATCGCCGCTAGGAGTGCGCCCCCCTGTGCGCCGGTAGCCACCGCGTGGCGAACGAGACCGCCGCCGGGAAGCGGAAAAGGCGGCCCGTTCCGGAGCCCACCGTGGCGGTGCGGACGGCTGTGCCGTGGTCCGATCGTGCGAAGTCCGCGCCCAGCGCCGCGAAGTCGCTGTCGTCCAGGGCCACGTCCTCGTACTCCCACCACCGGCGCCCGCCGCCGTCTTGCACCACGCAGCGATAGGTGCGGCGGGGCGGGGAGGGGACCCGGTACTCGGCCAGGTGGAACGCGGTGCAGGAGCCGAAACCGGTGCCGAGCAGCAGGACCTGGGCCCGCAGTTCGTCCAGGCGGGCCAGCGGCGAGTCCTCGCCGAGGTGGCAGTCGGGGCGGTGGTCCGCCACCACCTGGCCGGCCAGCCGGCCCAGCGCGGCGAAGGAGGTCTGCGGGTGCGCGCTGCGGGCGGAGCCGAGGGCCCGGCGCACCGCTTCGGAGAGCCGGCCCATCGACGGGGCCGCCGTGGTGGCCGGGTCGAACGCGGGCATCGCCGCCCGGACGGCTTCACGCTGCCGCTCGTCGAGGCCGCGGACCCGGGCGTGGTACTGCGTGGAGGTGTCGCTGTTCTCCGGGGTGAAGGCCGGGACCACCAGGGTGCCGTCGGGGCCCAGTACATCCCGCAGGGCGCCCGCGACCGCGTCCGCGCCGCCGGCCACCGCCCCCACCGTGCGCAGCGACGCGTGCACCATCAGCACACCGCCGCGCTCGACACCGAGCGAGGCCAGCTGTCCGGCCAGGCGGGCCCGGGTGTGCGGAACGATCGACACGCTCGTGGCGTGGGCCATAGTCACAGCCGGTCATTCTCCCAGCCCGGAGCGGAGTGTGACACCCCGCACATATGACCGCCCGCCGTGGGAGGTCTACCCGTGCAGCGCCGGTATCTCGATCGCGGGGCAGCGGTCCATGACCATGTCGAGCCCGGCCGCCCGGGTGCGCGCGTACGCCTGCTCGTCGATCACGCCGAGCTGGAACCACACCGCCTTGGCGCCGATCGCCACCGCCTCGTCCGCCACCGCCCCGGCCAGCTCGCCGTTGACGAAGACGTCCACCACGTCGACCGGGAAGGGGATGTCCGCCAGCGAGGCGTACCCCTCCTCGCCGTGCACCCGCTCCGCCTTGGGATGGACCGGCACCACCCGCTTGCCGAAGCGCTGGAGCACCTCGGCCACCCCGTAGGCCGCGCGCGAGCGGTTGGCGGAGAGCCCCACCACCGCCCACGTGTCGCCCGTGCCGTCGAGAATCCTGCGGATCGTCTCCGTGTCTGCGTACATGATCCACACAACGGACGACCGCTCCGGACCATTCCCGCAGGTGCGCATAGGGTGGCCGGATGCAGGAGCAGTACCGGACAGTCGCCCGCGCGGGCGTGCACGAGACCGAGATCAACCGGTCGCGCTTCATCTGCGCGCTCGCCCCCGCCGCCACCGAGCAGGACGCCCAGGACTTCGTCACACGCGTCCGCAGGGAACACCCGGCCGCCTCGCACAACTGCTACGCCTACGTGATCGGCGCCGACGCCTCCGTGCAGAAGGCGAGTGACGACGGCGAGCCCGGGGGCACCGCCGGCGTCCCCATGCTGCAGATGCTCACCCGCCGCGAGATGCGGTACGTCGTCGCCGTCGTCACCCGCTACTACGGCGGGGTGAAACTCGGCGCGGGCGGACTGATCCGGGCCTACGGGGGCGTGGTCGGAGAGGCCCTCGACGCCCTCGGCACGCTCACCCGGCAGCGGTTCCGGATCGCGACGGTCACCGTCGGGCACCAGCGCGCCGGCCGGCTGGAGAACGAACTGCGGGCCACCGGACGCACCGTGCGCGAGGTCCGGTACGCGGAGGCGGTGGCCATCGAGATCGGGCTGCCGGACGCCGAGGTCGAGGAGTTCCGGCGCTGGCTGGCCGACGCCACGGCGGGCGAGGCGGAACTGGAACTCGGCGAAGAGGCGTACGGGGACGCCTGAGTCCTGGAGCGTCTCCCGGTTGCCACGCCCCCGGGTCCGGGGTGCCGGGACCCTGCCCGGTCGCGTGCCGGGGAAATTGCCGTCGGAAGAACTGTTATCGGCTCCGGCCGCAGCGGTCTCCCAGTCATCGGGCATCATCAGCGGCCTACAGGACAGGGAACTTCTTACATGAGCCATCAGCACACGGTGGACCCGTCGGCACTGGTGACAGCGGTCCGCAACGGGGACGCGGGGGCGAAGGACGCCCTGGTCGGCGCGTATCTGCCGCTCGTCTACAACATCGTGGGCCGCGCGCTGAACGGTTCGGCGGACGTGGACGACGTGGTGCAGGACACCATGCTCCGTGCGCTGGACGGGCTCGGCGCTCTGCGCGCCCCGGAGAACTTCCGCTCCTGGCTGGTGGCCATCGCGATGAATCAGGTGCGCGCCCACTGGCAGGACCGCAAGGCCGCGCCGGGGACGCTGGAGGAGGCCGGGGAGCTCGCCGACTCCGGGGCCGACTTCGTCGATCTGACGATGACGCGCCTGCAACTGTCGTGGCAGCGTCAGGAGACGGCGCGCGCGACCCGGTGGCTGGAGCCGGAGGACCAGGGCCTGCTGTCGCTGTGGTGGCTGGAGTGCGCGGGAGAGCTGACCCGGGCCGAGGTCGCCGAAGCACTGGAGCTGTCGCCGCAGCACGCGGCGGTCCGGGTCCAGCGGATGAAGGCGCACCTGGAGACGGCCCGCGTCGTGGTGCGGGCGCTCGGCGCTCGGCCCACGTGCGAGGAACTCCACGGCGTCCTCGCCCCATGGGACGGCCGCCCCTCGGCGCTGTGGCGCAAGCGCATAGCCCGGCACGCCCGTGACTGCCTCCGGTGCGCCGGGCTGTGGAGCGGTCTGATGCCCGCCGAGGGCCTGCTGGCGGGGCTGGCGCTGGTCCCGGTGCCCGCGGCACTCCTCGTGCTGTGGCCCGCCCACGACACGATGACCACCGTCGCCGCCGCCCACCCGCTCGACATGTCCGCCGACGACATCACGGCGCTCGACGCCGCGATACCCGCCCGGCCCGGCCGGCACCGTTCGCCGGGCGGGCGGAACACCGGCGGCCGAGGCGCCTCCCGCGCCGACGCGCGCCGACGGCGGCGGACGCGGCGCCGGGCGGCCGGCGGCGCCGTGGTGGTGGTGTGCCTGGCCGGCGGGGGCCTGGGGTACCTGTCCCTGGGCCCGGGAACGGGGACCGGCGGGGACAGCACGGCGGTCACGCCGGCGGCGCCCCTCACGGCTCTCGCGGCGCCCGAGTCCCCGGCCACCACGTCACCGCCCTCGCCCTCGGTGTCCGCGTCGCCCTCCCCGCCCCCGGCGAAGAAGAGCGCCTCCTCCACCCCGAGCCGGACACCGCGCAAGAGCGTCGCCCCAGCGCCGGAGAAGACGGCCACCCCGCGCGCGTCGAGCGCCCCCGCCCCGCCCGCGGCGCCCCCGGGCGCCGTGGCCCAGGTCGTCGCCCTGGCCAACAAGGAACGGGCGGCAGCCGGATGCGGGCCGCTCCAGGAGGACGCACAGCTCACGGACGCGGCCCAGCGGCACTCCGACGACATGGCAGCCCGTGGCTTCTTCGCCCACACCAACCCCGACGGCGCCGACCCCGGGCGGCGCGTCACCGACTCCGGGTACCGCTGGTCGACGTACGGCGAGAACATAGCCGCGGGCCAGCAGACTCCCGAAGCGGTGATGCGGTCCTGGATGAACAGTCCCGGCCACCGCGCCAACATTCTCAACTGCTCCTTCAAGGACATCGGTGTCGGCGTTCACCGGGGCGCCGGCGGACCGTGGTGGACCCAGGACTTCGGCGCGAAGATGTGAGACCCGGCGGAGCGGCCGGCCCCGCCGCGTCACCGGCCCGGGAAGCGCAGCCGTCCTCGTGGCCCGCAGCCCCGGCCCCGTCCCCGGTGATGGGACACTGTGGGGCGTGAGGGAACAGGGGCAGGGGCGTGCGCGCGGGGTGGACGCCGGCACCGTGGCCCCGGGCCGGCCCCGTGGGCGGCCGGGCGGGACCCCGGGGACGAGGAAGCGAAACATGCAGGTCGGAGCCGGCTCTTGAGAATTCTGCACACATCGGACTGGCACCTGGGCCGGTCGTTCCACCGGGTCTCGCTGCACGAGGCGCAGGCCGCCTTCCTCGACCACCTCGTGGCCACCGTGCGCGACCAGGACGTCGACGTCGTGCTCGTGGCGGGTGACGTGTACGACAGGGCGGTGCCGCCGCTCGCCGCCGTGGAGCTCTTCGACGACGCCCTGCACCGGCTCGCCGCCGCCGGTGTGCCCACGGTGATGATCTCCGGGAACCACGACTCGGCCCGCCGGCTGGGTGTCGGCGCGGGACTCATCGGACGGGCCGGCATCCACCTGCGGACCGACCCCGCCCGGTGCGCCACCCCCGTCGTCATCCCGGACGCGCACGGCGACGTGGCGTTCTACGGTCTCCCCTATCTCGAACCCGCCCTCGTCAAGGACGTGTTCAAGACGGAGCGGGCCGGGCACGAAGCCGTGCTGACCGCCGCCATGGACCGGGTCCGCGCCGATCTCGCCGAACGGCCGGACGCCACCCGGTCCGTGGTCCTCGCCCACGCCTTCGTCGCGGGTGGCGAGCCGAGCGACAGCGAACGCGACATCACCGTCGGCGGAGTGGCGGCCGTCCCCGCCGGGGTCTTCGACGGGGTCGACTACGTGGCGCTGGGCCACCTCCACGGCTGCCAGACCGTCGCGGAGCGGGTCCGGTATTCCGGCTCCCCGCTCGCCTACTCCTTCTCGGAGACCAGCCACCGCAAGACCATGTGGCTGATCGACCTCGACGCCACGGGCGCCGTCGCCGCGGAACGGATCGACTGCCCGGTCCCCCGCCCGCTCGCCCGGCTCCGCGGCCGGCTCGACACCCTCCTCGACGACCCCGCCCTCGAGCGGCACGCGCACTCCTGGGTCGAGGCCACGCTCACCGACCCGGTCCGCCCGGCCGACCCGATGGCCCGTCTCGTCGAGCGCTTCCCGCACACGCTCAGCCTCGTCCTCGAACCGGACCGGGCGCCCGAAGACCCGCACACCTCCTACGCCCAGCGGCTGCGGGGACGCGACGACCAGAGCATCGCGGAGGACTTCGTGGCCCATGTCCGCGGCGGCTACGGCACCGACGAACACGAGCGCACGGTGCTGCGCAGCGCCTTCGACCACGTGCGGGTCGACGACACCGTGCACGAGGTGAACCGATGAGGCTCCACCGGCTCGGCATCACCGCCTTCGGCCCGTTCGGGGCCACGCAGGAGATCGACTTCGACGCGCTCTCCGCAGCCGGGCTCTTCCTGCTGCACGGACCGACCGGCGCCGGCAAGACCTCGGTGCTCGACGCCGTCTGCTACGCCCTGTACGGGGCCGTGCCCGGCGCCCGGCAGAGCCCCGGCACATCCCTGCGCAGCGACCACGCACCCGCGGACCTGCCCACCGAGGTCCGCCTCGAACTCACCGTCGGCGGACGCCGCCTGGAGATCACCCGGCGCCCCGCCCAGCCCCGCCCCAAGAAGCGGGGCGGCGGCCACACCACGGAGAAGGCGCAGAGCTGGCTGCGCGCCTACGACGCCGAGCAGGGCTGGCGGGCGCTGAGCCGCTCGCACCAGGAGATCGGTGAGGAGATCACCCAGCTCATCGGGATGAACCGGGAGCAGTTCTGCCAGGTGGTGCTCCTCCCGCAGGGCGACTTCGCGCGCTTCCTCAGGGCCGACGCGGAGGCGCGCGGCAAGCTGCTCGGCAGGCTCTTCGACACCCGTCGCTTCGCCGCCGTCGAGGAGCGCCTCGCCGATCTCCGCCGGGTCGCCGAGAGCCAGGTGCGGGCCGGAGACGAGCAGATCCTCGCCCTCGCCCAGCGCCTCGCCCAGGCCGCCGGACCGGCCGGGCGCGAAGCCCCGATGCCGGAGTTCCAACCGGGCGAGCCGGGACTCGCCGACGCCGTACTGGAATGGGCCGCGACGGCCCGCAGCAGTGCCCGGGAGCGGCTCGACGTCGCCGCCGTGGTGCTGACCGCGGCCGAGGGCCGCCACCGGGCGGCCCGGCTCACCCTGGACGCCGAACGGGAACTGGCCGCACTCCAGCAGCGGTACGCGGAGACCAGGCGCCGCGCCGCCCTGTCGGAAGCGGGCCGGACCGGACACGACGAGGCACAGGAACAGCTGAGGCGCGCCCGCAAGGCGGACCGCGTCGCCCCGGCACTGGAACTGCGCGACGAAGCCGAGCGGGCCCACCGACGCGCGAGCGCGGCCCGCGACCGCTGCCGGACCGGGCTGCCGGACAGTCTGGCGGACGCCGGCGCCGAGCACCTGGCGGCTCTGGAGCGCAGACTGCGCGAGGAGCTCGGGGGACTCGACGCCGCACGCCGCGCCGAGCGGCGCAGTGCGGAGATCGACAGCGAACGCTCCGCGCTGGAGCGGCAGGCCCAGGCGGACGACGAGCTGATCCGCGACGCGGAGGGCTGGCTGGCCGACTGGGAAGCCACCCGCAGCGGGCTGCTCGCCCGCATCGAGGCGGCGCAGGAAGCGGCGACCCGGGCCGAGCTGCTGGCCGGCCGGCTGGACCCGGCCCGGCGACGGCTGGAAGCGGCCCGCCGACGGGACGCGCTGGCCACCGAGGCGTCGTCCGCCGAGAACCGGCTCGCCGAGGCCCGGGAGCACGCCCTGGGCACCCGCGAGCACTGGCTCGACCTGCGCGAGCGACGGCTGCGCGACATCGCGGCGGAACTCGCGCGCGAACTCGTCGAGGGCGAGGCCTGCACGGTCTGCGGCTCCGCCGACCACCCGCAGCCCGCCCGCCCCGGGGACGGACATGTCGACCAGGCGACCGAGGACGCGGCGGAGGCAGCCCACCGGCGGGCCGAGCAGGCCCGCACCGAGGCGGAGCACGCGCTCGGAGCCGTACGCGAGCGGTACGCGGCAGCCCGGGCGGAAGCCGTGGAGGCGGCCGGCACCGACAGCGCGGCGGACCCGGAGGCGGGCGGGGCGGCCGATCCGACGGCCGACGCGCTTGCCGCGCTCGTGGACACGCTGACCCGTGAGCACGCGCAGGCGCACCGGACCGCCGCGGGCATGCACGCCGCACGTGAGGCCCTGGCGGCGGCCGAACGGGAGCAGGAGCGGCGGGCCGAGGACCGGCAGCAGGCGGAGCGCCGGGCCGCTGCCCGCACCTCCCGGCGCGAAGGCCTCGACGGTGAACAGGCCGCCCTGGAAGAGGTGCTGGCGCAGGCGCGCGGCGAGTCGGACAGCGTCACCGCGCACGCCGCCCTGCTGCAGAACCGCGTCGCCCTCCTCGTCGAGGCGGCTACGGCGGTGCGCGAGGAGGAGAGCGCGGCGGAGCGGCTGAAGGAGGCCGACGACCGGCTCGCGGACGCCGCCTTCCGGGCCGGCTTCGACACACCGCAGGCGGCGGTGGAGACCCTGCTCCCCGACTCCGTGCAGCGTGCGCTCCAGCACCGTATCGACGCCTGGCAGGCCGAGGCGGCCGCGGTGGCCGACCGGCTCGCCGAGACCGACGCCCGTGCCGCAGCCGGCCGCGCCCCGGCCGCACCGGATGCCGCGCAGCAGGTGTACGACACGGAGGAACGCCGGCTGCGCGACGCGTCGGCGGCCCTCGCCTCGGCCCGGGAGCGCTGTGCCGAGCTCGACAGGCTCTCCCGCCGCGCAGCGGAGGAGGTGCGGGGCCTGGGGCCGGTGCGCGAGGAGTACGAACGGGTCGCCCGGCTCGCCGGACTCACCGCGGGAACGTCCGCGGACAACGAACGCAAGATGCGGCTGGAGTCGTACGTGCTCGCGGCCCGTCTCGAACAGGTGGCGGCGGCCGCCACCGCCCGGCTGCGGCGGATGTCGTCCGGCCGCTACGAACTGGTCCACTCCGATGCCCGGACGGGAGGCCGCCGGGCCGGACTCGGCCTGCACGTGATCGACGCCTGGACGGGGCGCGAACGTGACACGGCCACGCTCTCCGGCGGCGAGACGTTCTTCGCCTCGCTCGCCCTGGCCCTCGGACTCGCCGACGTGGTCACCGACGAGGCGGGGGGCGTACGGCTGGACACCCTCTTCATCGACGAGGGCTTCGGCAGCCTCGACGAGCAGACCCTCGACGAGGTGCTCGACGTGCTGGACTCGCTGCGGGAGCGGGACCGCAGCGTCGGCATCGTCAGCCACGTCGGCGACCTGCGCCGCCGCATCCCCGCCCAGCTGGAAGTGGTGAAGGAGCGGAACGGGTCGGCCGTGCGGCTCCGGGCCGCGGACGGGATCAGCGGCTGACCGCCCGCCGCGGCAGCGGCGAGGAGTAGACGACGCTGGTGGTGACGGAACCGAGGGCGCCGATCTTCCCGGAGACCGCTTCCAGATGCTTCATGGAACGGGCGGTCACCTTCAGCACGAAGCAGTCGTCGCCGGTGACGTGGTGGGCCTCCACGATCTCCGGTGTCGCGTCGAGAAGGTCGTGGAACGGCTTGTAGTTGCCGTTCGGATACCGCAGCCGTACGAAGGCGAGAACCGGCAGACCGAGGCGCTCCGGGTCGACCACCGCCGCGTACCCGCTGATGATTCCGGCCTCCTCCAGCCGGCGCACGCGCTCCGTCACGGCGCTCGACGACATCGCGACGGCTCGCGCGAGTTCGGCGAACGTCGCCCGCCCCTCGTGCTGCAGGACGTCGAGAATGCGCCAGTCGGTGGCGTCCGGGGAATAGTCGGTCATGGAGAGAGGAAACAGGGGATTCCCCGGCGAATCAAGAGCTGTGCCGGGGATCCCTTCTTCCGGCGAACGGTCGCCGCTCGTAGATTTTCCCCCATGACTACGCAGCCCCTCGCCACCGCCACCACCGCCACCAGCCCCGTTCTGCGCGTTCCTCCCGCAGACCCGGCCGTGGCCGCCGCCTACTTCGGCGCCTCGCTCGCCTTCCACGCCGACGTCTCGGACGTCGCCGCGGCACTGGCGTCCGACGGTGACCCCGGCTTCGTACTCCTCGACTCGCGCTCCACCGCGTCCTGGGACCAGGGACACGTCCCCGGAGCCGTCCATCTGCCGACGGCGCTCATCGCCGGACAGGCGCGTGAGCTGCTCGACCCCGCCGTGCCCGTCGTCACCTACTGCTGGGGGCCCGGCTGCAACGGCGCCACCCGCGCCGCGTACGCCCTCGCCCAACTGGGTTACCAGGTCAAGGAGATGCTCGGCGGCTTCGAGTACTGGGTGCGTGAGGGCTTCGAGTTCGAGACCTGGCAGGGGCGCGAACGGCGCACCGCGGACCCGCTCACCGCACCGGACGAATCCGACGACTGCGGGTGCTGACACGGTCCGGCCGGTCCCGGACACCCCGTCCGGGACCGGCCGGCGGCCGGGTCAGAGCTTCGACAGCTCGTCGACCAGGTCGTCCAGACCCAGCGGCCCCTGGGACAGCGCGGCCATGTGCCAGGCCTTGAGGTCGAAGGCGTCCCCGTGCGCCGCGCGGGCGTTCTCCCGGCCGAGCAGCCAGGCACGCTCGCCCAGCTTGTAACCGATGGCCTGACCCGGCATCGAGAGATAGCGGGTCAGCTCGCTCTCCACGAAATCGGCGGGCCGGCCGCTGTGGTTGCCGAAGAACTCCTGGGCCAGCTCCGGCGTCCACCGCTCACCGGGGTGGAACGGCGAGTCGGCCGGGATCTCCAGCTCCGCGTGCATGCCGATGTCCACGATCACCCGGCAGGCGCGCATCATCTGGGCGTCCAGGTAGCCGAGCCGGCGCTCGGCGTCGGGCAGGAAGCCCAGCTCGTCCATCAGACGCTCCGCGTACAGCGCCCAGCCCTCGGCGTTGGCGCTGACGATGCCGATGGAGGCCTGGTAGCGCGAGAGGCTCTCGGCGACGTGGGCCCACTGGGCCAGCTGGAGGTGATGACCGGGCACGCCCTCGTGGTACCAGGTGGAGACCAGGTCGTACACCGGGAACCGGGTCTCGCCCATCGTCGGCAGCCAGGTGCGGCCGGGGCGCGAGAAGTCCTCGGACGGACCCGTGTAGTACGGCGCCGCGGCGCCGCCGGGCGGAGCGATCCGGGACTCCACCCTGCGGACCCGCTCGGCGAGTTCGAAGTGCGTGCCGTCCAGGGCCTCGATCGCCTCGTCCATCAGGCCCTGCAGCCACGCCTGGACCTCGTCGACCCCCTCGATGTGCTTGCCGTGCACATCGAGATGGGCCAGCGCCTCCCAGGGACCCGCGCCCGGCAGCACCTTCTCGGCCTCGGTCCGCATCTCGGCGAGCAGCCGGTGGTATTCCGACCAGCCGTACGCGTACGCCTCGTCGAGATCCAGGTCCGTGCCGTTGAAGTAGCGCGACCAGCGGGCGTACCGCTCGCGGCCCACCGTGTCCGGCTCACCCTCGACCGCTGGGGCGTACACCTCCCGCATCCACTGCCGCAGTTCCTCCAGCGACCGGGTTGCCTCGGCCGCGGCGGCGTCCAGATCGGCGCGCAGCGCCTCCGGGCCGGCGGCGGCGAAGTCCTGGAAGAACCCCGTCGCACCGTCCCCGACCCACTCGTCGAGCTGGCCGATGAAGGTGGCGGTGGCGCGCGGGCCGCCGTACAGCTTCCGCTCCAGGCCGAGGGCGAGGGACTCGCGGTAGCCGGACAGGGCGCCCGGGACCGCCCTGAGCCGCTCGACGACGGCCGCCCAGTCCTCGTCCGTCTCCGTGGGCGTCACCGTGAACACCTCACGGATCGAGTGGGCAGGGGAATGCAGATTGGAAACGGCCCGCAGCGCCTCGTCGGCTTCGTGCACGGCCAGTTCGGCCGTCAGACGCTCGCGCAGGAGACGGCCGCAGCGGCGCTCGGCATCGTCTGCCGCGCCGGGGAGCTGCTCCGCGCGGTCGAGCCGCGCGAGCGTGGTGCGGGCCAGCTCGGCCAGTGCTTCCTGGCCGGCGGGGGAGAAGTCGGGAAGGCGGCGCGAGCTCTCCGCGACCCCCAGATACGTACCGGAGATCGGGTCGAGATCGATGAACGCGTCGACATAGGTGTCGGCGACCTGGCGGGGCAGCGCGCTGCTCGGGGAGTCTGACATGGGTCCATCCTCGTACGGGGAGGGCCTCCGCGTCACTATCAATCGGCACCGTGGACCTGACCCGCACCGCCCTCGGCCGTCCGGGCCGCAGGCGGCAGCAGCGGACCGCACTCCCACTGCTGGAATATCAGCCGCGTCTCCACGCGGGCCACTTCGCGCCGTGAGGTGAACTCGTCCAGGACCAGACGCTGGAGATCGGCGGTGTCGGTCACCGCCACATGCACCAGGTAGTCGTCGGGGCCGGTCAGATGGAACAGCGCACGGGACTCGGGCAGCGTCCTGATCCGGTCGACGAACGGGCCGATGAGCTCCCGCCGGTGGGGCCGCACCTGCACGGACAGGAGCGCCTCCAGACCCCGGCCCAGCCTGGCCGGGTCCAGCCGCAGCTGGTGGCCGAGGATGACGCCCGTGCGGCGCAGCCTGGTGACCCGGTCCAGACAGGTCGACGGGGCGACCCCGACCTCGGCCGCGAGCTCGCGGTACGTGGTCCGGGCATCGTTCTGAAGCAGCCGCAGAATGTGCAGATCCACCGTGTCGAGAGCGACGGAACCGTTCATTCGCCGAACGTAGCACGGGCAGATGACCGACTCTCCCGGTGACTGTTCAGAGTGGGGCCATGGACACCGAATCCGCGCCGGCCCCCTCGACGACACCCCCGTACCGGGCGCCGGCCACCGAAGCCGTGCACGCGGGACGCGAAGACCTCGCCGCCCTCGGCCTGCACGCCCCGCCGATCGACCTGTCCACCACCTACCCCTCGTACGACTCCAGGGGAGAGGCGGAACGGATCGACTCCTTCGCCGCCACCGGCACCCGGCTCGACGGGCCGCCCGTCTACGCCCGCCTCGACAACCCGACCACGGCCCGTTTCGAAACGGCCCTGGCCAGGCTCGAAGGCACCGCGAGCGCCGTGGCCTTCGCCAGCGGGATGGCCGCGCTCACCGCCGTCCTGCTGGCCCGCGCCAGCATGGGGCTGCGCCACGTGGTGGCCGTCCGCCCGCTCTACGGCTGCAGTGACCACCTCCTGGGCGCCGGGCTCCTGGGCACGGAGGTCACCTGGACGGATCCCGCGGGCATCGCCGAGGCGATCCGCCCCGACACGGGCCTGGTGATCGTCGAGACACCCGCCAATCCGACCCTGGCCGAGGTGGACATCCGGGCGGTCGCCCACTCCTGCGGCTCGGTTCCGCTGCTGGTCGACAACACCTTCGCCACCCCGGTGCTCCAGCGCCCCGTCGAGCACGGCGCGCGGATCGTGCTGCACAGTGCCACGAAGTACCTGGGCGGCCACGGGGACGTGATGGGCGGAGTCGTCGCCTGCGACGAGGAGTTCGCGGCCCGGCTGCGCCAGGTGCGGTTCGCCACCGGCGGGGTGCTCCACCCGATGGCTGGGTACCTGCTGCTGCGCGGTCTGGCCACGCTGCCGGTCCGCGTCCGGGCCGCGTCCGCGAACGCCGCGGAACTCGCCCGCCGGCTCTCCGCCGACCCGCGGATCGCCCGCGTGCACTACCCGGAGCTGGGCGGCGCGATGGTCTCCTTCGAGGTGTACGGGGACCCGCACACAGTGATCGCCGCGGTGCGTCTGATCACGCCGGCGGTGAGTCTCGGCAGTGTGGACACCCTGATCCAGCACCCGGCCTCCATCAGCCACCGCATCGTGGATGAGGGAGACCGGCAGTCCTCGGGGGTCGGCGACCGGCTGCTGCGCATGTCGGTCGGGCTGGAGGACGTGGAGGACCTGTGGGCCGACCTGTGCCAGGCACTGAGCGGCGAGGTGCCGGTACGTCAGGTGGTCAGCGTTCCGCCTGCTCGTACGGGTGCAGGGGCCGCACCTGAGCCGCGCCCAGCCGGGCGGTGATCACCAGCGTGCCCTCCTCGATCTGGTAGTCGAGCGGGAGCGAGAGCGCGCGCATGGCCGCGACCATCCCGGTGTTCGACGCCTGGGTGACGGCGTAGACGCTCTCGCAGCCCGCCTCGACGGCGAGCGCCACCAGCCGGCCGAGGAGCTCGGAGCCGATGCCGCGGCGCTGCCAGTCGTCCTCGACGAGCAGGGCGACCTCGGTCTCGTCGCCGTCCCAGAGGAGGTGCCCGAGGGCCACCGTCCGCCCGGAGGCCGTCTGGACGGCGAGGGTGCGCCCGAAGCGCGGGCTCAGCAGGTGCTCGAGGTAGCGGTCGGCGTCACGGACCGGGCCGTGGTAGCGCAGCCGCAGCGTCTGCTCCGAGCAGCGGTCGTGCATGGCGCGGGCCGCTTCGAGGTCGCCGCTGTCCGCCCGGCGCACGGTGATCGCGTTGCCCTCGGGCAGGGTGAGCACGTGCTCGCTGCGCGGGACGCGGGGGCCGAGCCGGGCGTCGAGCTCGACGAGGGCGCGCGCCCTGGCGAACTCGGTCGGGGTGAAGGGAAGATAGGGGCGCTCGACGGTGATGACGCCGCCCGAAGGATCGCGCAGCCGCATCACCGTCTCCTCCAGCACTCCCTCCACGGGCGCGGTCTCACCGGTGGCGCGTCCGGTGATCGACACGGCCGGCAGTGAGTGGATGGTGCACCGGCCGAGCAGCTGGCGCAGGGCGAGGGGAAGTTCGGCGGCGTCCAGGGCGGTGCGGGTGGCGAGGCCGAGCACCCGGGTCGGGGCGTCCACCAGGTCGTGGGCGTCGGCGCGCTCGATCCACGTGGAGCTGCCGCCGGCTTCGGAGACGGCCCGGGTCAGCTGGGCGGGCGGTAGCGCGGCGGGGGCGCGCAGCAGGAGTTCGTCGACGGTGCCCTCCGCCAGCGGGTGCGTCTGAAGGGTCAGGATGTCGATCCGGTGGCGGGCCAGCACGGTGCAGAGCGCGGCCAGGCTCCCGGGAGCGTCCCGGACCGTCGTACGCATCCGCCACAGCACCGTCTCAGCCGCTGCGGCATCCGGCGACGGGGCGTCGGATGCCGCGGCCCGGCCGTCCGCGACTGCCGGAGCCTCGGCGTCCGGCGGCGGTGCGTGACTGTGCCGGCGTGCCCACCAGGTGTGGAACGCGGCGGTGGCGGTCAGCGCCACGGCCGAGGCGATGAGCAGGTACGGGCCGTCCGGCTGGTGTCCGATCAGGTTGGCGATCGCGTCGGCGACGGCGACGGCGGTGAACAGGGCGGCGAGTTCGATGAGGTCCCGCCGCCAGTGGTGGGGGTGGCGGGCACTCTTCGCGGAGGTCACATCGGTCATGACCCCACTGTGACCGAGGGGTGTTGCCTGATCACGAACGCCTTGTGACCGATGGGTTAAGCAAGGGTCCAGTCGTCTATCGGCTGTTTTGGGCGGTCGCCGAGGCGCTCCTGAGCGAGGTCAGGGCGCCCCGGACTCCAGCCCGGCGGCGAGGCGCGGTCAGCCCCGAGGCCGGTCCGGCGGCGGCGCCGGACCGGCGCCGCACCGGCAGTCCGTCCGGCTCACTGCCCCACTCGGCCGGGCTGGAGCACCTTGCTGAACAGGACGGATCCGCCCTGCTCCCGAAGGCGTACGGTCAGCTCCCCGCTGTCACCGTCGATGTCCACCTCACCGAAGAGCGCGGGTGTCTCCATGGGCGACACGTTGGCCCGGTCGGGGGCCTGAACGAAAACCTGCTCGGGGCCGAAGGTGCCGTCGAGCGCGTTGGACGGGAACTGACCGGCGGCCAGCGGTCCCGTGACGAACTCCCAGAAGGGCGCGAAGTCCTGGAACGCCGCCCGCTCGGGGGCGTAATGCTGGGCCGAGGTGTAGTGCACGTCCGCCGTCAGCCACACCGTGCCGGTGATCCGGCGGTGCTTGATGAACCGCAACAGCTCGGCGATCTGCAGTTCGCGGCCGAGCGGAGCACCGGGATCGCCCTGTGCCACTGCCTCGAAGTTCGTGGCCCCGTCGGCGACGACGAGCCCGAGGGGCATGTCCGCGGCGATCACCTTCCAGACCGCCCGGGACTTCGACAGTTCGCGCTTGAGCCAGGCCAGTTGCGCGGAACCGAGGATTCCGGTGCTCTCGTCGGGCTGCCGGCCGGGGGAGTTGGCGTTGCGGAAGGTACGCATGTCCAGGACGAACAGGTCGAGCAGCGGGCCGTGCCGCATCACCCGGTGGATTCTCCCGTCGCCCGTGGAGCCCTGCAGGGTGGATACGGGGAAGTACTCACCAAAGGCCCGCATCGAGCGCGCCGCCAGCACGTCCACGTTCTTCTCGGTGTACCGGACGTCGTCGAGGATCTGGCCGGGGTACCAGTTGTTCCGCACCTCGTGGTCGTCCCACTGGATCACCGACGGCACCTGCGCGTTGAACCTGCGCAGATTGTCGTCCAGCAGGTTGTAGCGGAAGTTCCCCCGGTACTCGGCGAGCGTCTCGGCGACCTTCGCCTTCTCCTCCGTGGTGACGTTGCGCCAGACCCGCCCGTCGGGCAGCGTCACACGGGGCTCGATGACTCCGTCCGCGTAGATGTTGTCCCCGCTGCAGAGGAAGAAGTCGGGGTCCAGGCGCCGCATCTCGTCGTACACCCGGTAGCCCCCGATGTCCGGGTTGATGCCCCACCCCTGGCCCGCGATGTCGCCGGACCACAGGAACCGCACACCGTCCCGGCGGCGAGCGGGCGCGGTCCTGAAGGTGCCGTACACCGGTTCACCGGTGCGGCGCGGGTCGTCGGGGGCGGCGAGCGTCACCCGGTAGTGCACCTGCTGCCCGGGCGGCAGCCCGTGGAGCGGTGTCGTTCCGGTGAAGTCCGTGCCGGGGTTCAGCAAGGGACCGTGCCAGGTGCGGGCGCGCCGGAACGACTCGGTCGCCGACGTCTCCACCACCATCCGCGCCGGCCGGTCCGAGCGCACCCACACCAGCGCGGAGGACGACGTGACATCCCCCACCTGCACGCCCCAGCCGGCGGCCGGCCGGCCGGAGCGTGCGAAGGCCGGGGCCGCCGCGCCCATCAGGGGGAGCGAGGCGGCGGCCGAGGCCGCCAGCGAACCGCGCAGCACGGTCCGGCGGTCGGGGAACGGGATTCGCGGACGGTAGGGCATCGGAGGGCCTCCGGGGCAGCGGGTCGGGGTGAACGGACTGCTGAGCGACCGGCCCACCCTCGCCTCCGACGAAGGCAGGCACACCAACGCGAGGTGAATACCCGGCCCCGGTCAGTTCCGCCGTCCGTTCAGCCGGTGCCCCGCCGGCACTCGGCGAGCAGCTGGACCCCGCGTGCGATGTCCGCCGGAGGCAGATGCGCGTACCCGATCACCAGGCCCACATGTCCGTCGTTGGCCCGTGCGTCTCCGCAGTCGCTCAGGAGCCGCAGGTCGATCCCGGCCCCAGCCGCGCTGCTCAGGAACTCCGCCTCGGGACCGTACCGCCGGGGCAGCCGGGCGATGACGTGCAGACCCGCCGCGATACCGCTGACCTCGGTGCCCGGGAAGTGCTCGGCGAGCGCCGTCGTCAGGGCGTCGCGGCGCTCCCGGTAGGCGCGCTGGCAGCGGCGTAGCTGCCGGTCGTAGCCGCCCCGGACGATGAAGTCGGCCAGCACCGCCTGGTCTATGGCCGGGTTGCCCATGTCCATGGTCCGCTTGCGGTCGACGATCTCGTCCGTCATCGACGCGGGTGCCAGCAGCCAGCCCAGGCGCAGGCCGGGCGCCAGGGACTTGCTCACCGAGCCGGTGTACGCCACATGTTCGGGGTCGAGTCCCTGCAGGGCGCCGACGGGCGCGCGGTCGTAGCGGAAGTCACCGTCGTAATCGTCCTCCACGATGACGCCGTCCACCTCCCTGGCCCAGTCCAGAAGCCGGCTGCGGCGGGCGGCGGAGTACGCGATCCCGGTGGGGAACTGATGGGCCGGAGTCGTCACGACGGCGCGTACGCCGGAGCGCACGAGGGGGCCGACCGCCAGTCCCTCGTCGTCGAGCGGGAGCCATGCCGTGACAAGCCCCGCCGACGAGAAGAGAGAGGCGTGCTCGGGGCTCCCGGGATCCTCGACACCCACGGTGCCCAGTCCGCGTCCGTGCAGGACGAAGCCGAGCAGGGTGGCCGCCTGGGCGACGCCCGAACAGACCACCAGCCGCTCCGGGTCGGCCACCACACCGCGGCGCCTCGTCAGCAGAGCGGCCAGGGCGTTACGCAGTTCCGGCAGCCCGCGCGGATCCGGATAGCCCAGTGCGCTGTGCGGCAGCCGGCCGACCACCGAACGGTGCGTGGCGGCCCAGGCGCTGCGAGGGAAGAGCGAGAGGTCCGGCGTGCCCGGCCTGAAGTCGACGCGGGTGCCGGGGGCGCGGGGAGCGAGATCGCGGGCCCCGCCCTCGGCCGCGCGCACCGATCCGCTCACCCATGTCCCCGCGCCGTGCCCGCTGCGCAGATAGCTCTCGGCGGTCAGCTGTTCGTAGGCTTCGGTGACCAGACCGCGTGAGACGCCGAGATCAGCGGCGAGAGCGCGGCTCGACGGCAGCCGCGTCCCGGGCACGAGACGGCCGGAACGGACCGCTTCGCGCAGCGCGGACTGCAGCGCGCGCCCGCGCCCACGGGCCGGGGCGGAAGCGGCCGGGAGCAGCAGTTCCCAGGCCGCCGATACGGACTCCTGCGCACCGCCACCCGTGTCAGCCCTGGAATTGGTCCCCGAAGACGTCATGAATGTGGACCTTAAACCGGGCCGCCCGGCCGCCTAGCGTCGGTGCCATGAATGTGACCTATCTGCGTGGCGCGTCTTTCGCCGCCTTCGCCTCCGTCCTCGTAGGTGCCTCCTTCACCGCCAACAGCGTCCTCGGCGACTATCCGTACGCCGGTGGTCAGGCGCTGCGCTACGGCCTCGCCGCCCTGCTGCTCCTGCCCCTGCTGCACCGGGCCGGCGAGCCCCGGCCGGCCGTCGTGCTCCGCGGGCTCGGCGTCCGGCAGTGGGGCAGGCTCGCGCTGCTCGCCGCCGTGGGCATGGTCGGCTTCAACCTGGCCGTCCTGGCGGCCGAACGGTCCGCGGAGCCGGCCGTTCCGGGCGTGTTCGTCGGGTGCGCCCCGATCCTTGTGGCCGTCCTCGTGCCACTGGCGTCCCGGCGCAGGCCGACGCGTGCCGTTCTCTGTGCCGCGGCGCTGGTCGCGATCGGTGCGTTCACCGTTCAGGGCTGGGGGCAGACCGACACGGCGGGCATCGTCTTCTCCGTCGGCGCGCTGGCCGGTGAGGTGGGCTTCGCGGTGATCGCCGTCCCGGTGCTGCGTCCCCTGGGGCCCAAGCTGTTGTCGGCCACGGTGTGCGCGATCGCCGCGGCGGAGTCGACGGTTATCGGTCTGCTGGTCGACGGCGCGGGATTCGTGCGTCTGCCCACGCCCGGAGAGGCCGCCGCGCTGCTCTGGCAGGCCGCCGTGGTCACCGTGATCGGGTTCGTGTGCTGGTACCGGGGGATGCAGCGCATCGGAGCGGAGCGCGCCACCCTCTTCCTCGGGCTGATTCCCGTCGCCGCCGCGCTCACGGCCCCGCTGGTCGGCGCGGGCTCGTACGGCCCCGCTCAGGCCGTGGGCAGTTGCCTGGTCGGGCTCGGTGTGGCGATCGGCTCGGGTGTGCTGAGCCGGCGGAGTCGTGAGCAGGCGGCGGATTCAGCGGCTGGTGTCGAGAATCACCCGCGCCACCAGAGCCGGGTCGTCGTTCATCGGGACGTGGCCACAGCCGGGAAGCCGGACCAGCCGGGCGCCGGGGACGGTGTGCTTCGCCCGGATGCCCTGGCGCCGCAGAAGCAGGCGGTCGTGGCCGCCCCAGGCGATGGTCACCGGTAGCCCCGGCACGTCGTCGGTGAACCGGACGTCCCGACCGGTGGCCAGCGTCGGGTGGAAGCCGGTCGCCCGGCGCAGGGCCAGGGTCTCGGACACAGCGGCCTCCGGCGCGCGCCGCGCGGGCCGGGCGTAGATGGAGCTGGTCAGGACCGTGCGACCGGCGGGGGTGCGGGACAGCCGCTCGATGAGGGGCAGCGGCATCGACTTCGCGGCGAGCCGCATGGCGCGCAGGGTGCCGAACGCGTACCGGCGCTCACGGTCCGTCCAGAAGCCGGCGGGCGAGAGCGCGGTCACCGAGCGGGCGCGCTTCTCGCGGCCCATCTCCAGCGCCAGCAGCCCGCCGAGCGAGTTCCCCGCCACGTGGGGGCTGCCCACCCCGATCGTCTCGCAGAAGGTCCCGAGCAGCGGGGCCATGGTCGTCAGGTCGTACGCGAGGTCGCCGGGCAGTCCGGGGGAGGCGCCGAACCCGGGCAGGTCCACCGCGATCACGTCCCGCTCGAGCGCCAGCACCGGGATCACCGGGTCCCAGGCCTGGCGGTGGTGGCCGATGCCGTGGAGCAGCAGCAGCGGCTCTCCGGAACCGGTCCGTTCGTAGGCGACGGACACGGTCCGCGGCCGTCCTAGGGGTGACGTGACGGTGAACGAGACCGTGGTGGCCATGGAGGTGCTCCCGGATGATGCGACACGCGAAAATCGTGCCCGCAAGCGGCGTAGACATTCCGTCAACAACAATTACCGCCTGGTAGCTTCCAGTTCAAGAGGACGAGGGCGTGAACTGGACACCCCGCTACCCGTCCGCTGGGATGGGCACGTGACAAGCGATACCGTGACCGACGTCTTCGAGGAGCACCGGCCCGTACTCATCGGGGTCGCCTACCGCATGCTCGGCCGGATCGCCGACGCCGAGGACGTGGTCCAGGAGGGCTGGCTCCGCTGGTCGGCCGCTCCGCGCGAGGACGTACGTGAACCGCGCGCCTTCCTCGTCAGGATCATCACCCGCCTCGCCATCGACCGGCTGCGTCAGCTCGGGGCACGGCGCGAGGCGTACGTCGGACCGTGGCTGCCGGAGCCCCTGGTCACCGACTTCGGCCCGACCGTGCCCGACACGGCGGAGCGGGCCGTGCTCGCCGACTCCGTTTCCGTCGCCGTACTCGTCGTCCTCGAGTCACTGTCCCCGCTGGAGCGCGCCGTCTTCGTCCTGCGCGAGGCCTTCGGGTTCGCCTACGCGGAGATCGCCGCGACGCTGGACAGGAGCGAAACCGCCGTCCGCCAGCTCGCCGGGCGCGCGCGGCGGCATGTGGAGGAACGCAAACCGCGTTACGACGTCGATCCCGCCCAGCGTCGCGACCTCACGGAACGCTTTCTCGCCGCGGCCGCCGGCGGTGACATCGACGCGCTGCTCACGCTGCTCGCCCCGGACGTGCGGCTCGTCGGCGACAGCGGTGGCAAGTCCAAGGCGCCGCTGCGGATCCTGGAGAGCGCGGACAAGGTCGGCCGATTCCTCTTCGCCGTCGCACACGGTCAGATCCCCGACCTGGACGTCCGCTTCCTGGAGCTGAACGGCGGGCCGGCGGCGCTGATCCTGTCCGGCGGCAAGCCGGACTCCGTTATCCAGGTGGACGTGCGGGACGGAGTCATTCAGTGCGTGTACATCGTCCGCAACCCTGACAAGCTCACCTCTTTGGCCGGGGAGTAGCTGACTTCGGCCGGGAGCGGTCGACTCCGGCCGGGGTGTGGCTGACTCCGGCCGAGGAGTGGCCGACTCCGGCCGGGGAGTGCTCCGGCCGAGGAGTGGCCGGCTTGGGCCGGAGTGTGGCCGACTCCGGCCGGGGTGTGGCCGACTTCCGTCGGGGAGTGTCGACCCGAGGCGATCGGTCGCTCCTCGGTAAACCTTGCCGTCGGCGCGTCCGTGCCCGGGCCGCTGTCCCCCCGCACCGAAGCCCCGCGACCCGCCCGGACGTGGGGCTTTGTGCTGCGACGTGGTGCTGCCCCGGGCCCCCGTTGCGCGAACGTCCTGTGAACGCTGTGCGGCAAATCGCGGGTGAGCGAGCCCGCGGCCCGAGAATTGGTCTTGACCAAGGGGGTGTGCCGTCCTATGGTCTCAACGTTAAGACAGGAACCTTTAATAAATAACGTCGCGGAAAAGCCGCTGGGCGATTGCGGAGGACAGGGTGGGGACCACGCAGCTGGAATCGGTACAGGAGCCGAAGTACTGGCACCTCAAGACCGTGCTCAGTGAGGCACTCGACTCGGACTTCGCGGTGGGGGAGATCCTCCCCAACGAGCGGGAGCTCGCCGCCCGGTTCGGCGTGGCGCGGGCCACGCTCCGGCAGGCCCTGGAGCAGCTCGAGCTCGAGGGCAGGCTGCAACGCCGCCGCGGTGTGGGTACCACGGTCGCCCCGCCGCGCGTGGGCGTCGCCGTCTCCACCGCGCAGCACGACTGGGCCGGGGGCAGTGCGGGCGAGGCGTGGCAGGCGGTCGACTGCCGGACGGCAGCCGCACCGGCCGGCGTGGCCGGCATGCTCGACGTGCCGGGCGACGAGCCCGTCCACATCGTGCGAAGGATCCGCCTCACCCACGGGCAGACGGTCGCGGCGGAGCTGCTGTACGTCCCGGCGGCCTCCGTACCTGACCTCTCGGCCATAGACACCCCGTCCGGTCCCGCCAGGGCCCGTAGTGTCGTGCGCGAACTCCACCGGCTCGGGCTCGACGGACAGGACCGCTCCGTGGAACTCGGTTCGGCGCGCGCGGACGACGCCAAGGAGCTCGACCGGCTCCCCGGCGCCCCCGTCCTCGTCGTCACGACCCGCTACCTGGCGGCCGGCGGCACAGCGGCCGTCTCCGTGGCCACGTACCGGGCCGACACCTGCCGCCTCACCTTCGGTGACTCGGGAGACCTGGAGATCAGCCACCACGACGAGACCCGCCAGGCATCCTGACCGCTGGGCTGCCAGGCATTCTGACCGCGGGGCTGTCAGGCATTTTGACCGCTAAGCCGTTAGACCGCTGAGTCGCCAGGCGTCCTGACCGCAAGCCCGGCCCGCATGCCTGGCGCGCACCGTACGGCCCGTCGCCTTCAGCGGCGGGCCGTCACCGTTCCCTCCACGGCGAAGAGCTGCTCCTCGACATGGTCGAGGGCCAGCCGCAGGGCCCCCGTGGCCACGGCGGCCTCGCCGAGCAACGACAGGGTCACCCGAGGGGGCCGCAGACAGTAGCGGGCCAGCTCACCGCGGAGCGGATCCAGCACCCCGTCCAGGCCGGCGGCCCAACCGCCGATGACCACCAGTTCCGGATCGAGCGCCAGGACCAGCGCCGCCACGTCGTGAACCAGGCGCTGGATGAAACGCTCGACGGCGGCCTTCGCCTGCTCGTCGCCGTGCCGTGCCTTGGCGAACACCGCGGCGACCGCATGCTCGTCCAGCGGGTCCAGGGGCGTGTCCGTCGTCGACAGCAGTCTTTCGGGCGTGACGTCGCGACCGAGCAGATGCAGCGCACCGATCTCGCCGGCCGCCCCACCGAAACCGCGGTGCAGCCGGCCGCCGATCAGAGAACCTGCCCCTGGGCTCAGCCCCGCCAGCACGAACACGATGTCGTCGGACTCCGTGGCCGCACCCTTCCAGTGCTCCGCGACGGCCGCCGCGTTCGCATCGTTCTCCACGAGCACGGGGCAGCGGAACGAGCGCCTCAGGCGTTCACCGAGCGCCAGCCCCGTCCAGTCCGGAAGAGCGGTTCCCAGACGGACGGTGCCGTCGGCCTCCACGATGCCGGGACTGCCCACGCCGACCGCTCGCAGGCTGCTGCGGGCCACGCCGGTCCGGCGGAGGACGTCGGCAACGACGGTCCGGACCTTGTCGAGGCGGTCGTCCGCGCAGGCGGTCTCCGACACCTCACGTGAGCCGGCGCCGATGATCCGGCCGTCCAGGCCCGACAACAACGCGGAGACCCGGTGCGGGCCGATCTCGATGCCGAGGAGATGTCCCGCCTCCGCCCGGAAACGGAACCGGCGGGCCGGACGTCCCTGACGCCGCGCCTCGGCGCCGTCCGGAGCCGACTCGACGACCAACCCGGCCTCGAACAGTCCTTCCACGACGCCCTCGACCGTGGGGCGGGACAGGCCCGTGATCCGGGTCAGGTCGGTAAGGGTCGGGGATTCCGCACCCCGGAGGGCGTGCAGCACCACCGCGGAATTGATCCGACGCAGCAACGACGGGTCCCCACCGGTCAGCCGGCCCACGGTGTGTCCTCCCAGCTCGTGCGCATGTCAGGCGGATCGTACTCGCTGCTCAGGGACGGGGCGACCATGGGCGTCAAGGCCACCCGGACCACCTGGTATCAGCTCGGAGCGACGAACCCGGACTCGTAGGCGGCGATGACGGCCTGGGTCCGGTCCCGGGCACCCAACTTCGCCAGCACAGCGCTGACATGGGACTTCACCGTCTCGACCCCCACCACCAGCCGGGCCGCGATCTCGGCGTTGGACAGACCCCTGGCCATCAGACGGAGCACGGCCGCCTCGCGCTCGGTGAGGGAAGCCCGCTCCATGGCCTCCCGCGCCTTGCTCGTGCCGTACTCGGCGGCGAGCTGTCGGACCGCGGCAGGGAACAGCAGGGACTCCCCCTCAGCCACCAGCCGCACCGCGTGCACGATCTCGGCCGGCCGGGCCCGCTTGAGGAGAAAGCCGTCCGCCCCGGCGCGCAGCGCCTCGTAGACGTACTCGTCGTTCTCGAACGTCGTCACCACCAGGATCTTCGGCGGATCCGGCACCGTGCGCAGCACCACCCGGGTCGCCTCGATGCCGTCCATCAGCGGCATACGGACGTCCATCGCCACCACATCGGGGCGCAGCTGACGCACCAACGGGATCACCGCGGCGCCATCACCCGCCTCGCCCACCACCTCGATGTCGGGCTGGGCTTCCAGGACCGCGCGGAGTCCCGCGCGGACCAGGGGTTCATCGTCGACCAGAAGAACGGTAACCGGCATCCGGTCAGCGTAAGCGGTGCACCGAGCAGGGCATGGAGTCCACCGGTCAGCCCGTGCGCTGCCACGGCCCGCCCATGCGCAGTACCGGTCGGCCTCCGCACTGCACCGGGCGCCGTATGCGCGGTACCGGTCGGCCTCTGCACTGCACGGGGCGGCGTATGTGCAGTACCGGTCGGCCTCTGCACTGCACGGAGCGGCGTATGCGCAGCACCGGACGGAGTATGTGGTGCGTCGGTGAGCGTGGGCGCCTCGCCGTCAAGGTACTGGTGGGCACTCAGCGTATGTGGTGCAGCGGAAGGCTCGCGTGCACCAGCCATTCCCCCTGGTGCGGCCCCGCCTTGGCGCTGCCGCCCAGCAGCGCGGCTCTTTCCTTGATGCCCCTCAGCCCACTTCCACCCCCAGCGGTATCGCTCGAACCCGTGAGCGGGTTTGTCACCTGCAAGTCGAGCCGGCCGTCTGCGACGGTGATGCGGACCCGGACCGCGACCGATCCGGAATGGCGTAGGACGTTCGTGAGGGCCTCCTGGAGGATGCGGTAGCCCTCGCGGGACACCGACGGCGGTACCTGTTCCAGCGGACCGCACACATCGGCATCCACCTCGGCCCCCGAACCGCGTGCGGAGTCCAGCAGGCGGTCCGCCTCGCTCAGCGACGGCCGTTGTCCCGACGGCGTGCCCGCTTCGCGCAGCACGCGCAGCACCCGTTCCAGATCGTCCAACGCGACACGCCCCGTCTCCTCGATCGCTGCCAGTGCCCGCTCGGTGAAGTCAGGATCGTGCGCCGCCCGGGCGGCACCCGCCTGCACGACGGCGACCGTCAGGGCGTGCCCGATCGAATCGTGGAGTTCGCGCGCGATCCGGTTGCGTTCGAGCAGTTGCTCAGTGCGCTCCTCCAAGGCGGTCATCCGCTGTTTCGGTGTCGGGCCGAGCAGCCACCGGGCAGCTGCGGTGATCAGCTCCCCGCAGCCCACGATTATCGCGAGCAGCATCACCAGGGGAACCGGGGCGAGAAGCGCGGCCCACCCATGCGTCCCCAGTCCGGCAGCGAACCATTCGGTGCTCGGTTCCGAACCGGCGGCGGAGCGGATGAGGTCGACCGTCGTGGCCGACAGCCACACCGTCGCCATCCCGGCCAGCCCGGCACACACCAGCCGCACTTCCAGCCACAGCGAGGTCCGCCACCGCTCGGACCAGGACGTGGAGGGGGCGACCGAGATGGTTGCCTCGGGGGTGCCCCGCTCCTCGGGCGTGAGCAGCAACTGCGCCTGTATTCCTTCCGCTAGACGCATGCCAGGGATCAGCCCCACCAAGGCCGCGAGGACGACGGGAACCCAGGGCGTGTCCATCGAGATGAACAGCCAGACACTGACGACGGCGCCCGGCAGGAGCAGATGCAGCCACCGTGTATAGGTGACCGGCGCGGTCAACGGGCGGAGGAAGCTGAACATGTGGCCATCGTGCCAGCGGGCGAGGCGCGACGGCTCCCCCGAGCGAGGGAGACGATCCACTCCGGCGGGGGAGGACCGTTGCCCGGCGCGGCGGCCAGTCTGAGGACATGACCACTATCGACGTCAACGAACTCACCAAGGATTACGGTGCGACCCGGGCCGTGGACCATCTCACGTTCAGCGTGCGGCCCGGCCGGGTCACCGGCTTTCTCGGACCGAACGGGGCGGGCAAGTCCACCACCATGCGACTGGTCCTCGGCCTGGACCGTCCCACCGGCGGCACCGCCACGATCGGCGGGCAGGACTACGCGGCTCTGCGTGATCCGCTCCGCCGGGTCGGGGTGCTGCTCGACGCGCAGGCCGCCCACGGCTCGAGGACGGCGCGCAATCACCTGCTCGCGCTGGCCACGAGCAACGGTATGAGCGGGGCCAGAGTCGAGGAAGTACTGGAGGAGGCCGGCCTCGGCCACGTCGGGGGCAGGAGGATCAAGACGTTCTCCCTCGGCATGCGCCAGCGCCTCGGCATAGCGGCGGCACTGCTCGGCGACCCGGAGGTGGTGATGCTCGACGAGCCGTCGAACGGACTGGACCCGGAAGGCATCATCTGGATCCGGGAGTTGATGAAACGGCTGGCACGGGAGGGGCGCACCGTACTGGTCTCCAGTCATCTGATGAACGAGACGTCGTCGTTCGCGGACCACCTGATCGTCCTCGGCCGAGGACGCCTGCTCGTCGATCTCCCGATGCAGGAGTTCATCGACTCCCGCAGTCGGCCCCGGGTGCGTGTGCGGGTGCACACGACGGAAGCAGGCCGGCTCGGTGAGGTTCTGACACGCAAGGGATACCCGGCGCAGCAGGATGAGGACGGCTGCTGGACCGTCGAAGGGGCGAGAGCGGACGAGGTCGGGACGCTTGTCGCCACGGAAGGTTTTCCGGTTCTCCAGCTCGTGGATGAACAGGCCACGTTGGAACAGGCCTACCTGGATCTCACCGCCCGGGCAGCGGAGTTCGCCTCCGCCGCTTCCGCCCCCACCCCCTGACAGGAGGCCTGACCATGTCGACCACCACCGCAGTCCTGCGCTCCGAGTGGATCAAGATCAGATCGGTGCGCTCCGTCATCGGATCCCTGACGGCCGTATTCCTCGCCACCATGGCGGTCACGGTGCTCAGCTTCGCCACCGTCGGCCAGGCTGAGGCGGACAACGCGGACGCGGATCTCGTCTTCGGCGCCTTCTACGCGCTGAACTTCGGGCAGATCGCGGCCATCAGTTTCGGCGCCACAGCGATTTCGTCGGAGTACGTCAACGGTGCGCTGCGCATGTCGCTCGCTGCGGTTCCGCGCCGCACCCTCTTCTACGCGGTCAAGATGTCCCTCATCGGGGGAACAGCCCTTGCCGTGGGTCTGGTCACCAGCTTCAGTTCGTTTCTGGTCGGGCAGTTGTTCATGGGGGAGTATGCCATCGGGCTGGGGGAGCCCGGCGCGCTGAGGGCCGCCGTCGGCAGCGGCATATATCTCGCTCTGATGACTCTCCTCGCTGCCGGGCTGACCGTGTTGTTCCGCAGCGCGGTAGCTGTGCTCAGCCTGCTCATCCCCTTCATCCTGATCGTCTCGTTCGTCGTCGGTGACGTTGCGGGGAGTGCGGCCGACTATCTGCCCGACCGGGCCGGCCAGTTGGTGCTGCATCAGCATCCGGAGGGCAGCCTCGGGCCCTGGGCAGGGCTGGCCGTCACCGCGGCATGGGCCGGGGCAGCGCTGCTGGCCGGATGGTGGGCGCTGCGACGCCGGGACGCCTAGGTCGTGTCCGATGGGTCGCGTGACGCTCCTGCTGGGGACTCGTTGCGTGGGACATGGGGCGGGGAAATTTGTCGGATGAGGAGTGGGCTCGGCTGGAGCCGCACTTGCCAACGAATCGTGGCCGGGGCGGACGCTGGCAGTGCCACCGTCGGGTGATCAACGGGATTCTGTTCCGGCAGCGGACCGGTCTCCCCTGGCGGGACCTGCCTCCCTGCTTCGGTAGTTGGAAGACGGTCCACGACCGTCATCGCCGGTGGTCGGCGGACGGCACGTGGGAGAGAATCCTGCGTGCCGTCCAGACCGATGCCGATGCCGAGGGCCGGATCGACTGGAGCATGGTCAGCATCGATTCCACGACCTGCCGCGCTCATCAGCATGCGGCTGGCGCCTCCACCCGTGCCCCGAAAGTCCCGGGTCGGCGCAGGAGCCCGGCGCGTCACCGTCCCGATGAGGCCCTGGGACGCTCGCGAGGCGGGCTCACGAGCAAGATTCACCTTGCTGGGGAAGGTGGGTGTCGCCCGCTCGGGTTTGTCAGCACGCCCGGCCAGTGGGGGGGCCTATCTCTTTCGTCAAGCGTCGGTCGCCGTGGGCGGCCCAAAAACGTGTTCCGTGGACCACAGCATGGGAGTGTGTGACGCCAGGAAAACCAGTTGATCCGCTGGCTTACGGTTTCTGCATGACGACTGCACTCCGCCTCGAAACGGTTACTGCCGCCAACTTCGATGTCGCGATCGGCCTGAAGGTTCGCCCTGACCAAGAGCACCTGGTGGCACCAGTGGTGAAGTCCCTCGCCGAGGCATACGTGTACCCAGGCGTAGCTTGGCCTCGCCTCATCTTCGACGGTGACCGGCCCGTCGGCTTCCTCATGGCCTTCCTCGACATCGACTTCGCGGGCGACGGCAAAGGTGCCGACATCCGCTCGGGACTGTGGCGGCTCAACATCTCTGCTGGCGAACAAGGACGCGGATACGGCCGCTTCGCGGTCGAGTCCGTGGCCGCCGAAATCCGCCGCCGTGGCGGCACTCGACTGACCACCACCTGGCACCCGGGCGAGGACGGCCCCGAGGGTTTCTACCTGGGGCTCGGGTTCCGGCTGACCGGGGAGATGAGCGGGGATCAGACGGTCGGGGAGCTGGAGTTGGGCAAGGTGGATCCACCGAGCGGCGCAGAGCAACCGGGTGTAGAAGGTTCCTCCTTGTAGAGGTCGGTTGGTCTCCCGTCCCAGGTCAGGCAGCTGCTGCGGGTCGTGATTCGTAGAAGGTGCCGTCGCGGAGCATGGCGAACAGCACGTCGACGCGTCGGCGGGCGAGGCAGAGAAGAGCTTGGGTGTGGGTTTTGCCCTGGGCGCGTTTGCGGTCGTAGTAGGTGCGGGACGCCGGGTCGGCCAGTGAGGTGAACGCGGCGAGGAAGAAGGCGCGTTTGAGTTGCTTGTTTCCGCGCCGGGAGGGTTGCTCGCCGCGGATGGAGGAGCCGGAGATGCGGGAGGCCGGGGCAAGGCCGGCGTAGGCGGCGAGGTGGCCGGAGGTGGCGAAGGTGCTGGCGTCGCCGACGTCGATGAGGATGCGCGTGCCGGTCCTGACGCCTATCCCCGGCATCGACGTCAGGAGCTTGGAAAGAGGGTGGGCCTCCAGCAGGGCGGCGATCTGCCGTTCCAGGGCGGCGCGTTGAGATAGGTGCGCGCGTAGTTGGGTGGCGAGGCTGGGCACGATGGTGGTGGCCGCGCCGGTGCCCGCGACGATCACGGTCTGCTCGTCGAGGGCGGTGAAGATGTCCTCGACCAGTCGCTCTGCCATGCGGGGTGCCTCGGGCCGGATCAGGGTGACTAGGCGGCGGCGTCCGGCTTTGCGGATCAGTGCCGGGGAGCCGTAGCGCTCCAGGATGGTGAGTACGGCGGGGCGCTGGATGCGTGGGCCAAGGATGCGTTCCAGCGAGGGGTGGATCTGGGTGAGCAGGCCGCGCAGCCGGTTGGCGGTGCGGGTGACTTCACCGGCGAGGTCGTCGTCGAACCCGGCGAGCATGTCCAGTTCGGCGATGGTTTCGTCGGTGGTGGCCAGGGCCCGCAGGGTGTGAGGCATGGTGCGGGCGGCGTCGGCGATGATGAACGCGTCGCGGGCGTCGGTCTTGGCCTCGCCGGGGTAGAGGTCGGCGATGCGGCGCATGGTGAGGCCGGGAAGGTAGGCGACCAGGCAGCCGGCGTCGCGGGCGACGGCCAGCGGCAGGGCGCCGATGTTGGCGGGCTGGTCGACGATCACCAGTACAGTGCCGTACTTCGCGCTCAGTTTGTCGAACAGGGCCCGTAGTTTGGGTTCGCTGTTTGGCAGCCGCTTGTCGAAGACGGTCTTGCCGGTCGGGGTCAGGCCCCGCCCGTGGTGTTCGCCCTTGCCGACGTCCAGGCCGAGGAAGACGGCCACCTCGCTGATCTCGATCACCAACAGCCTCCGCTGACGCGCTTGTGTCCCCGGCCTACCTGCGGCACCAGATGCCGGCATCCACGTTACGAAGGCCTGCCGTACCCGTCGCCGGGCCGGCGGTCGTGCCCCTAATCAGCGGTCTACCGGTGCCTCCGGTGCCCGGTGACACCACCCCCCGGATCTTGCGTGCGACAGGGGGAAACAGTCATGCCGGGCCCGGAGGCCGGGAGCCCCATTTCGGGGCCACGAAAAAGGTAACGGGGGGACGCACCGCAGATGATTCCCGTCCTGGAGGAGATCCGTGTGCCCTGGCAGGCTGGTGGACGACCCCGCACTCGCCCCGACCATGTCGGGGGAGACAAGGCGTACTCATCACGCCGTAATCGGCGTCACCTGCGCAGACGCCAGATCAAACACGCGATCCCCGAGCCGAGAGACCAGCGGGCAAACCGCCAGCGCCGCGGCAGTCAAGGAGGCCGACCCGCGGGCTTCGACAAGACGATCTACCGCCGCCGCAACGAAGTCGAACGGACCATCAACCGGCTCAAAAACTTCCGAGCCGTCGCCACACGCTTCGATAAACGGGCGTACGTCTTCTACGGGACGGTCGCCGTGGCCGCGATCCGCCTATGGCTCCGTCCGCAGTGAACCACCCCTTTCAAAGCCTGTCGGCACTCGGGTAGTGGTGGCACAGTGCGCTGAGTAGTCACGCGTCGACAGCCCTGACGGCCCACGGTGAGCTGTCGAACTCGGTCTACCAGGGTGAGCGGGTGTCGCGGCGTGCTTTTGGGGTCTGCTCGGGCAGAGCCGTGTTCTGGTCGATGCGCAGCAGCATGCCCGGGTCGGGTTCGAAGTCCTCATTGGGCGGTGCCGGCTGATGGAAACGCTCCGTGCGCGGAATGGTGACTTCCACCAGTCGGCCCTCCTGGAACATCCATAGCCCGAAGCAGTCGTCGTCCTGGTCGCGAAGCAGAACTTGGACCGTATGCGGATGCGGCCACGGCAGCGACTCCAGGTGCCTGAGCAGGCCCTTGCGGGCACGCATCTTCTCGAACTCAAGGGCCCACCCGAACTCGTAGCCCCAGTGCCCCGTGATCGGGACGAAGCGACCTCGCCACGTGCGTTCCGGGTCGTCCCGGGTCAGCGGTTCCATCACCTCGCCCGACCAGCGAGCGAGCACGATGACCTCGGCGTCTCTACTCATGCCGGAGTATCACCGCATCCGCCTGGTCCGCCGCAACCAAATTTGTCAACCGGCCGCCGCAGGCTAGGGCAGGCGGATACGACCCATCGGACAGCGCCTAGGCGGGCGGGCAACCGATCGACGGTTACGGCGAGCTTCTCCCACGTGGAGGTCCTTTCATCTTCGACCAGTGCCCGGAAAGCGACGACTACCGAGAATCCGCCCTTACCGTGGCCGCCCCGACCTTCCACCCGTGGGCGCTTCGCCGGCCGCGGTCCACCCGCAGACCGAGCCGCCTCGGGGTAGCTGCTGCTGCGCCATCGCGTCCGTCAACAGCCGCGCCCGACGGTGGTGGGCCTCGACGCCGTTCTCCGGCACCGAGTCAGCGATCGGACCCCGACTATGGCGGAGTTCCGTGTGGCGAGCATCGAACAGCCGGAGTGGGTTGACCGCCTGATGCCCGAATACTTCCAAACGTGAACGGCGATCAGGCGATTACCAAAAGCCGGTGGAGAGCGCGGGGGCGGCTAGGACCGCCTCGAAGCCAGGGAGAGGCGGCCGTTGTCAGTGCTGGACGGTTTACTGACGGCATGACCACGGCACATCACCTCCGCCTCATCGACGGGATGCGCACCCGAGAGTTCCCTACGGAGCGCCTCCGATCGGGCTCGGGAGTCAGCGGGCCCGGCTACCACACGGCGTCCTTGCACGCCGAGGACGACTACGGGGACGACGACGAGGCGGGGCGACTGGAGCACCGGGCGCAGTGTCTCGCAGAGCACGAGGCTCTGGTCACCGTCCTCGGCGCCCGCTGGGGTGAGCCTCAGCTGGTCAGCCTGTGGAGTGCCCAGGAACGATTGATGTCAGGTGAGGTGATACCCGACCCATGGGCGGAAACCGTAGCGGGGTGCGAGTACCTCCGGCTCTGGCACATAGAGACCCGGTGGGTCGCCCTGGCGCTGTACCTGGAGGAGGAGGGCCCCGGATGCGAGCTCAGCGTGGTGGTGACCGAGATCGATCCACCCTGAACTCCGTTGTGGGGCGAGGACCGGGAATGCGACTGGGGGCGGATGGCGTGCGGCGCGTCGGACCATCGTGGGGGCACGGCACGGCACGGCACGGCCACGGGCTGAAGTCCCCCTCGCCAGACCGGGGCCCCGGGCACGGACTTCGAACCGGGACACGCACACGCACACGCACACACAAGCCCAGCCACAGTCGCGGAACAGGTTGTCCGACAGCACCGCCCGTCCGACAGCGCTGCGCCCCGTCAGGCCTCGATGGCGGGCATCGCGGTGGCCGAGTCGACGGCTGACCGGAGACGCCCGTACTCCTCGGCCATGGAGCGCACGCTCCAGTGGGCGTTCAGGCCACTGGGGTTGGGCAGCGCCCAGACGCGGGCCCCGCCGATCATCCGGTCCTGGGGGCCGACGCGGGCCTGTCGCTCGCCGAATGCCGTCCGGTAAGCCGTGATCCCGACGACGGCCAGCCATCGCGGCCGCAGATCCTCGACCTTCGAGGTGAGGAGCCGGCCACCGGCGCGGAACTCCTCGGCGGACAGTTCGTCGGCCCGGGCCGTGGCTCTGGCGACCACATTGGTGATGCCCAGTCCGTAGTGGAGCAGTTCTGACTGCTCGCTGGGCTTCAGCTGCCGCGGAGTGAAACCCGACAGATGGAGCACCGGCCAGAAACGATTACCAGGGAAGGCGAAGTGATGACCTGTGGCAGCCGTCGTCAAGCTCGGGTTGATCCCGCAGAACAGTACGCGCAGGCCGCCCGCGACCACATCGGGAACAATGCGGTCACGGGCGGCCAGGAGCTCTTCGGGCGTCATCGGCCGGTGGCCCTGCGCATCAGAGGATCGAGCCCGGTGTGTAACCGGCGGCCTCCGGGTGCTGCTTGGTGATCTCCTCGATCCGGTTGACCAGTGTGGTGACCTGGTCGCCCGCCGCACCGGTGAACGAGAGCTTGTCGGCCATGAGGTCGTCCAGCTGCGCGCGGTCGAGCGGAATGCGCTCGTCCGCCGCGAGCTTGTCCAGCAGCTCGTTGCGCTCCGTGCCCTGCTCACGCATGGCGAGCGCGGAGGCGACCGCGTTCTCCTTGATGGCCTCGTGGGCGACCTCACGGCCGACGCCGGCGCGGACCGCGCCCATCAGTACCTTGGTCGTGGCGAGGAACGGCAGGTAGCGGTCCAGCTCGCGGGCGACGACGGCGGGGAACGCGCCGAATTCGTCGAGCACGGTCAGGAAGGTCTCCAGCAGACCGTCGAACGCGAAGAACGCGTCCGGCAGCGCCACCCGGCGGACCACGGAGCAGGACACATCGCCCTCGTTCCACTGGTCGCCCGCCAGCTCACCCGTCATCGACGCGTATCCCCGAAGGATGACCATCAGGCCGTTGACACGCTCGCAGGAGCGGGTGTTCATCTTGTGCGGCATGGCGGACGAACCGACCTGACCCGGCTTGAAGCCCTCGGTCACCAGCTCGTGCCCGGCCATCAGCCGAATGGTCTTCGCGACCGAGGAGGGCGCCGCGGCCAGCTGCACCAGGGCGGTGACCACGTCGTAGTCGAGCGAGCGCGGGTAGACCTGGCCGACCGACGTGAAGGCCTGCGCGAAACCGAGGTGGCCGGCGATGCGCTGCTCCAGCTCGGCGAGCTTCCCGGCGTCTCCGCCCAGCAGGTCGAGCATGTCCTGGGCCGTACCGACGGGTCCCTTGATTCCGCGGAGCGGGTAGCGGCCCAGCAGGTCCTCGAGCCGTCCGTAGGCCACCAGCAGCTCGTCCGCCGCGGTGGCGAAGCGCTTGCCGAGCGTCGTGGCCTGCGCGGCGACGTTGTGGGACCGGCCGGCGATGACCAGTTCGCGGTATTCACCGGCGAGCCTGCCGAGCCGGGCCAGGACCGCCACCGTGCGGTCGCGCATCAGTTCCAGCGACAGCCGGATCTGGAGCTGCTCGACGTTCTCGGTCAGGTCGCGGGAGGTCATTCCCTTGTGGACCTGCTCGTGGCCGGCGAGGGCGTTGAACTCCTCGATGCGGGCCTTGACGTCGTGCCGGGTCACCTTCTCGCGCTCGGCGATCGAGGCCAGGTCGACCTGGTCGAGGACGCGCTCGTAGTCGGCGAGGGCCGCGTCCGGTACCTCGATCCCGAGGTCCTTCTGGGCGCGCAGCACCGCCAGCCACAGCTGACGTTCCAGCTTCACCTTCTGCTCGGGGGACCAGAGGACAGCCAGCTCCGTAGAGGCGTAGCGGCCGGCCAGGACATTGGGGATGCGAGGCTTCGCAGACACAGCAGTCACGTGTCCAGATTCTACTGGCGGTTTATGCAGGTCGACGCCGCCCCTGGTTTGTACGTTGCTACGAGCGGGAGCGGGCGCCTGAGTCCGGCCGGGCGCGCGAGTGCGCGTGTACAGATGCGGGCGGAAGGGGCCGGGCCGGTCCTGCGCGCGCTTTCGGTCGGTCGGCTACTCGCTCGCGTCCACCCGTCGCCACGTGGCGATCGGCCCCGGGGCCTCGGCGTCCACGGGGGTCACCCAGAAGGCCCGCCCCAGTTCGGCGCTGAACTGCGCTCCGGTACGGCCGTCACCCGAGGAGCGCCCGGTCAGGCGCCGCCCTATCCAGGGGAACAGGTGCTGGCGGGCGAAGCGCACGTCGTCGACGCGACGGGTCGACCAACGCGGCGGGGTCGCGGCAGGCAACAGCGTCTGCCAGGGGTCCTCAGGCGGCAGGCCCAGCGTCTGCCACACGGCCTCGGCCACCCTGCGGTGACCCTCGGCGGTCAGGTGCAGCCGGTCGACGTCCCACATCCTGGGGTCGCCCAGGACCGGCGCCCCGTACAGGTCGGCGACCTCCGCACCGTGCCGGGCGGCCAGGTCGTCGACCAGGGTGAACAGCTCTTCCATCCGCGGCCGGAAGCGTTCCATGACCGGCCCGTTGCGGCCGGGGCTGCGCATCAGGACCAGCTTCTTGCACGAGGGCGCGAGACGCTCCACGGCCTCTTCCAGCCGACCGCGGACCATGCCCATGTCGCACTTGGGACGCAGGGTGTCGTTGAGGCCGCCCACCAGCGTCACCACGTCCGCCTGCATGGCCGCCGCCACATCCACCTGCTCGTCCACGATCTGGCCGATGAGCTTTCCGCGCACGGCGAGATTGGCGTACCGGAAGCCGGGGGTACGGGCAGCCAGGCGGGTGGCGAGAACGTCCGCCCAGCCCCGGTACGAGCCGTCGGGCAGCAGGTCGGACATGCCCTCGGTGAACGAGTCGCCTACCGCGACGAAACTGGTGTATTCGGCATTGATTTCCATGGCCCCGCGATCGTATCGCGGAGCGGCGGGGCCCTTTCCGGACGGCGGCCACAGACCGCCCCCTCCCGGCCTGCGGTCAGCGGGGGCCGGGAGGGGGCTCGATCAACGCGCCTGCGGCCGGCCCACCAGCTCGCGGAGTACGTCCTCCATCGTCACCATGCCGGCCAGCCGGTCGTCCTCGTCCAGGACGGCCGCCAGGTGCGTACGGCTGCGCCGGAGCGCGGTCAGGACGTCGTCGAGCGGAGTCGCCGCCCGGACCCGGGCGATCGGCCGCATGGCGGTCACCGGGAAAGGCATGTCGCGGGGTGCGACGTCAAGGGCGTCCTTCACGTGGAGGTAACCCAGGATGCGCTGCTCGCTGTCCATCACCGGGAACCGCGAGAACCCGGTCTCGGACGAGAGCCGCTCCAGCTCCTCGGGTGTCGTCCCGACCCTCGTGTACATCACCCGGTCCACCGGCAGCACCACATCGCGTACCGGCCTGCGTCCCAGCTCCAGCGCATGGTGCAGCCGCTCGGCCGCCCGGTCGTCGACCAGCCCGGCGTCGCCGGCGTCCTTGACGAGCCGGGCGAGTTCGTCGTCCGAGAAGGTGGCGGACACCTCGTCCTTCGTCTCCACCCTCAACAGCTTCAGGAGCGTGTTGGCGAAGGCGTTGATTGCGAAGATCACCGGACGCAGCGCCCGGGCCAGCGTCACCAGCGGCGGCCCGAGCAGCAGCGCGGTCCTCACGGGCTCGGCCAGCGCGATGTTCTTCGGGACCATTTCGCCCAGCAGCATGTGGAGGTAGGTCGCCACCGTCAGCGCGATCACGAACGAGATCGGATGAACCAGTCCGTGCGGCACCCCCACGGCGTCGAAGACGGGCTCCAGCAGGTGCGCGATGGCGGGCTCGGCGACGATACCGAGGACCAGGGTGCACAACGTGATGCCCAGCTGCGCAGCGGCGAGCAGCGCCGAGACGTGTTCGAGCCCCCAGATGACGCTGCGCGCCCGCCGGTTCCCGTCCTCGGCCTGCGGTTCGATCTGACTGCGGCGTACGGAGATGAGGGCGAACTCCGCACCGACGAAGAAGGCGTTCACGACCAGGGTCAGCAGACCGATGAAGAGCTGTACGGCGGTCATCGCGCGTCCTCCGACGGCTCGTCGGAACCAGGCAGCGGCGCGTGCAGCAGCGCTCGTGCGGCGCGCCGCCCGGCGGCGTCCACCACGTCGAGGCGCCAGCCGGCCAGCTCGATCGAGTCACCCACGGCGGGGATGCGGCCCACCTCCGTGGCGATCAGCCCGGCGAGGGTCTCGTACGGTCCGTCCGGCACTCTCAGTCCGATCGTCTCCAGCTGGTCGGTGCGGGCCGCGCCATCGGCCGACCACAGTGTGCGTCCGTCGGCGTCCTCGCCGGCCGGTGCGAGGTCAGGCGTCTCGTGTGGGTCGTGCTCGTCCCGGACCTCGCCGACGACCTCCTCGACGATGTCCTCCAGTGTCACGACGCCCGCCGTGCCGCCGTACTCGTCGATGACGACCGCCATCGCGAGTTTGCCGGAGAGGCGGTCCAGCAGCCGGTCCACGGTCAGGGTCTCCGGCACGAGCAGTGGCTCGCGCAGCATTTCCGAGACCCGCGTGCGGGGCCGCCGCTCGGCGGGTATGGCCAGCACGTCCTTGATGTGCGCGACGCCGACGACGGTGTCGAGGCTGCCCCGGTACACGGGGAACCGGGACAGCCCGGTCGCCCGTGTCGCGTTGGCGACGTCCTCGGCGGTCGCCTGCACTTCCAGGGCGGTGACCTGCACCCGGGGTGTCATCACGTTCTCCGCGGTCAGCTCCGCCAGATTGAGGGTGCGCACGAAGAGCTCCGCCGTGTCGGCCTCCAGGGCGCCCGCCTTCGCGGAGTGCCGGGCCAGTGCCACCAGCTCCTGCGGGCTGCGGGCGGACGCCAGCTCCTCGGCCGGTTCGAGCCCGAAGCGGCGCACGATGTGGTTGGCCGTGTTGTTGAGGTGGCTGATGAAGGGCCGGAAGAGCGCGGTGAACGCCCGTTGCGGCGTGGCCACCCTCTTCGCCAGGGCGAGCGGCGAGGAGATGGCCCAGTTCTTCGGGACGAGCTCGCCGACCACCATGAGGAACACCGTGGACAGGGCGGTGCCGATGACCAGTGCGACGGACGACGACACGCTGGGCGACAGCCCGACGGCCTCGACCGGCCCGCGGATCAGTTTCGCGATGGACGATTCGGAGAGCATGCCGACGACCAGGTTGGTGACGGTGATGCCCAGCTGGGCCCCGGAGAGCTGGAAGGTCAGGCTGCGTACCGCCTTCATGGCGCTCGCCGCGCCACGCTCGCCGCGCTCCACAGCCCGTTCGAGCTGTCCGCGTTCGACCGTGGTCAGGGAGAACTCCGCCGCGACGAACGCACCACAGGCAAGGGAGAGCAGCACCGCCACGAGCAGCAGAAACACTTCGGTCATCGGGTCACCTCCGTCCCATGATCGGGCAGGGACGGAAGGATCGCGCGCTCTCGGCGATATCGGCTACTGGGAGGCTCGCCCATGGGCGGACGCTCACACCTTTCATAGAAAACGGCGGGGAAGCACCCATAGTAAAGGATCGGCAAAGTGGGACCCGGTGGTCGGTTGGGCTACCGGACGGATGCCCCGGATCCGGCGGGCCAGGCCCCGCCCCCCGCTAGAGGGGCTTCACCCAACGCCGCCAGTGGTCCTCCCGGTGGTAGCCGGCCGCCGCCCACGCGTGCTGCGCGCGTGCGTTGGCCTCCAGGACCATGGCGTCGGCCCGGCGGCCGCCGAGCTCGGCGAAACGCGCCTCCGCCGCTTCCAGCAACGCGGTGGCGATGCCCTGCCGGCGGAACCCGGGATGCACGGCCAGCCGGTAGGCGTGGCACCGCCATCCGTCGAAACCGGCGATGACGGTGCCCACGAGCAGGCCGTCCCGCTCGGCCAGGAGCAGGGCCTCCGGGTCCCGGCGGACGAGCCGGGACACTCCGTCCCGGTCGTCACTGATGCTCGTTCCCTCGGCGGCCTCGCGCCAGAACCGCAGTACGGCGTCGATGTCGGCGAGGGCGGCGCAGCGGATGTCTATATCGCTCATGGGGCGAGCCAAGCAGAGCCCGTCCCCGCAGGCGATCGAATTCCGTGGCCGCTGTGGGGCCGGGCGGCCTCAGCTCAGGTGTACCGGAAGTGTCTCGATGCCGTAGACGATGGAGAGCTTCCGGAAGCTGAGATCCTGCGGCGGGACGGCGAGCCGCATCCCGGGGAAACGCCTGGCCAGTGCCGGATACGCCACGCGCAGTTCCATGCGGGCCAGTTCGGCGCCGATGCAGCGGTGGATGCCGTGGCCGAACGCCAGATGACCCGCCGGGGTGGCGCGGTGCGGGTCGAAGCCCCCGTCGTCCTTGACGTACGACGGATCGCGGTTGGCTCCGCTCAGGGAGCAGAGCACCATGTCGCCGCGCGGAATGAACACCCCGGCTATCTCGATGTCCTCACGGGCGAACCTGGGGAAGGCGATCTGGACGGCGGAGAGGTAGCGCAGCACCTCCTCGACGAACGGCGCGGTCATCGTGTCGTCCTTGCGCAGCCGCTCAAAAACGTCCTCGTTCTGCAGCAGGACGAGCGAGCCGAGCGCGATCGTGCTGGCCGTCGTCTCGAAGCCGCCGGTGAGCACTCCGTCGGCGAGGCCCGCGAGTTCCTCGTCGTCGACGCTGTCCCCGTGCTCCCGCACGATCATGCCGAGCAGCCCGTCACCGGGATTCCGGCGCTGCGCCTTCACGACCTCCCTGAAGTAGTCCAGCGACGCGGACATGGCGCCGAACGGCGCGGTCGTCCCGCCGAAGAGGTCGAAGCGGTCCATGGCCAGTTGCTGGAAGTCGTGCCGGTCGCCGTACGGCACACCCAGCAGTTCGCAGATGGTGAGGGAGGGAACGGGCAGCGCGAACTCGTGCACGAGGTCGACCGGGCCGCGGGCGGACCCCATCGCGTCCAGGCGTTCCTCGACGATGGCTTCGATCCTGGGTGCCAGGCGCCGCAGGCGCCGCATGGTGAACTCCGGGGTCAGGATGCGGCGCAGTCGCGTGTGCACCGGCGGATCGCTGAACCCGAGTCCGCCCGGGCTCTGGTCGGCGGCGATACCGGCGTTGCCGGCGAGGTGGGCGAAATCCGTGCTGAACCCTCCGGCGGAGCCGAGTACGGCTTTCGACTCCTCGTATCCGGTGACCACCCAGGCGTCCATGCCGAACGGCAGCGACACCTTGGTCACCGGCGCGCTGGTCCGGGTCGTGCCCAGCCGGCGCACGGGATCGAGACCGTCGCGGCGCAGGAGCATGAGCAGGTCCTCGGGCAGCAGCCTGATGGTGGAGGAGCCGATTCCGTGCCGTTGGATCCTGGCCAGGTAGGTGCGCCCGAGCCGGGCGGTGATACGGGAACGGAACGTCGTACTCAATGTGGACTCCATGAGTCGTCGCGAGATCTGGTCGGTTGTGGCAGGCATTCGCCGCCAGGACGTGGCCGACTGCGCTGACTTCTGCTGCCTGACCAGGAATTATGACCACTTGTTCGGGGCAAGGAGTGGCCGGGTGCGGTATCGGTCGCTCATGCCGGGGCGGTTCGGGCGGTTGCACCGGCACGGCCGGGGCGGCCTGTTGCGGTGATATGCCAGGTGGCGACGGTGTGTCGGACCCGCGGGCCCTGCGGCGGGCGGCTCCGGAGGCCGCCCGGGGTTTGGCCGATGTCCATACCTCTTGCCGGTGTCGGCGATCCCGTCCTCTTGCCGGTGCTAGCGATCCCGCGCTAGCGTGAGTCAGTGCCCAAGACGCAGCTGAACGTTCGAGTGGACGAGGCCACCGCCGAGGCCGCGCGGCAGCGCGCGCTCCAGAGGGGGATGAGTGTGAACCGCTACATAGAGGAACTCGTCAAACAGGATGCGGGCGAGGTCGGACACACCTTCGTCGAGGCCGCAGCCGACTTCATGAAGCAGTACGAATCGGTGTTCGCCGAGGAGTTCGGCCCGGAGCGCAAAGGTACCCGTTGAACCTCCGGATCCACCTTTCCTGGCTGCTCATGGTCGCCGAGCACAAGACACCCGGCGATCCCCAGGTCACCGACTGGGGTGCGCTGGTCGCCGCCGTCGCACGGCACGAGGCGGAGATCTTCGGCAGCCCGGTCTACAGCGACCCGCACTCCAGGGCGGCCGCGCTCCTGCAATTGCTGCTGCACGTGCCCGCGCTGGAGCGTTCCAACGCGATGTTCGCCTCGGCCGTCGCCTACGGCTACCTCGTGGCGTCGGGGCTCAAGGTCATCACCTCGCCGGAGCAGGTGCGCGATCTCGCCCTCCTGGTCAAGGAGGGCAAGGCGGACGTCCGGGCCATCGCCGACGAACTGCGCCAGTGGAGTCTGTGACCGCCGGTGGAGTCTGTGACCGCCGGTGGGGCCTTGTGACCGCCGGTGGCGCCTTGTGACCGCCGGTGGAGATTGTGACCCGGACGGCGGGGCCAAGCCGGTGCCATCGGTCCCTGCCAACGGTGCTCGACGGGCACGGACCCGCCGCGCCCCCGCATGCCGTCAGCGGAGCCTCTTCCACCCCTGGTCCACCACGGCCGACCGTCGTGCCACGCCCAGCACGCACGAGGACGTGGGGAGCCTGATACCCCGCTCCGGCATCTTCACCTTCCGGTAGGTCTCCACCACGAACCCGGCCGCTTCGATGGCGGCGAGTGCGTCACGCGACGTGTGACAGCCGCCGGCCACCAGGGGCCAGACGGTGCGGTCCAGCGCGCGCTGGGTGGCGGCCATGGCCCGCCCCTCGGCTCGCACATGCTCGAAGAAGCGCAGCTCACCGCCGGGACGCAGGACCCGCCGGATCTCCGCGAGGGACTGCGGCACATTGCGTACGGTGCACAGCACGAGCGAGGCGACGGCTCCGTCGAAGGCCTCGCTCTTCACCGGCAGGGCCTCAGCCGTGCCCGGCACCACGTCCACCGGGATTCCGGCGCGCAGCGCGGACCGCACCGCCAACTGCCGCAGGGTGCGCTCGGGCTCGATCGCGACCACCTCGGACACCGCCGGCGGGTAGTGGGCGAAGTTCAGACCGTTCCCGGCCCCGATGTCGATGACCCGCCCCGAGAGCCCCGACAGCAGCTCGGCCCGCACCCCGGCCATACCGGCGGCGGACTCCGCGGCCACGCTGATCCGGGCATAGCAGCGGGCGAAGACCGGATGGTGCACCGCGTCCTTCTGGATCTTCGTGCTCCGCAACCGCATGACGGACCTCCTCGCGGGCCGGTCCGCGAGGGCCGGGGAGGGGGTCCGGCAGGCCCGCGCGGCCGGAAAGGTTCGGCTACCTCGATTCTGCCCCCTCCGGCCCGGCCCGTCCTGCGCCGCGCACCCTTCAGACCGGTGTCCGGCTCCCGCCCAGCCGCGCGGCCAGCCAACTGCCCGCTCGGGCACGGAAGTCCGCGGGGTCGAGAGCTCCCGCGCCCGCCGGGATCACGCCCAGCAGCGGGGCGCCCGCCGCCACCGGAAGGTCCACCAGATTGCAGCGCTCCGCGAGGTCCGGCTCGGCGGGCATGCTGCCGACCACCACTCCGAGGCAGCCGAGGCCGCGGGCGCGGAGCGCCTCCGCGGTCAGTGCCGTGGAGTTGAGTGTGCCGAGTCCGGCAGGAGCCACCACCAGGACCGGCGCTGCCAGCAGCCGTGCGGCGTCCGCCAGGGTCGCGCCCTCGTCGTCGAACCGTACGAGCAGCCCGCCCGCGCCCTCGACGAGCACCAGGTCGTGCTCGGCCGCCAGCTTCTCCGCGGCCTCGGCGACCTCGTACGGACGGACCGGTGCCATCCCGGCCCGCCGCGCGGCGGTGGCGGGCGCCAACGGCTCGGGGTAGCGGGCCAGTTCGACCGCGGTCACATGGCGGCCGGCCAGTCGCGCCACCTCGGCGGCGTCACCCGGCTCGCCCGGCTCCAGGCCCGTCTGGGCCGGCTTGAGCACCGCCACCCGGCGGCCCGCGGAGGCCGCCGCGACGGCCGCGGTCACGATCGTCTTGCCGATCTCGGTGCCCGTCCCCGTCACTACCAGAACACTCATCTCAGCCCTCCCGCGCCGCAGCGCACACGGCGCGGCAGATCCGCGCCACATCGTCGTCACCGGTGACGTACGGGGGCATCGTGTAGACGAGGTCGCGGAAGGGCCGCAGCCACACGCCCTCGCGCACGGCCGCCCGCGTCGCGGACTCCATGTCCACCTCGTGATCGAGCTGGACGACGCCGATCGCACCCAGGACCCGCACGTCCCGGACCCCGGGCAGCTCGCCGGCCGGGGCGAGGCCGTCCCGCAGACCGGCGCCGATCCGCTTGACCTCCCGCTCCCAGTCCTGGCCGAGCAGCAGGTCGATCGAGGCGCAGGCCACCGCGGAGGCGAGCGGATTACCCATGAACGTCGGGCCGTGGGCGAGCACCGGCACCTCGCCGCGCGAGATGCCCTCGGCCACGGCGGTCGTGCACAGCGTCGCCGCCATCGTCAGATAGCCGCCGGTCAGGGCCTTGCCCACGCACATCACATCGGGCGAGACCCCGGCGTGCTCGGCCGCGAACAGCTTGCCCGTCCGTCCGAAGCCGGTGGCGATCTCGTCGAACACCAGCAGCACGCCGTGCGCGTCGCACGCCTCGCGCAGCACGCCCAGGTACGCGGGGGAGTGGAAGCGCATCCCGCCGGCCCCCTGCACCACGGGCTCCACGATCACCGCGGCCAGTTCGTCGGCATGGCGCGCTATCAGGTCCCGCAGATGCGTCGCGTAGGCGGGGTCCGGCTCCGCGTCGAAGCCGTCCGGGGGCGCGTCGGCGAAGACCTGGCGGGGCAGCGCCCCCGACCAGAGCTCGTGCATGCCGCCCTCGGGATCGCACACCGACATCGGCTGCCAGGTGTCCCCGTGGTACCCGCCGCGCCAGGTCAGCAGGCGCTGCTTGGCCGGCCGTCCGGCCGAACGCCAGTACTGGAGGCACATCTTCACGGCGACCTCGACCGACACCGATCCCGAGTCGGCGAGGAAGACGTGCCGCAGCGGCTCCGGGGTGATCTCGACCAGCCGGGCGGCCAGCCGCACGGCGGGCTCGTGCGTGAGCCCGCCGAACATCACATGACTCATCCGGTCCAGCTGACCGCGTGCCGCCTCGTTCAGCACCGGGTGGTTATACCCGTGCACGGCCGACCACCACGACGACATCCCGTCGACCAACTCGTGCCGGCCGTGCGCGGGTTCGGCGAGACGCAGCCGCACACCGGACGCGGACGCCACGACCAGCGGCTCCTGCCGGCCCGGCATGGGACCGTACGGATGCCAGACGTGGGCCCGGTCCAGGGCCCGCAGACCGGCGGGGGAGAGCGGCTCAGGCATTGGGCGCGAGATCCGTCCCCGCGCCGCGACGGCGGACCGCCACCAGATCCGTGCGTGCCGTCCGGGCTTCGGCTGCCTCCCCGGGAACGGTCTCCGCCTCCGGGCCGTCGCCGCAGGGCGCGCACCCGCCGGTGTGCGAACCGCAGCCACCGCCGCCCGCGTCCGCCCGGTGGCCGGGAAGCGTCGTCGTGCCCGCGCCCTCCACCTCGAAACCGGCGTCCGCGATCATGTCGAGGTCCGCCTGTCCCGCCTGGCCCTCACTGGTCAGGTAGTCACCCAGGAAGATCGAGTTGACCAGGTGCAGGGCCAGCGGCTGCATCGTCCTCAGATGCACCTCCCGCCCGCCCGCGAGGCGTACCTCCACGTCCGGACAGACGAAGCGCACCATCGCCAGGATGCGGAGACAGCGCTGCGGCGTCAGGTTCCACTCCTTGGCGAGCGGAGTCCCCTCGAAGGGGATCAGGAAGTTGACGGGCACCGAGTCCGGGTCGAGCTCGCGCAGGGCGAAGACCACGTCGACCAGGTCCGCGTCGCTCTCTCCCATGCCCGCGATCAGCCCGGAGCAGGCGGAGAGCCCGGCGGCCTGCGCCTGGTGGACCGTCTCCACCCGGTCGGCGTAGGTGTGGGTGGTGGTGATGTCTCCGTACGTCCCCTCGGACGTGTTGAGGTTGTGGTTGTAGGCGTCGGCGCCCGCCGACCGCAGCCGGTCGGCCTGGCCGTCGGAGAGCAGACCGAGGCAGGCGCACACCTCGACGCCCTCGTTCTGCTCCTTGATCGCCTCGATGGTCTGCGACACCCGGTCGACGTCCCGGTCGGTCGGCCCCCGGCCGCTGGCCACGAGACAGACGCGCTTGGCCCCTCCCGCCACCCCCGCGGCAGCCGCCTTCGACGCCTCGTCGGGCTTCAGCCAGGTGTACTTGAGGATCTCGGCCTTGGATCCCAGGCGCTGGGAGCAGTACGAGCAGTCCTCGGGGCAGAGACCGGACTTCAGATTGACCAGATAGTTCAGCTTCACCCGCCGTCCGAACCACTGACGGCGCACCTTTCCGGCCGCGGCCACCACGTCGAGCAGTGCGTCGTCCGGGGTCGCCAGTACGGCGAGCGCTTCTTCACGGGTCGGCAGCTCGCGCCGCAGCCCCTTGTCCACCAGCGTGTTCAGGAGGTCCATGGCGACGATCCTGGCGTACGGCACCGCCCCGAGCCAAGGAGGAACCGGACAAGACCGCCCGCGAGGGGTGTGTGCATTGCCACACCATTCAGGGCCGCGCCCCCGGTTAGGGTCTGTGAGCTGCCTACAAAAGGGACCCCGACCATGTCCTTCGCCCCGTTCGACTGGATCGACGAGGAGGCGCGCCGCCGCGCGGACGACGGACTCGTCCGGACGCTGCGGCCGCGGCCCGCCGAACCGGAACTGCTGGACCTCGCGAGCAACGACTACCTCGGCCTGACCCGGCACCCGGAGGTGACCGCCGCGGCCGCCGCTGCGGCGCGGCGCTGGGGCGGCGGCGCCACCGGCTCCCGGCTGGTCACGGGTTCCACCACCCTGCACGCCGAACTCGAACGTGAACTGGCGGACTTCTGCGGGTTCGAGGCGGCTCTGGTGCTGTCCTCGGGGTACGCGGCCAACCTCGCGGCGCTCACCGCCCTGACCGGGCGGGGCTCGCTGATCGTGTCGGACGCGGGCAACCACGCCTCGATCGTCGACGGCTGCCGGCTCTCGCGGGCCGAGACCGCCGTCGTGCCGCACGCCGATCCCGCGGCCGTGCGCAAGACCCTGCACGCGCACCACGGCAGGTCGCTGGCGGTCACCGACTCGGTCTTCTCGGTCGACGGCGACGCCGCGCCCCTGGCGGAACTGGCCGACGCCTGCCGCGCGGAGGGCGCGGCCCTGCTGGTCGACGACGCGCACGGCCTGGGAGTGCTCGGGGGCGGCGGGCGCGGTGCGCTCGACGCGGCGGGCCTGGCGGGCGCCGACGGCGTCGTCGCCACGCTCACCCTCTCCAAGTCCCTGGGCAGCCAGGGCGGGGCGGTCCTCGGACCGGCGCGGGTGATCGACCACCTGGTCAACACCGCCCGTACCTTCATCTTCGACACCGGGCTCGCACCGGCCGCCGTCGGCGCCGCCCTGGGGAGCCTGCGGCTGCTGCGACGCGAACCGGCCCGCGCGGCCAGGGCCCGTGCGGTCGCCGGTGCCCTGTACGGGCAGCTGACCGCGGCCGGTCTGACCGCGGTCAGACCCGACGCGGCCGTGGTCTCGGTCCGCGCGCCCTCGGCCGAGGCCGCCGTCCGCTGGGCGGCCGACTGCCGTGACGCCGGCATGGCGGTCGGGTGCTTCCGCCCGCCGTCCGTACCGGACGGCGTCTCCCGCCTCCGGCTGACCGCACGGGCCGACCTGACGGACGAGCAGATCGCCCGGGCGGTGGCGATCATAGGGCGGACCGCTCCGGCCGGCTGACCCGCCGGGGCCGGCCGGCGGCCGGCTCAGCCGACCGAACCGCCGTTCAGGGCGGTGACGAAGGACGTCCACGCCGGGGCGGAGAACCGCAGCGGTGGCCTGGACACGTCCTTGGAGTCGCGCACGGCCAGTCGTCCACGGCCGAACAGCGCGGTCTCCACGCAGTTGTTCATTCCCGTGCTGCGGCTGCTGCGCCGCCACCGTAACGCGTGCTGTGCGAGGCAATCCGACATGACGCCCCCCTCGGGCAGTCCGGGGTCACTGACCGTCGCGGTCGATTGCGGCGATCAGGTCCAACGAGTGCTCCGGCGACAGCGCGTGTGCCTGCAGGGTGCGGAAGGCCGAGCTGTACGCCTCGAGGTCTTCTTTCCGCTCCAGGTAGAGGCTACTCGTCAAATGGTCGAGAACGACCACATCCAGATCAGAAGTGCTCGGAAAAGAGAACATAACGAAAGGTCCGGTCAGGCCCACATAGCCGCCGACCGAAAACGGCAGCACCTGCAGGTGCACATGGGGGAGTTGCGCCACCCGGCTGAGGTGGCGCAGCTGCTCCCGCATCACCCGGCGGCCGCCGACCTCCCGCCGCAGGACCGCCTCGTCCAGCACCGCGCTCAGCCTCAGCGGTGGATCGCTCCGCAGGACCCCCTGACGCGCCAACCGCACCTCCACCAGCGAGTCCAGCTGACCGGCCGGCAGCCCGTCGAGCGAGGCACGGGTCACCGCGCGGGCGTAGTCGGGGGTCTGCAACAGGCCCGGCACGACCGACGTCTCCAGCGTGCGGGCGGTGCGCGCCTGTGACTCCAGACTGATGAAGTCGCGGTACTGCGGCGGGATCAGGCCGCGGTACGCGTGCCACCACCCCGCGCCCCCGCCGCCCGCCGAACCCGCGAGCGCCTCCAGGACCTCGCGCAACTTCGGATCGTCCGTGCCGTACGCGTCGAGCAGGCGGGTCACGTCACCGGGCCGTACCGCGCTCACACCGGTTTCGATGCGGCTGACCTTCGACTGGTGCCAGCCGAGCAGGCGAGCCGCCTCCCGGCTCGTCAGTCCCGACGTATGGCGCAGACTCCGCAGCTCCTCCCCGAGCTTGCGGCGTCGCACCGCAGGGCCGTGCCGCATGTGATGCCTCCCTCCCACTCGCCGCCGAGCGGACAGTGTGGCGTCTTCAGGAGGCATCCGGGGAAGAGTTCACCGCTTCGAGCGACAGATATATGCATATCTTGGCGGATCGCCGTTACAGAGGGCAGCATCAGTGGCACTCTGGCGCGAAGCACAACCCGGACCATCGATCGCGGGGTCGCTTCCGGGTGGGAAAGGGACGGCTCGCCATGGCAGACCGGCAAGAAGCACGCGTCACTCTGCCGAGCGAACCGGTCTCGGTCTCCTCGGCCAGGAGATATGTGGCCCGGGTACTGGCCGACTGGGGACTGCCCGAGGGCACGGACACCGGGGACACCGTGCGGCTCATCGTCTCGGAACTCGCCACCAACGCCGTCCAGCACACCTTCGGACAGTCCCCCACCTTCACCGTGGACCTCCGGCTGGAGCGGGACGAGCAACTGAGCCTCGGGGTGACCGACAGCCATCCCCGCTGGCCCCAGCGGCTCCCGGCGGCGGTGCGGCAGGACAACGGGCGCGGGATGGTGATCATCCGCTCGCTGGCCAAGGAGTACGGCGGCCGGCTGACCGTCACCCCCACCCCGGACGGCGGCAAGACCGTCTGGGTCGCGCTGCCGTGGCACGCACCCGTCCAGAACTGACAGGCCCACCGCGCCCGCCGGTCACTGCGGCGCCGCGGCCCGCCCGAACCCGCTGCGCAGCAGAGCCCGCAGCGTCGCCGCCGCCGCGCTCGTGCGGTCGCCGCGGTGCACCACCGAGATCGTCCGGCGGAACGCGGCCGGCTCCAGCCGCCGGACGGACAACGGCGTCGGGGACATCGCCGCCACCATCTCCGGCACCACCGCCATCCCGATGCCCGCGCTGACGAGGGCGCACACCAGCGCATAGCCGGGCGACTCGCAGACCACCGCCGGCAGCGCCCCCGCGTCGGCGAGCGCGCTCTCCACCCCGCGGCGCGGCGGATGCGTGGGCGCGCTGCTGATCAGGGGCCGGCCCGCGAGCTCCGTCACCGGGAGCCGCCCGCTGCCGTCGGCCAGGACCTGTCCGACGGCGGTGATCAGCACCAGCTCCTCGACCAGGAGCGGCTCGGCCAGGACCCCCGGGGGCAGCGTCGTCGCGGCGGCCGGCTCATAGGCGTGGCTCAGCGCCAGGTCCACCTCGCCGGCCGCCACCGCTGCCACCCCGCCCGGCGGCTCGTACTCGGTGACGGCCAGTTCCACGTCCGGGTGTGCCCGGCGGAAGGCGCTCAGCACCGGGGGCAGCAGGTGGATGCCCGCCGTGGTGAAGGTACCGACCCGCAGCCGCCCGCCGGAGAGCCCGGCCAGGCCCGCCAGCTCGTGGCGGGCCTGATCCATCTCGTCGAGGACCCGCCGGGCGCGCCCGGCGAGCAGTTCACCCGCGGCCGTCAGCCGGGCGCCCCGGTGGTGGCGCACCAGCAGCGCCGCCCCCGCCTCCCGCTCCAGCTTGGCGAGTTGCTGGGAGAGCGCCGGGGCGGTGTACCCCAGGCGGGTGGCGGCCCGGGTGATCGAACCGGCCTCGGCGACCGCCACCAGCGCCGCGAGCCGTGTCGGATCGTACATAAAGCATTCCTTTTGGCAGGCCCAGGAGATTGCAAGTACACGCTAAAGGCTCCGGAAGGCCAGGGTGGGGTCATGGACGCACAACTGACCGCTTTCGTCGGGGTCGCCGCCGCTATGGTGGCCCTCCCCGGCGCGGACTTCACCGTCGTCGTACGCAACGCGCTCACCTCACGTGCGGCGGGGGTGGCGACCGCTCTCGGGGTGGCCGGGGGACTCCTCGTCCACACCGCGCTCGCCGTCGCCGGCCTCGCCGCCGTGCTGGTGGCCTTTCCGGTGCTGTTCCGGACGGTCCAGCTCCTCGGTGGTGCGTACGTGCTCTACCTGGGCATCTGCGCCCTCCGCGCGGCCCGGCGCGACACCTGGCGGGCACCGGACGCCGGGGCGGCCGAGGACGACGGCGGGCGGGCCACGAAGGGAACCGGCCGCGCGCTGCGCCAGGGCTTCCTGACCAATGCGCTGAACCCCAAGGCGCCCGTGCTCTTCCTCAGCCTCTTGCCGCAGTTCGTGCCCGCCGGGGCCGCGCCGCTGCCCAGGACCGCGCTGCTCGCCGCGATCGTCGTGCTGATGGCGCTGATGTGGTTCCCGGCCGTGGCGCTCCTGGTGGACCGGCTCGGGCGTTGGCTGCGCCGGCCGCGTACGGCCCGGGCGATCGAGGGCGGCAGCGGCGCGGCACTCACCGCGCTGGGACTGGTCCTGGTGACGGGCCCGCTGCTGCCCTGACGCACGGGCGTGGGCCGGGGCGGGCAAGCGGCTTCACCGGACCCGGCCGTAGTAGACGCTCTTCGTCCAGATCTTCTCCAGGCGGACCACGGCCCCGGTCTTGGGCGAGTGCCAGATCTTGCCGCTGCCCGCGTAGATGCCCACGTGGTAGATGCTGCGGCCGGAATGGAAGAAGACCAGATCGCCGCGCTGTCGCTTGGAGGACGAGATGTGGCGGGTCTTGTTGTACTGCTGCTGGGCCGTGCGCGGGAGCTTCTTGCCCGCCTTCTTGAACGAGTACAGCGTCAGCCCGGAACAGTCGAAGCGGTTGGGCCCGGTGGCGCCCCACCGGTAGGGCGAGCCCTTCTTCGACGCGGCGATGTCGAGGGCCTTCATCGAATGACTCGCGGCCTGGGCGTCGGTGACGGCGCCGGGGACGAACACGCTGCCGCCGACGGCGGCGAGAGTCAGGACCGAGGCCGTGGTGGCCCGGGCAAGCAGTGACGGGACATGAACCTGCGCAGACATGCGCAACCCTTCGTCAGCCGCCTGTGAAGGATGACCTGTCGGGTTCGGGCCGGCGAAGTCGCCCGGCCGCAGTTGCGGCTTCACCCCGAGGGACGACCGGAAATCCGGTCGGCCCGTTGTGCTCGGGTCCTCCACTCCTGCCGATCCACTCCTGTCGACCAGGCATCCGGACGGCGGCAGGACTCGGCGTCCGCCCGGACCGCCCCGCCGCGGTGGCGGGGGCTTGTCGTCCCAGGGATCTTGACTCACCGAGTGCCGGATTTCCGAGGTGAAATGGCCATATGTGACACTCGTCACGAATGAACCGTTTGGGTGGCCGGATGGTCTTCCGGGAGGCGGTCGGCCCTCGCCCGCCGGTCCCGTACCAGCGGCGGAACGGGAGATCTCGCCCAGCGACGGCCCCGGAGGCGCAAATCGAGATGTCGCTCGTGCGAAGGAGCGGCTACGCCGAACGAGCGAGAAAATTCGGTCCACACGTCGGGCGTGTCGAGGCGTGTCTCGGTCAACTGGGCGGGGCGGGCGGCACGGTGACCCGCCCGGCGCGCCGTTCGCCGTCGAGAACGCGCAACGCCCGGGTCAACGTGACTGCGTGGATCCGGGCTTCGCCCCGCTCGTGCATCAACGCGAGCGCGTCCCGCAGCGCGGCCGCGTGCGAGGCCAGCGCCTGTGCGGCGCGCAGGGCGCCGTAGGTGTCGCCGCCGTGGGCCGGATTGATCCGGCCCACCTGGTCGAGGACTTGCAGGTAGCGGTCGATGAACTCGCCCTCGGCGCGGGTCAGGGCGGGAAGGGGTGCGAACTCCGGATGCTGCACCCTGCATTCACCGCTCGGGGCGCACGGGCAGGGGCAGCCCGCGGCTTCGCACGATGTGGTCGATCAGTCCGTAGTCCTTGGCGCCCTCGGCGTCGAGGATGAGGTGGCGCTCGGTGTCGGCGCTGATCTGCTCGGCGGGACGGCCGGTGTGACGGGCCAGCATGCCGGTCAGCGTCTCGCGCATCCGGGCCAGTTCCCGCGCCTCGATCTCCAGGTCGGACGGCTGCCCCTGCACCGGCTCGGCCAGTTCGGGCTGCCGCACGACCACGCGGGCCCCCGGCAGGGCGTGTCGTCTGCCCGGCGCGCCGGCCGCCAGCAACACGGCCGCCCCGGCGCCCGCCTGGCCGAGGCAGAAGGTCTCCACCTCACAGGTGAGGAAGGCCATCGTGTCGTAGATGGCGGTCATGGCGCCGAACGAGCCGCCGGGGGAGTTGATGTACAGCGAGATGGGCCGGTCGGGAGCGTCGTGCTCCAGGTACATGAACTGCGCGACCAGGTCGTTGGCCGCGGTGTCGTCGACGGGTGTGCCGAGGAACACGACGCGTTCGGCCAGCAGCTTGGAGTACGGGTCGAGCGTGCGGGTCCCCTGGGACGTGCGCTCCGTGAACTCGGGCAGAACGTGGCGGGCGGCGGGGCGATGCATGACGTGGCCTCTCCTCCGGGATACGCGGGGCCGCGAAGGGCCCCGCGCACGCGTCTGTAAAAAATGTACAGGACGTACAGAAGGTTATGATGGGAGCATGGCCTACGAGATTCCGGTGACGCAAGCCCGGGCTGAACTCGCCGAACTGATCAACCGAGTCGTCTACGGCGGCGAGCGCGTGGTCGTGACGCGCCACGGCAAGCCGCTCGTGGCACTCGTATCCGCCGCTGACCTGGAGCGACTTGAGAGCGAGGAGGCGGCGGAGCAGGAGCAGGTGATCAGTTCGGTCTCCTCGATCGGCTCCTCGGCGTCCGCCACGGGCGAACGCCACCGCTTCGGGATCGCCGCGGAACACCGGGAGCAGCAGGGTCCGGGCAACTGACAGCGCACCGAGGCCGTGCACCCCGCGCCGCAGCGGGGGTGCACGGCCTCTGTATGTGCCGTCAGGCCGCGGGTGCGGGCCGGTGCGACGGTGCGGGCTCGGGCGTGACCGGTGCCGCGGGCCGGCGGCGGCCGCCGATGAGTACCGCCGTCAGACCGGCGGCGGCCCACAGGGCGAGGGTCCAGACCGCGCCGCCTGCCGCGCGCCCGTCGAAGAACGCGACCGAGCGCAGGAGTGAACCGCCCGCGCCCGGCGGCAGCCACTGGCCGATCGTCCCGACGGGGCGGGGGAGCAGTTCGGGCGCGCTGGTCACGCCGGAGAACGGGTTGCCCACGAGCACCATGAGCAGCGCTCCGATGCCGACGCCCGCCGGTCCGATCAGCGCGGCGAGCCCCGCCACCGCGCCCCCGATGGCGAGCACCGTGAGGCCGAGTGCCCCCGCCTCGCTCCACCAGTCACCGGTGATCACCCCGAGCCAGCTGTCGGTGAGCGCGGCGGCGATGACTCCCACCAGGGTGGCCACGCCGAGCAGCGCCGTGGCCGCGCGGCCGCCGCGAAGCCGCAGTAGCGTCACGGCCGAGCCGGTGGCCACGCCCGCGATCGCCAGGGGCAGGATGCTCGCGCCGAGCACGCTGCCGCGGGGGTCCGTGGCCGGTGCCGCGACGACGTCCGTGACCGGGATCGCGGTGCCCGCAGGGGCTGATGCGGTCACCGCGTCGTGCAGCAGCTGGGCGACCGCGGGGCCGCCGGCGGACGCGGTCAGCAGCTCGGGGCCCTGCGGGGTGACGACGACGGCGCCGTAGACGGACCGGTCCTCGATCGCGGTGCGGGCCGCGGCCGCGGAGCCGTAACGGTGGACCTCGAAGGCGCCGTCGCGCTGTTCGAGCTGCTGCTGCAGCCGGTCGGCGCCCGGCGCCGCGCCCGCGACACCGACGGGGAGGTCCCGGGGAGCCGTCCGGGCGGCGGGCCAGGCGAAGGCCCAGAGGGCGAGCGCCACCACGGCGGGGACCAGCAGAACGACCGCCACCAAACGGCGGTCGGGGGCAGCGGGCATGGCGGTAACCTCAATCCAAAAAGAATGATCGTTCGTTTTGCTTGCGCCGTCACTGTTTCCACCGAGTGCCTCGCTTGTCAAGAAGGAACGTTCGTTTTAGATTGGACCCATGGCCCGTGTATCCCAGGAACACCTCGACGCCCGCCGCCGGCAGATCCTCGACGGCGCGGCACGGTGCTTCGCCCGCGACGGATTCCACGCCACCTCGATGCAGGACGTGCTGAAGGAGGTCGGGCTGTCGGCCGGTGCGGTCTACCGCTACTTCAGCGGCAAGGAGGACCTGATCGCCGCCATCGCGGGCGAGGCGGTCGGCCGGGTCCGGCAGGCCTTCGAACGAGCCGCCCAGGACAGCCCGCCCCCCACCCCCGATGTGCTGATCGGCCGCGTGGTGCGCACTCTGTTCGGCGACGAGGCGGAGAAGCAGCAGGGGCTGGACCGGCGGGCGTATGCGGGGCTGATCGTGCAGGTGTGGTCCGAGACCCTGCGCAGTGAGCGGCTGGCGGCCACGCTGGGCCAGGCGTACGAGGGTCTGCGGGTGTCATGGGCGGAGCTCGTCGGCTTGTACCGCGTGAACGGTGTGCTCGTCGCCGACGTGCCGGACGAGCACATCGCCCGCACGCTGATCGCCACCGCCCAGGGATTCATCACCCAGTTCGCCCTGTTCGGTGACGCGGGCCCCGAGTTCCTCGAGAGGGGTCTGCGTGGACTGATGTCCATGGATCTGCAAAAGGCCAGTTAACGCGCCGGAAAAACTTCGGCTCTAACGTGCAATACCTCGCTGCGCGACACCGCTTCGATCTTCAACAGGATGTTGAAGGCGGCTAGTGTCTCGCTGCGCCCAGGGCCGGTACTGGGCGGACTACTGTGAGGTGTACGCGTGCAACTGACCCCGCACGAGCAGGAACGCCTGCTCATCCATGTGGCCGCGGACGTGGCCGGCAAACGCCGCGCGCGAGGACTGCGGCTCAATCACCCCGAGGCGGTCGCCCTCATCACCTCCCACCTGCTGGAAGGGGCGCGCGACGGCCGTACCGTCGGTGAACTCATGGCGTCCGGACGCACGGTGCTCACCCGCGACGACGTCATGGACGGGGTGGCCGAGATGATCCACGACGTACAGGTCGAGGCGACCTTCCCCGACGGCACCAAGCTCGTCACCGTCCACGACCCGATCGTCTGACGGGGAGCGCCGATGATCCCGGGAGAGATCGTGTACGCGGACGGGCCCGTGCCGCTCAACGCCGGCCGGCCCGTCACCCGCCTCACCGTCCTCAACGCGGCCGACCGGCCGGTCCAGGTCGGCTCGCACTACCACTTCGCCGAGGCCAATCCCGGCCTCGTCTTCGACCGCGCGGCCGCCCGCGGGCTGCGGCTCAACGTCGCCGCCGGAACAGCCGTCCGCTTCGAGCCCGGCGTCCCCGTCGATGTCGAACTCGTCCCGCTGGCCGGACGGCGCGTCGTGCCGGGGCTGCGCGGGGAGACCGGAGGTCCCCTCGATGGCTGAGCTCCACCGTGCCGTGTACGCCGACCTGTTCGGCCCCACCACCGGCGACCGGATCCGCCTCGCCGACACCGATCTGTTCGTCGAGATCGAGGAGGACCGTTGCGGCGGGCCCGGCCTCGCGGGCGACGAGGCGGTGTTCGGCGGCGGCAAGGTGATCCGGGAGTCCATGGGGCAGGCGCGCACCACCCGCGCCGAAGGGGCGCCGGACACGGTGATCACCGGTGCCGTCGTCATCGACCACTGGGGCATCGTCAAGGCGGACATCGGCATCCGCGACGGCCGGATCACCGGGATGGGCAAGGCCGGCAACCCGGACACGATGGACGGCGTCCATCCGGACCTGGTGATCGGCCCCGAGACCGAAATCATCGCGGGCAACGGGAAGTTCCTGACGGCCGGCGCCATCGACGCCCATGTGCACTTCATCGCGCCGACCCTCGTCGACCAGGCCCTCGCGAGCGGCATCACCACCCTGGTCGGCGGCGGCACCGGACCGGCCGAGGGCACCAAGGCCACCACGATCACTCCGGGCCCGTGGCACCTGGCCCGGATGTTCGAGGCGCTGGAGGCGTACCCCGTCAACATCGGCCTGCTCGGCAAGGGCAACACCATGTCCACTGCCGCCATGCACTCCCAACTGCGGGCGGGAGCACTCGGGTTCAAGATCCACGAGGACTGGGGCGCCACTCCCGCCGTCATCGACGCCTGCCTGAGCGTCTGCGAGGAGACCGGGGCGCAGCTGGCCATCCACACCGACACGCTCAACGAGGCCGGATTCGTCGCCGACACCCTGGCGGCGATCGCCGGGCGCACCCTCCACGCGTACCACACCGAGGGCGCGGGCGGCGGGCACGCCCCCGACATCATCGGTGTCGTCTCGGAGCCGTACGTCCTGCCCAGTTCGACCAACCCGACCCGGCCGCACACCGTCAACACCATCGAGGAACACCTCGACATGCTGATGGTCTGCCACCATCTGAATCCCGCCGTGCCGGAGGACCTGGCGTTCGCCGAGTCACGGATCCGGCCTTCGACCATCGCGGCCGAGGACATCCTGCACGACCTCGGCGCCATCTCGATCATCTCCTCCGACTCGCAGGCCATGGGACGCATCGGAGAGGTCGTCCTGCGCACCTGGCAGACCGCCCACGTGATGAAGAAGCGGCGCGGCGCGCTGCCGGGTGACGGACGGGCCGACAACCACCGAGTCCGTCGCTATGTCGCCAAATACACCATCAACCCGGCCGTGGCCCAGGGCCTCGACCGGGAGATCGGCTCCGTGGAGACCGGCAAACTCGCCGACCTGGTCCTGTGGGAACCCGCGTTCTTCGGAGTCAAGCCGCAGCTGGTCATCAAGGGCGGCCAGATCGCGTACGCGCAGATGGGCGACGCCAACGCCTCCATTCCCACCCCGCAACCCGTGCTGCCGCGCCCGATGTTCGGTGCGGTCGGCAGGGCCCCGGCCGCCAACTCCTTCAACTTCGTGTCGGCTGCGGCGATCGAGGACGGGCTGCCCGATCGGCTCGGACTGGGGAAACGGTTCGTGCCGATCACCAGCACCCGGGGAGTGACCAAGGCCGACATGAGGGAGAACGACGCGCTGCCCCGGGTCGAGGTCGACCCCGACAGCTTCGCCGTGACGATCGACGGCGAACCGGTCGAACCGGCCCCCGCGGCCGAACTCCCCATGGCCCAGCGCTACTTCCTATTCTGAGAACGAATGAACGGATTCCGGATGAGCCGTGCCGCTTTGCTCGTCCTGGCCGACGGCCGGTTCCCCGCCGGTGGCCACGCCCACTCCGGCGGGGCCGAGGCGGCCGTCGTGGCGGGACGCATCCGTGACGCGGACGACCTTGCCGACTTCTGCCGGGGCCGGCTGCACACGGCCGGGCTCACCGCGGCGGCCCTCGCCGCCGCGGCCGCCCACGGGCACGACCCACTGGCCCTGGACGAGGCCGCCGACGCCCGTACGCCCTCACCCGCCCTGCGGGCGGTCGCCCGCAAGCTCGGCCGGCAGCTGATGAGAGCCGCCCGCGCCACGTGGCCGGGCGAGGAGCTCGACGCGTTCGCACTGGCCCGGCCTCGCGGCGGCCACCAGCCGGTCGTGCTGGGCCTGACCGCGCGCGCGGCGGAGCTCGGGCCCGAGGACGCCGCGCACTGCGCCGCGTACGAGACCGTCGGCGGACCGGCCACCGCCGTGGTCCGGCTGCTCTCCCTCGACCCCTTCGAGGCCACCGCCGTCCTGGCCCGGCTCGCCCCCGAGCTCGACCAGGTCGCCGAACGGGCCGCCGCTGCCGCGTACGGCCCCATCGACGAACTGCCCGCCGCCTCGGCACCGTTGCTCGACATCGCCGCCGAGACCCACGCCGGCCGGCCGGTGCGGCTCTTCGCCTCATGAGTCCGGCACCGAAACGACTCAGCGCACCGCATCGACTCGGCGCGTCGAGACGACCGGCGCACCGCATCGACTCGGCGCACCTGAGACGGCCGGCGCACCGCATCGACTCGCCGCATCGAACCACCAGCGCCCCGACCTGACCCCTGGCACCGGACCACCCTCCCAGCGCACCGAACCGCTCGCCGCCCGAACAGCATCAGGAGCCGCACCATGCACCTCGACCACTCCCACCCAGGCCCGGCCGCCCTCAGCGCTGACGCCGCTCGCCCCGACGGAACCCGGCGGGCCCTGCGCATCGGCCTCGGGGGGCCGGTCGGGTCCGGGAAGACCGCGACCGTGGCCGCCCTCTGCCGCACCCTGCGCGACCAGCTGTCCCTGGCCGTCGTCACCAATGACATCTACACCCGCGAGGACGCCGCGTTCCTGTTGCGCAACGCGGTGCTGCCGCCGGAGCGGATCCAGGCCGTCGAGACCGGCGCCTGCCCGCACACCGCCATCCGCGACGACATCTCCGCCAACCTCGAAGCCGTCGAGGACCTGGAGGACAGCGTGGGACCGCTCGACCTCATCCTCGTGGAATCCGGTGGTGACAACCTCACGGCCACCTTCTCCAAGGGCCTCGTGGACGCCCAGATCTTCATCATCGACGTCGCGGGCGGCGACGACATCCCCCGCAAGGGCGGCCCCGGCGTCACCACGTCCGACCTGCTGGTGATCAACAAGACCGACCTGGCGCCGTACGTGGGCTCCGACCTCGGCCGGATGGCCCGCGACGCCGCACAGCAGCGGGGCTCCCTGCCCGTCGCCTTCACCTCGCTCACCTCGGGCGAAGGCGTCGGCCCGGTCGCGGAGTGGGTGCGGGGGCGGCTCGCCTCCTGGACCGCGTGAGCGTCCGCGCCACCGCCCGCATCACCGCCGTACGCGACGGGCGCGGCGCCACCACGCTCCCCGTCCTGGAGAGCGACGGACCGCTCGCCCTGCGACGGACGAGGGCCGCGCTCCCCGGGGCCGCGCGCGTCACCGTCGTGGGTGCCATGAGCGCCCCGCTCGGCGGCGACCGGCTCACCGTCGAAGCGCGGGCCGGGCAGGACACCCGGCTCACCGTCGACTCGGCGGCCGCCACGGTCGCCCTGCCCGGCCCCGGGCCCGCAGCGCGGCCGGCCCGCTACGACATCGTGCTGACAGCGGCGGAGGGTGCCGAGATCGACTGGCGCCCCGAACAGCTCATCTCGGCCCACGGAAGCAGTCTCCACATGACCACCCGGGCCGAACTCGCCTCCACCGCACGGCTGATGCTGCGCGAGGAACAGATCCTGGGCCGGCACGGCGAGACCACCGGAACGCTGTGGAGCAGGCTCACCGTCCGCCGCGCCGGACGCCCGCTCATCGATCAGCAGACCGCCTACGGGCCTGGCGCACCCGGCGGCTGGGACGGCCCGGCCGTGCTCGGCGGGCACCGCGCCTTCGGACAACTGCTCGTTGTGGATCCGGCGTTCGACGACGGGGGACCGGACACCCGGCTGCTGGGCGCCACCGCCGTGCTCACCCGGCTCGCGGGCCCCGCCGTCCTGGTGTCCGTGCTCGCCGCCGACGCCAGGGAGCTGCGCACCGTGCTGGACCGGGCGGCGGACGAACTGGCGGCCCGCCCGAGCGGCTGAACACCGCTGGCAGGACGCCGGTGTCCGGTTATCGATTCGGTAAAGAAGTACGTGTGCGATCTGTTCTCAGGTGGCTCACAGGCGACAGGATCCGCGGAAGGTTCCTACTGAACAGCGCCGCACCTGAAGGCGCTACACCATGGGGGAGGTTCCACTTGAGACGCACAGCAGCGTTCGGTTCGGCCGGCGCTCTGATCGCGGGCACGCTCATAGCGGGCGCGATAGCCGCACCGGCTGCCACCGCCGACGGCCGCCACCACAACGGCTCCGAGGCGCGCGGCGTCCAGCTGGCCGCGGCACGCGCGGCCAGGGCGGGCATCGACTGGGCGGACTGTCCGGCCGACTGGGCCATCGCCGCGCCGATCCAGTGCGGATGGGTCACCGTCCCGCTCGACTACGCGAGGCCCGACGGCAAGCAGATCAAGATCGCGGTCGACCGGCACGTCAGCACCGGAACCAGCGGGGAGCGCCAGGGCGCCCTGATCTACAACCCGGGCGGACCCGGCGGCTCGGGCATGGCGTTCCCCAAGCGGATCGCCACGAAGAGCCCGCTCTGGGTGAACACCGCGAAGGCCTACGACTTCGTCGGCTTCGACCCCCGGGGCGTCGGCCACTCGACGCCGATCTCCTGCATCGACCCGCAGGAGTTCGTCAAGGCGCCCAAGGCCGACCCGGTGCCCGACACCGAGGCCGACAAGCGCGCCCAGCGCAAGCTCGCCGCCGAGTACGCGGACGGCTGCGCCGAACGCAGCGGCGACATGCTGCCCCACATGACGACGCCGAACACCGCACGCGACCTGGATGTCATCCGCGCCGCGCTCGGTGAGAAGAAGCTCAACTACCTGGGCGTCTCCTACGGCACGTACCTGGGCGCGGTCTACGGCACCCTCTTCCCGTCCCATGTCCGCCGCATGGTCGTCGACAGCGTCGTCAACCCGGCCAAGGACAACATCTGGTACCAGGCCAACCTCAACCAGGACATCGCCTTCCAGACACGCTGGGGCGACTGGAAGAGCTGGGTCGCCGCCAACGACGCGACCTTCCACATCGGCGACACGCCGCAGAAGGTCGAGCAGGAATGGCTGAAGCTCCGCGCGGCCGCGAAGAAGAGCCCGATCGGCGGCGTCGTCGGCCCCGCCGAACTCATCGGCTTCTTCCAGAGCGCCCCGTACTACGACTCCGCCTGGGCGCCCACCGCCCGGACCTGGAGTGCCTACCGGGCCGGTGACACCCAGGCACTGATCGATGCCGCCGCCCCCGATCTGTCGGACACGGCGGGCAACATCCGGTCCGAGAACAGCAACGCCGTGTACACCGCCGTCGAGTGCGCCGACGCCAAGTGGCCCACCGACTGGCGGACGTGGGACCGCGACAACACCCGGCTGCACAAGGACTACCCGTTCATGACCTGGGCCAACGCCTGGATGAACCTGCCTTGTGCGACCTGGTCGGCCAAGCAGCAGACCCCGCTGAACGTCGGCACCGGCAAGGGCCTGCCGCCTGTGCTGATCGTGCAGTCCACGCGTGACGCCGCCACTCCGTACGAGGGCGCCGTCGAGCTGCACAAGCGCTTCCGGGGCTCGCGCCTCATCACCGAGGAGGGCGCCGGTTCGCACGGCGTCACCGGCCTGGTCAACCCCTGCGTCAACGAGCGGGTGGACAGCTACCTGCTCACCGGGAAGACCGACCGGCGCGACGTGACGTGCGCTCCGCACGCCACGCCGAAGCCGTGACACCCGAGTGACGGGACGGGCCGCCGGTACGTCACCGGCGGCCCGTCCTCACCACCACCGGCTCACACCCCCGCCCGGTCGTGCCTCCGCAGCCAGGCGTCCTCCGCCGCGTAGTCGAAGAGCCCGGTGCCGTAGGCCCGCAGCATCGCCGGGTAGGCGTCCGTCCAGTCCCGGCCCGCGAGGTGCCCGACGATCCACTCGACCGTCTCCGGCAGCGACTCGGTGTAGCCCGTCACCGCCCGGTACCCGAGCTCCCGCTCGGCGGCGCTCATGTCGTAGACGATCGGATGCGGGCTGCTCCAGGGCGTCTCGCCCACGCCCTCCGGCGTGGGGTCTCCCGGCATCAGCACGGTCTGCGCGCTGTGGCCCAGCACCGCGTCCACCGCCTCGCCGATCTCCGCGACCGTCGGCGCCTGCGGATCGGCGGCGTTGAGCACCCGCGAACCGGGCTTCGAAGCGGCGAGGCGGATCAGCTCCGCCACATTGGCCGCGTGGACCGGATGGAAGCGAGAGGCCCCTCCGTACGCCAGGACCCGCCGCGTGCGGCCGTCCAGGGCCCGCTTCACGAAGTAGAGCTCCCGCGGTGAGCGGCAGTACGGTCCATGGACCGCGCCCGCCCGCAGCAGCGTGACGGGCAGCGTGTCACCGGCCGCCAGCAGGTCCTGCTCCAGCCGGATCTTGCGCGTGGCGTATGTGGCCGCGCCCGGCGCGACGGTGGCCTGGGACTCCCCGAGCGGTACCGGGTAGCAGGGCGCCCCATCCGGCTCGCCCTGCGTGTCGAAACTGCGGCCGTGCTCGTCCTCGTACACCGCGCCGCTGGAGATGACGACCGCGGAGCCGATCCGGCCGGCCAGCGCCGTCAGCTGCCGGGCGTGCTGCTCCCCGTACGCCACCATGTCCACCAGCACGTCGCAGCCGTCGCCGAGCGCCGCCGCGAGCGCACCGTCCTCGTCGCGGTCCAGCGTCACCGTCCGGACGTCCTCGTGCCCACTCTTGTCGCGGTCACCGCCGCGCGAGGCGGCGGTGACGTCCCAGCCGTCCGCGACGAGCGAGCGCACCGCGGCCCGCCCGATCTGCCCCGTCGCTCCCAGTACCCATGCGTGTCCCTTGCTCATGCCTCGCACGCTAGGCGGCACCGGACGCCAGGACCAGCGGGGTTCACCGATCGCGAATCCGCCCTCAGCGTCGCCGCTTCGGGAACTTCTTCGCGCTGTCCTCCTGTTCGGCCGCCTTCACCTTGGCCGCGTACTCGTCGACGTACTCCTGACCGGAGAGACCGAGGATCGCGTACATGATCTCGTCGGTGACCGCCCGGATCGCCGCCTTCTCGTTCTCCAGGCCGGCGTAGCGGGAGAAGTCCAGCGGTTCGCCGAAGCGGATGGTGACCTGCTTGATGCGGGGGACGACCTTGCCGGGCGGCTGGATCTCGAACGTGCCGACCATCGCGCACGGCACCACCGGCACCTGAGCCCGGATGGCCATCACCGCCACACCGACCTTGCCCTTGTAGAGCCGGCCGTCGTGGGAACGAGTGCCCTCCGGGTAGATGCCCAGCAACTCACCCCGGCTCAGCACCCCGAGCCCCTCACGGATCGCCGCCTGCCCCGCCTCCTTCCCCGACCGGTCCACCGGGATCTGACCGATGCTGTGGAAGAACGCGGCGGTCAGACGGCCCTTCACACCGGGCCCGGTGAAGTACTCCGCCTTCGCGAGGAAGGTGATCCGCCGCTTGATGATCGCGGGCATCAGGAAGTGGTCGGAGAAGGACAGATGGTTGCCGGCGATGATCGCCGCTCCGTCCTCCGGAATGTGCTCCATCCCCTTGATGACGGGGCGGAAGAACAACCGCAGCAGCGGCCCCAGGACGACGTACTTGAGCACGTAATAGAACACGGGCGGCTCCAAGCTCTGCCGGATCGGCTCCGGGGCTGCGTTCTCCCAGGTCAGCGGATTTCTCCGTGAGGACAGCCTAAGGCCGGGCCGTGCGTCTTGCAGCCGTCCGCGACCGGTCCGACCCGATGACGTACGCGGCGGTGCGCGCCCGGATCTTCGACGGCGTGGGGCCGGATGCGCCCTGTTCCGGGCCCCTTGGGGCTCAGGGACCCGTACTGCGGTGGCTGGTCCAGGTCGTTCTTCGTCACGCGGACCAGGGGGCGGAGTCGATCCGGGCGGCCTTCTTACCGGCGAGCAGGCCAGGGTGTCTCGGAGACCATGTCCTGTTCATCGAAGGGGAGTTGGTGACGGTGGGGGCGTTGGCCCGCTCCTGATCGCGGCCGGCCCCTCGTCGGTGCCGTTCACCGTGACGATTCCGCGTCACCGTCCCCGCCGCGCCGCGAAAGCCCGCGGACATGACACCGCCCCCTGCCGGTTCTCCGGCAGGGGGCGGGTCCGTGAGGAGACCCGGGGTCCGGCCCCGTCACCGTGCCAGGACGGGGACGGGGGCCGGACGGCGGGGTCAGGGCGCGGTGCCCCAGGCGAGCGTGCCGGCGACGTACACGCCGATCTTCGACGCGTCGGCGTAGCTCGTCGACGTCGAACGGCTGTAGTCGTCCGCCTCGTTGAAGTTGGACCAGTCGCTCTTGTTCACTCGCAGCTGGATCTCACCCGTGGACGCGCCCGCCGCCAGGGTGCCGCTGCCGAAGCCGACCTCCAGGTAGTGGCTGGCGCCGGCCGCGGAACCGGCGGACTTCACACCGTGCGTCACGGTGCCGCAGCCGATGACCGCCCAGTCGCACGCGGTGCCGAAGGTGGAGGCACCGGCCTCGGGGGTGAACCAGTAGCGCACCTTCACCGTGGACAGGTCCACCGCGGTGCTGCCGGTGTTGACCAGCTGGAGACCCATCCGGATCTGGTTGTCGGTCGCGGAGGAGTCGGTGTTCTTGTATTGGACCTTGAGCGCGCCCGTTCCGGTGCCGCCGCCCGCGGAGGTGGTGACGGACAGCGCGGAGGAGGCCGCCGAGACGTTGCCGGCCGCGTCCTTGGCCTTGACGGTGTAGCTGTAGGCGGTCGAGGCCGTGAGACCCGAGTCCGTGTACGAGGTGGTGGTGGAGGTGCCCACCTGGACCCCGCCGCGGTACACGTTGTAGCCGGTCACGCCGGTGTTGTCACTCGACGCCGTCCAGGACAGCGAGACGCTGGTGCTGGTCTTCGCCGTCGCGGTCACACCGGTCGGCGCGGTCGGCGCCTGGGTGTCGCCGCCGCCGCCCGCGGAGGTGGTGACGGACAGCGCGGAGGAGGCCGCCGAGACGTTGCCGGCCGCGTCCTTGGCCTTGACGGTGTAGCTGTAGGCGGTCGAGGCCGTGAGACCCGAGTCCGTGTACGAGGTGGTGGTGGAGGTGCCCACCTGGACCCCGCCGCGGTACACGTTGTAGCCGGTCACGCCGGTGTTGTCACTCGACGCCGTCCAGGACAGCGAGACGCTGGTGCTGGTCTTCGCCGTCGCGGTCACACCGGTCGGCGCGGTCGGCGCCTGGGTGTCGCCGCCGGGGTTGCCGCCGCCGTCGATCGGCGGGTAGGCGTTGCGCACGAGCTCCTGGAACTGCGCGGAGAACCAGTGACCCGCGAGCGGGGAGTTCGGCAGGGCGCCGGTCATGCTGTTGCCGTTGCGGCCGTTACCGGTGTACGTGGGGTCGCACATCCGGTCGAAGCCCTTGCCCTCGTCGTTCTCGACGGGGGCGCTGTTGCCGTCCGACTCGCCCGGGGGCTTGGCCCACACGTACGCGTCGATGCCGGCCTCCGGGGCCGCGGTCGGACGCTCACCGATGCCCGCGCCGCTCTGGTTGCACCAGTTCCCGGCGTGGATGCGCCGGTCGACCCGGCCACCGTTGACGTAGTCGTCGACGCTGGTCAGCGGGCCCGCGGAGGTGGGCCGGGCCGTGCCGCCCCAGCCGTTGCGGGCGGTGTCGATCAGCATGCCGATGTTGGAGTTGAAGCCCTGGCCCACCAGCAGCGTGCGCAGCGCCTGGGCGAACGTCAGCTCGTCGGTGTAGTAGTTCCAGTCGATCCACTTGGACTGGCGCACCGTGGTGCCGTTCACCGAGTCGGTGATCTTGAAGTTCGGCTCCTTGAGAGCCGAGTAGTTGGCCGTGTTCACGATGAAGCCGGCCACGTCGTTGACCGTGGCGCCTTCCGACGTGGCGGCCTTCTTGAACTCCGTGGCGGCCGGACCCATGTTGCTGTCCCAGCCCAGCCAGCCGTGGTGGGCGGCGTCGATGTAGTTGTAGACGTTGGGAATGGCGCCGAGGGTGTGCAGGGCGTAGCCGACACCCTTCTCGTAGTTCCCGTTCGCCTTCATCGTCGCGCAGGCGTCCGTGGAACCCGCGGTGCCGCCCGCGTTGGTGACGATGTTGGGCAGCGAGTCCGGCTCGATGATGGTGACGATCCGCAGGCTCGCGTACGCCGGGTCGGCCAGGATGTCGGAGATCGGGTCGATGTACTCGTTCTTGTAGCGGTCGAGCTCGGTGGGACCGAGCTCACCGTTGGACGCCAGGGCGGCACAGTCGCGTCCCGGCAGGTCGTAGATGACGACCTGGAACAGGTTCGCTCCCTGGTCGAGAGCGGTGTCGAGGTGCTCGCGCAGGCTCATCGCGGAAGCTGAGCCGCCGATGGCCGCGATGCGGTCCATCCAGACGAAGGCAGGCGTGTCGGCGATGGCGGCGCCCCCCGGCTCGGCCGCCGCCTTGGCGGACCAGTCGGGGTTCACATATGCCGTGGCGCCCACATAGGGGTTGTCGACCCGCGCGGCTGCCGATGCGGGACTGGGTATGGCTACCGCCAGTGCTGCGCCCATGGCCAGCGCGGAGACTGCTGCCAGCCTCCGGTGCAGCCCGTGCATGATCGTGCCTCTGCTACTCATTGCGGCTCCGTGCTCCTCTCGTACGCCTGCGGAAGCTCCCCGCAGACGGGTCGTGGGGGTGTTGCCGGGGGACGGGGCCCCCTCAGGCCACCGTCAGCGGGGACGGCGGCCCGTGGTGCGTCGGTGAGGACGGTGGTGGTTCCCCGATGGCGGGCACAGCGGGGTGAGTGGACAGCCCGCCATCGGGAGTGGGTGGGTGGCCGGCGGTTCAGCCGGTCACGGGGCGGTGCCCCCGGTCAGGGCGCCGTTGACGTACACCCCGACCTTCGAGGCGTCGGCGAAGGCCGTGTTGGCGGCCCTGCTGTAGTCGTCGGTCTCGTCGAAGGAGGACCAGTCGGCCTTGTTGAACCGGAGCTGCATCTCCCCGGTCGAGGCGCCGGGGGCCAGGCTGCCGCCGGTGAAGCCGACCTCCAGGTAGTGGTCCGCGCCGGGCCCCGCGGAGCCGGCCGCCGCCACGCGGTGGGTGACCGATCCGCAGCCGATCACCGCGTAGTCGCACGAGGTGCCGTACGAGGCGGAGCCGGACTCACCGCTGAACCAGTAGCGCAGGGTGACCTTGCTCAGGTCCACCGCCGTGGCACCGGTGTTGACCAGCTGGAGGCCGGGCCTGATCTGGTTGTCCCGGGGCGACGAGTCGTTGTTCTTGTACTGCGCCTTGAGCGCACCGGTGCTCCCGCCGCCTCCTGCCGCGGTGGTCGCGCTGACCGCGGCGGAGGCCGCGGAGGTGTTCCCCGCAGCGTCCCTGGCCCGCACGGTGTAGCTGTGCGAGGACGAGGCGGCGAGACCGGTGTCGGTGAAGGAGGCGGACGCGGTGGAGCCCGCCTTCACCCCGTCGCGGTAGACGTCGTACCCGCTGACGCCGGTGTCGTCCGTCGCCGGGGTCCAGGACAGGGAGACCGAGTTCGCCGTGGTGCCCGTCACGGCCACGCCGGCCGGGACCGTCGGCGCCTGGGTGTCCTCCCCGCCGCCACCGGACTGCGTGCTCGCCTCGAACGAGAACTTCTTCATCCCGAGGCCCTGACCGCCCTGCCAGATCTCGAACCCGGCCTCGGCGTCGATCAGGTAGTGCGCCGGACTGATCGACCCGCGGCCGACGCCGTCGTCGATCAGGTCCAGCACGTCGAAGTCGGCGAGCTCGGTGGCGCCGCCCTGCAGGACGTACGAGATCACCTTCCAGCCCGAGGCGCCGGGCCCCGTCCAGACGTCCCAGTTCCGGCCGTCGAGCTGCACCGTCGCGGTGCGGGACCCGATCGGCTGGACTCCGCCGCGGTGGTTCATCCAGATCATCACCTCGGTGCCGTCCGGCTGGTCGTCGGTGACCGGCGCCGAGTTGAACCAGATGTCCATCGACACGTTGTACGCGCCGGAGCCGACCTGGGTGGTCGACCAGTCGGTGCGTACGCTGCCCAGCTCGTCGACGCGCAGCGGCAGCCCGCTGCCGGTCGTGCACGCCCCCCAGTGACAGCCCTTGTAACTGGAGGGGTACGTCGCAGGGGCGCCGTTCGTCGGCAGGGAGAACGAGGACTTGGTGACGCTCCAGGCGCCCGTGTCCGGGTCGACGCTGACGCACTGCTCGCTCTCGGAGTTCCACTCGTTCTGCTGATAGAGGTACTCCCCGCCCTGCAGTGCGGTGGTTCCCCACGGGGTGCAGTCGGTGACCGGGGCGGCCGAGGCCGCCGGCGCTCCGGTGAGCATCGAGGCCGCGGCCAGGACCAGGGCCGCGGCGGCCCCGGCCAGTGCCGGGAACCTCAGGCCGGTCACGGCTCGACCCCCCAGGCCAGGGTGCCCGCCACGTAGGCCCCGACCTTGGAGGCGTCGGCGTACGCGGTGTTGGCGGCGCGGCTGTAGTCGTTGGTCTCGTTGAAGTTGGACCAGTCGCTCTTGTTCAGCCGCAGCTGGACCTCACCCGTCGACGCGCCGGCGGCCAGGGTGCCCGCCCCGCCGGTGAAGCCGACTTCCAGGTAGCGGTCGGCCCCCGTCTTCGGGCTGGAGACGGCGACCACGGAGTGGGTGATGTTGGACGAGCCGAGCGCGGCGTAGTCGCAGTACGTGCCGAAGGTGCTCGGGCCGCCGTCGGCGGTGAACCAGTAGCGCACCTTCACCGTCGACAGGTCGATCGGGGCGCTGCCCGTGTTCACCACCTGCAGGCCCATCCTGATCTGGTTGTCCCCGGTGGACGAGTCGTTGTTCTTGTACTGGATCTTCACCGCGCCCGTACCGGTCGAGCCGCCCGACTTCGTGGTGGCGGTGACCGCCGCCGACAGCGCCGAGGTGTTGCCGCCCGCGTCCCGGGCCGCGACCGCGTAGCTGTACCCGGTCGCCGCGGCGAGGCCGGTGTCGGTGAACGTCCGGGTCGTGGCGTTCCCCGCCAGTACCCCGTTGCGGTAGACGTCGTAGCCGGTCACCGCCACGTTGTCGGTGGAGGCCGACCAGGAGAGCGACACGCTGTTGCTGGTCGTCGCCGTCACGGTGAGGCCGGCCGGAGCCGTCGGCGCCTCGGTGTCCCCGCCGGTGCCGCCGCCCTCCACCAGCAGCTCCGCGTAGATCGCGAAGGCCAGCGCGAGCGCCGCCTGCGCCCAGAACCGGTGGTAGGTGAAGGTGGGGGCCGCGCCGCCGTCCAGGTAGGCCTGCACCTTCGGCCAGTCCGGGTCGTCCCGGTACCAGCTGCGGATGTCGATGAACGTCGAACCCGGCTCGATGGGGTCGCCGTTGGGCATCGTGCCCGACCACCCGGCCGGGATGTACACCTCGTCGTTGAAGCGGTTGTAGTCCTTCCTGGTCTCCGGCACCGAGATGCCCTTGTCGGTGGCGTTCAGCGCCATCGCGTCCAGCAGCGCCTTGGCCAGCGCCGCGGCGTCCTCGTCACCCGACTTGGCGGCGTAGTAGGTGAGCGTCTTGACGTACGCGGCGCCCACACCGACGTCGTTGGCGTAGTCCACGACCTTGACGTGCAGACCCGCGTTGCTCCCGGGGTTCGCCGCGTTCCAGGTGTCGGGCTGCCCCGTCCAGTTGAGCGTGGACGGGAAGCGGAAACTGCCGTCGGCGCCCACCGTGGTCTCGGACGAGGCCCAGGCGACCCACTTGGACAGCACCGTCTTGGCGGTCGCGTTGCCCGTCTCGTGGTAGTACGCGGCCAGGCGCTCCATGCCCCAGGCCTGGAAACCGAACCAGTTGTTGCTCGGCGGGTCGTGGTAGACCGGCTGCCAGTCGTAGGCCATGCCGTAGAAGGTCGGCGTTCCGGCGGGAGGCTTGCTGTAGCTGCCCTCCCAGCTGTTGGTGCAGCCGCCCGCGAAGGCGCCCTCGCTGGACTGCAGCCAGGTCAGGAACTCCAGCTGCCGGGTCAGGCTCTTGGACCAGTCGGACCTGGCCGTCGCCGACTTGGGGGTCAGCGAGGGAACGTTGGACAGCGCCCACGCGGCCAGCGGGTTCTGATACCCCTGGTGGGAAGCACCGTCACCGATGCGCCAGGCCCAGCCGCCGCCGTTTCCGGCTGCCGCGCCGCCCCAGGCGTAGTACCAGGACAGCAGGTAGTGCTGGGAGTCCCGGCCCGTGGCGGCCGGGCAGGAGGCCGGGTCGGTGCAGTCGCCGACCCGCTTGAAGTACTTGTCGAACATGGCGTAGCGGAGGTAGTCGCCCATCTTGGCGGCCTTCGCGACCGAGGCCGAGACCTGGCTCGCCTTGCCCTGGGCGGAGGCCCAGCGGTACGCCCAGTAGGCGGCCTGCACCGCGCGGGCGTCGGCGTCCGGCGCGTTGGTGTACTTCCACTGCTTCGCGTAGCTCGCGTCACCGACGAACAGGTCGAGGTACCCGTTGGGGCCCCCGTACTTGAACAGGTCGGTGGTGGGCTGCGGGACGGTCTCCCACACGGACTCCTGCGCGCCGCGCTGGTAGGTGTTGATGTAGGAGGCCCCGGCACCCGGCCCGGACTCACCGCCGGTGCCCGGCTTGTTGCCGTAGCCGTAGACGTTGTCCAGGTCCATCAGCCAGTGCATGCCGTAGACGTCCATCGTCCCGTAGGACGAGGCGAGTTCGGTGGCGAGCGGGTCCGTGCCCACCTTGACCGTGCCGTCCAGAGCGGAGGGGTAGCCGCTGGGCAGCGGGTGCTCGGGGGCGTACGTCGCGGGGGCGGAGGGGTTGTAGGAGTCGGCGGTCGACTGGTCGGCGTGCTGCGGGATGATGGTCTTCTCGGCCACCGCCCAGGCCGCGTTGAAGGGCGCCCAGTCACCGGTCACGCGTCCGTACGCGGCCTCCAGCCACATCCAGAAGCTGACGGCCTCCGACGTCGTCTGGTGGCCGTGGTCCGGCGCCTCGACCATCAGGGTCTCGACCGAGTGGTACGGCAGGCCGTCCGGGCTGAAGTAGCCGTTGGCGGACGCCTTGATCTTGCCGTACTGGGTGAGGAAGGCCTGGGTGTACGGGTCGTCGGCCGCGGCGGCGCGGGCGCCGGTGCCGGCCGCCGGGGCGGCGGAGCCGGCGACGGCGGTGCCCTGCGCGAGGCCCATGGCGAGCAGGCTGCCACCCAGGGCGCTGCTGAATGTTCTACGTGAAATCGACACAAATCCTCCAGTGGCGGGTGTCGTGGGGGAGGGGGACGGGGGAGGTGCGGCGGGGAAGCGGGGAAATGCGGTGGGGAAGTGGGGAGGAGCGGGGAAGTGGGGAGCTGGGGCGGGGAAGCGGAAGGAGGTGCGGGCCGGAGCGGCCGACGGTCAGGGCGCGATGCCCCAGACCAGCTCGCCACCGACGTAGACGGCGATCTTGGCGGCGTCCGCGTACGAGGTGCCGGTGCCGTGGCTGTAGTCGTCCGACTCGTCGAAGTTCGACCAGTCCGTCTTGTTCAGGCGCAGCTGGATCTCGCCGGTGGAGGCGCCGGGTGCCAGACTGCCGCCGGTGAAGCCCACTTCGAGGTAGTGGTCGGCGCCGGCCACCGGGGTGCTGACGGTGGCGACCCGGTGGGTCACGGTGGAGCAGCCGAGCGGGGACCAGTCGCACCAAGTGCTGTACGTGGAGGCCCCGTTGCCGGAAGTGAACCAGTAACGGACGGTGACGTCCGAGAGGCTGACCGCCGTGCCACCGGTGTTCACGAGTTGGAGGCCCGGCTTGATCTGGTTGTCGCCCACCGAGGAGTCGCTGCTGCGGTACTGCGCCTTCAGCGCGCCGGGGTCGCCACCCTCGCCACCCCCGTCGTCGCCGCCCAGCGCGGTGCGTACGGCGGAGTAGGCCGGCTTCGGCAGCAGGTTGTCGTCGTACAGGTTGGCCGCGCCCTGACCGGGGAACGTGCTCGGGACCCAGGAGTACTTGTCCGTGTAGTCCCAGACGGTGATGCCGACACAGCGCTCGACCGCCAGACAGGCTTCGGTCACCTGCCGGTAGTACGAGGACTGCGTGGCGGTCTTGGCGGTGTCGGCGGGCAGCTGCATGCGCACGTCGAGTTCGGTGACGGCCACGTCGAGGCCGAGGTCGGCGAACCGCTGCATGTTCGCCTGCATCTGGTAGGGGAAGCCGTACTGGACGGCCAGATGCGCCTGCATGCCGACTCCGTCGAGCGGCACGCCCTCGTCGAGCAGTTCGCGCACCAGGGCGTACATGGCGTCGCTCTTCGCGCCGAGCCCCTCGATGTTGTAGTCGTTGACATACAGCTTGGCGTCCGGATCCGCGGCATGGGCGGCGCGCAGGGCCGTGGCGATGTAGTCGCTGCCCATGGCGGTGTAGAAGGGGCTCGTGCGGAAGGTCCCGTCCTCGTTGAACGGCTCGTTCACCACGTCCCACGCGGCGACCGCGCCCCGGTAGTGCGTCGCTTCCTCGGTGATGTGGTGGGTCATGGCGGGCTCGACCTGTGCGGGCTGCAGCGCGCTGACCCAGCCGGGCAGCTGACTGTGCCAGACGAGGGTGTGGCCTCGCACCGTCTGGCCGTGCTGCTGCGCGAAGTCGGTGATCACGTCGCCCTTGGTGAAGTTGAACTGGCCCTGCGCCGGCTCGGTGGTGTCCCACTTCATGGAGTTGCCGGGCGTGATCTGCCCGAACTCGGACCCCAGGGTGGCCGCGTAGGCGGCGTCGGGCAGTTCGGGGTTGTCGGTGGCGGAACCGAAGTACTTGCCCTGGGCGGCGGCGAGTTCGTGCAACGTGCCCTGCTGGGCCGCGGTCGCCGGTCCGCCCGTCAGGGTGGTGGCGAGGGCCAGGGCGCCGACCAGGAGGGTCGGGAGCCCTCCGGCGCGGCTGTGTCTACAGCGCTTCACCAAGCTCATGACAAACGCCTTCCTCTGCCGGGCAGCGTGGAGTGTTACGGGGTGCGCGGCTGCGCCCCGTAACGCCCTTTTCGCCACCCGGTGTTGGGGGAGAAGGGAGGGGAGTGGAGTGTGCAAGTCTTGATTGTGGGAGCGCTCCCAAGGTGGCGTGGTGATAGGCACCTGTCAAGACTTAAATCACAACTCCCTTAAGAGCGCGTTAACTCGGCCACACGTCGAACGGACGCCGGGGGCGGTGGGGTTGACCGCCTCGCGAGGTACCGGCGGGAGCCCCCGGAGAGTGCGTTCCCGACGGTGCGTGAAGGCGTCGTCCGGAGCGCCGGCGACGGAGTGGGCGGGGTGGGCGGGGCGTGTTCGCGATCGCGTGCGCATGGCTGCGGCGGGGACCGCGGGAGCCGATACGGGTGTGTACGGTGGGTGACGGCCGGGGCGGTGCGCCTCCAGGTGCGAGGGCTTTCGGCGGTCCGGTGCCGCTGCCGGCCGCCCTTCGCGCACCGGCGGCAAAGTCGCTGGACAGTCGGGCGGGGGACGGCGGAGACGGCCCTGACGCGAAGCCTCCGTCCGGCGGCGGTCGGTGGCACGGGTAGTACAGCCGTATACCAATCATGGGCGGAGAGTGACGGACGCGTTCCTCCCGGAAGGGCGCGGGCGGCGCCCCCGGACGGCCCCGCCCGGCGTACACGATGGCGTACGCGGGGTGGCCCGAGAGTGGCGGGACCGGTCCGGGCGGCGTCGCGGGAACCGGTTTCAGCGCACCGTGAGCGAGCCGTGCATCGTCGGATGGATGGTGCAGATGTACGGATACGCTCCCGGCCGGGCCGGAGCCTCGAAGGTCACCGTTTGCCCCGACTTCACCTCGCCGGTGTCGAAGGCCTTGCCGGCGGTGGCCGTCACCGTGTGGGTTGCCGCGTCCTTGTTGATCACGGTGACCTTCGTGCCCGGGGCGACGGTCAGGGCCGCCGGATGGAAGGCGAAGTCCTTGATCGTGATCAGGGGGCCGGCTGCCGACGGCGAGGCCTTGGACGGGCTCGGGGTGGCGGAGGACGTGGAGCCGCCACCGCCGCCGGAACAGCCGGCCAGGGCGGCGGCGCAGGCCACCGTCGCGACCACGGCGGTGCGCGCCCTGGCGGGGAGCAGTGCGAGCACGGGTCAGTACCCCCCGTTGTTCGACGCCGATGACGAGGCGGAGGGGGACGGTGCGGCCTTCGTGATCTTGTTACCGGCGGTGTCGAGCACGTACCAGGCCGCACCGAAACCGTTCGACCCCTGTCCGTGGGTGTCTCCGGCGGCCGTGTCGCCCGCGTAGCGGTACAGCGGATGACCGTTGTAGGTGACCTCCGCGCGGCCGTCGTCACGCGTCGTGGTGCCCAGCAGGGACGCCTTCACCCCCTTGCCCGCGACCGGCTTTCCGGTGAGGGTCAGGGGCGGCCAGGACTGCGCGCAGTCGCCGTCGCAGGTCGACCGGGAGGTGGTGTCCGCCTCCCAGAGGTAGAGCGTCCGCCCCTCGCCGTCGACCAGGATGGTGCCCAGCGGGCTCGACGCGGACGCGACGGTCCCGGACGCCGGCGTGCCGGTCGCGGACGGCGTCGCCGAAGCGGAACTGCTGCCACCGCCGTCGTCCGAACATCCGCCGAGCACGGCGGCCAGCAGGCCCACCGTCGCGGCCGCGGTCGCTCCAGCGCGGTTCCCCATCACGTACTCCTCGGCCCGGCCGCCGGCAGGCGGCACCGTGGCCCGAACAGTAGAGGCCCGCCCGCCCGTCTTTGGGCAGGCGCTCGGGGGGAACCGCGGACCGGCACCGTCCGGGTGTACGCAGCGGCCGGGCCCTGCTCCGTACGGCTCAGGTCTCGCGGGTGGCGACCATTCCCATCGTGATCAGCCCCAGCACCACCCAGCCGAACCAGAGCCAGCCGTTGCTCCCCAGCGCCACCGTGTACGCGGTGACTGCCACCAGGGCGCCTACCGTGAGCACTCCCATTGCCTTCGTGGATCCGGACATGCGCGCACCCTCCTCATCGGCCGCGCGGCCGTGGATGCCATCGTCACCCGGAAGGCCCCTCCACCGCTACCGTCCGCGCGCCTGCAAGGACGCGAGATAGGCGTTGTACGCCTGGAGCTCCTGGTCGCCGTCCCGGTCCGCGGCCCGGTCCGAGCGCTTCGCCGTCCGCTGTTCCGAGCGGTACCACTGGAAGACCAGGGCCACCAGGACCAGGACCGACGGGATCTCGCTGAACGCCCACGCGATGCCGCCCGCCGCGTTCTGGTCGGACAGGGCGTCGATGCCGAGCGAGGCCGGGGGGTTCTCGTACACCTTCACCATCGGCTGGCTCGCCATCATCAGCGCGATGCCGAAGAAGGCGTGAAACGGCATCCCGGCGAACAGTTCGAGCATCCGCATCACATAGCCCGGGCGGTGCGGCCCCGGGTCGACGCCCATGATCGGCCAGAAGAAGAACAGGCCGACCGCCAGGAAGTGGACCATCATCGCGAGGTGCCCGGTCGTCGAGCCCATCAGGTAGTCGAAGAGCGGGGTGAAGTACAGGGCGTACAGGCTGGCGATGAACAGCGGGATCGTGAAGGCGGGGTGCGTGACGACCTTCATGTACCGGCTGTGCAGCAGCATCAGGAGCAGCTCGCGGGGCCCCTTGCTGCCTCGCCCCGCCACCGGAAGGGCACGCAGCGCCAGCGTCACGGGAGCGCCGAGCAGGAGCAGGATCGGCGACAGCATGCTGATCACCATGTGCTGCACCATGTGTACGCTGAACATGACCATGCCGTAGTCGTTCAGCCGGGTGCACATCACCAGCGCGATGGTCAGCACCCCGACGACGAAGAAGACGCTCCGGCTGACCGGCCACCCGTCCCCGCGCCTGCGCAGCCGCAGCACCGCGTACCCGTAGAGGACCACGGCCAGGACACAGCCGGTCAGGAAGAACGGGTCCGCGGAGAACTGGAGCCCGCGTCCCAGCGTGAACGGCGGCAGATCCATGTTCATGCCGTGCCCGCTGTGATCCATCTGTTCACTCCCGATGGGAACGCCGGGACGTCCCCGTTTCGTGCCGGTTCTCCCGACCAGAGTAGAACCGCCCCCGGCCGCGGTTGCGGCCGGGGGCGGTCTCGGGTCCTGGTGTGTCTCAGAGCACGCACTCCGCCTCGGCGTACCGCTCGGCCGGGACGGTCTTCAAGGTCTCCACGGCGTCCGCGAGGGGCACCATCGAGATGTCCGTGCCGCGCAGGGCCGTCATCATGCCGAACTCGCCGCGGTGCGCCGCCTCCACCGCGTGCCAGCCGAAGCGGGTCGCGAGGACGCGGTCGTACGCGGTGGGCGTGCCGCCGCGCTGGACGTGGCCGAGGATCACCGGGCGCGCCTCCTTGCCCAGGCGCTGCTCCAGTTCGATGGAGAGCTGCGTCGCCACGCCGGCGAAGCGTTCGTGGCCGTAGACGTCCTTGACGCCGGTGTCGAACTCCATGGAGCCCTCGCGCGGCTTCGCGCCCTCGGCGACCACGACGATCGCGAACTTCTTGCCGGCCGAGAAGCGCCGGCCGACCAGCTCGGTCAGTTCGTCGATGTCGAAGGGGCGCTCGGGGACGACGATGGCGTGCGCGCCGGCCGCCATGCCGGAGTGCAGGGCGATCCAGCCGGTGTGGCGCCCCATGACCTCGACGATCATGACGCGCTGGTGGGACTCGGCGGTCGTCTTCAGCCGGTCGAGGGCCTCGGTGGCCACGCCCACCGCGGTGTCGAAGCCGAAGGTCACGTCCGTCGACGCGATGTCGTTGTCGATCGTCTTCGGTACGCCGACGATCGGGAGCCCCGCCTCGGACAGCAGGTTCGCCGCCTTCAGCGTGCCCTCGCCGCCGATGGGGATGATCGCGTCGAGCCCGAGGTCGGCGACGTGGCCCCTGGCCTGCTCGACACCGCCGCGCAGATGCGCGGGCTGGACCCGGGAGGAGCCGAGGATCGTACCGCCACGGGCCAGGATCCCGCCGACCGCGTCGAGGTCGAGCTTGCGGTAGTCGCACTCGAGGAGGCCCCGCCACCCGTCGTGGAAGCCGATGACCTCGTCGCCGTGGTCGACCACAGCGCGGTGCACGACGGAACGGATGACCGCATTGAGGCCGGGGCAGTCGCCGCCGGAGGTGAGCACACCAATTCGCATTGCCCGGGAAACCTTTGCAACGTGGGCCGACGACCGGACCACGTCGTCCGGTTGGATCCCCGCCACCCTACCGGCGCAGGGTGGCGGGACCGAACCGGGCGTCCGCCTGCTGGACTCCGCTCAGCTGAGCCGCTCGGGCCTCATCAGGCGGGCTGTGTCGCCGCGGCGATCCGCTCGCCGCGCAGTGCCTCGTACCAGCGGTCGTCGGTGGGGGGCAGCGCGTTCACATCGAGGGCCAGCTTCAGCAGCAGATCCGCGATCAGCGGGTTGCGCGCCATCACGGGCCCGTGCATGTACGTGCCGAAGACGGTGTCGTTGTACGCACCCTCCGTCCCGTCACCCGTGCCGTTGCCCCCGCCGAACCGCACCTGCGCGAACGGGCGTGCCGTCGGCCCGAGATGGGTGATGCCCTGGTGGTTCTCGAAGCCGGTCAGCGGCGGCAGCCCGAGGCGCGGGTCGATGTCCCCGAGCACGTCGCCGACGCACCGGGCCCCCTCGCCGCGGGTGGAGACCACGTCGAGCAGCCCGAGACCCTGCTCGCGCTCACCGAGGTCGTTGACGAACTCGTGGCCGAGGATCTGGTACCCCGCGCAGACCGAGAAGATGATCGCGCCGTTGGACGCGGCCCGGCTGAGGCCGCCGTCGCGGCGCAGCCGCTCCGCCGCGAGCCGCTGCGGCCGGTCCTCACCCCCGCCGATCAGGTAGATGTCCCCGGACGTGGGGACCGGCTGGTCGCTGCGCACGTCGACGCGCGACACGTCGAGACCGCGCTGACGGGCCCGGCGCTCCACCACGAGGGCGTTGCCCTGGTCGCCGTAGGTGCTCAGCAGGTCGGGGTAGACCCACACCAGCCGCAGGCTGTTGTTGCTCATGCTTCGTCCTCTCCGGAGGGGCCCGCGGCCGGGGTCAGTTGCCGACACGACGGCGCAGATCCTGGAAGGCGGTGTAGTTGGCGATGACCTCGATGCGTCCGGGCGGTGACTGCTGGACGGCCTCGTCGAGGTTCTCGCAGACCCGGAAGTCGAGACCGGCCACCTCGAGGCGGACCGCGAGGTCCAGCTTCCGGTCGCCGAGCACGAAGATCGGGTGGCCCGCGAGCTGGGTGTAGTCCACGTCCCACAGCCACGAGGTGTCCGTGCCGTCGGCGCCACGGGCGTTGACGGAGAGGATCACCGGGGTGGGCGGCGGGTCGATCAGGGAGAACGTCTCCAGCCAGCCCGCCGGGTTCTTCGCCAGCAGCAGCCGGAGCTCGCGGCCGAGGAAGGTGACCACGTCGTAGCGGCCGGCCACGGCCTGCACCTGGTACATCCGCTCCAGGGCGACCTGCGGCGGCACGCCGAAGACGGCGGCGACAGCGGCCGAGCTGGTGGCGTTGGCCTTGTTGGCGCGGCCGGGCAGCTGCAGGTGGATCGGCCACGCCGAACCGTGCGGGTCGAGCACGTAGTCACCGTGCAGGACCCAGCTGGGCGGCGGGCGGCGGAAACCGCACTCGCCGCAGAACCAGTCGTCGCCGGGGCGCTGCATCACACCGCCGCAGGACGGGCAGGACCAGGCGTCGTCCTTCCACGCCTGGCCGGCCGCGACCCACACCACGTTGGGGGAGGAGGAGGCCGCCCAGACGATCAGCGGGTCGTCGGCGTTGGCGACGATCACGGCCTTCGAGCCGGACAGTCCCTCCCGCCACTTCTCGGCGAGCATCCGGGTCTCCGCGGCGCGGTCCAGCTGGTCGCGCGAGAGGTTGAGGAGCGCGATCACCTTGGGCGTCGTGTCGCGGGCGACCCCCGCGAGGTACTTCTCGTCGACCTCGATCACGCCGTACTGCGCGTCCGAGCCGCCGGCCAGGGCGGAGGTGATGCCCGCGGGCATGTTGGCGCCGAGCGCGTTCGACACCACCGGGCCGGCGGCCCGCAGCGCCTCGGCGATCAGCCGGGTCGTGGTCGTCTTGCCGTTCGTCGCCGACACGAGGATCACGTCCAGGTGCTGCGCCAGCCGCCCGAGCAGGTCGGGGTCGAGCTTGAGCGCCACCCGGCCGCCGATCACCGATCCGCTGCCCCGCCCGGCCGCTCGCGACACCGCCGCAGCGGCCTTGCCCGCCGTCACGGCCAGCTTGGCCCGCGGCGACAACGGCTCCGTGTTGCCTGCCATCGTCCTAGATCCTCCTTGCATCGGTCCGCGCCCAGCCTATCGATGTCCGGCGCGGAGCAGGCACGGCGGCACCGCCGGGGCCGCCGACTTCCCGTGGAACGTACGATGACCGTCATGCGAAACCGCCCGATCCCCGGCAGTTCCGGCCTCGTCCGGACGATGCGTCTGCTCGGCGACCCGGTGCTCCACGCCCCGTGCGAGCCGGTCACGGACTTCGGGCCGTCGCTCGCCCGGCTGGTCGAGGACATGTTCGCCACGATGTACGCGGCGCGGGGGGTCGGGCTGGCCGCCAACCAGGTCGGTGCGGGGCTGCGCGTGTTCGTCTACGACTGCCCCGACGACGAGGACGTCCGCCATCTGGGCCACGTGGTCAACCCCACGCTCGTGGAGGCCGACGGTGTCACCGTGCGCGGACCGGAGGGGTGTCTGTCGCTCCCGGGGATCGAGGCCGGCACGCCGCGCTTCGACCACGCGGTGGTCGAGGGCCTGACGGTCGAGGGGGAGCCGGTGCGGATCAGCGGGACGGGCTTCTTCGCCCGTTGCCTCCAGCACGAGTGCGACCATCTCGACGGCGCCGTCTACACGGACCGGCTGACCGGGCTGCGCCGGGCACGCGCGCTGCGTGCGGCCCGCCGGGCGCCCTGGGGGCGCACCGGCTGAGCCGCGGCGTCAGAACCCGGGTCCGCCGGGCCGGTCGCCCGCCGCGGCCAGCCTGCCCCAGAGGAGATCGGCCAGGCTGCGCACCAGCTGCGCGCGGGAGCAGGGGCGCTCACCGAGCCACCAGTCGCCCGCCGCGTGCATCATGCCGACGATGCCGTGGCCCCAGATCCGGGCCATCTCCTGGCTGTCCGGGCCGAGATCCACCCGTTCCGCGATGACGGTGGCGAGTTCCTCGCCGAGGCGGCGCAGCAGCGGCGCCGAGTGCCGGCCCACGTCGAAGCCCTGCTCCGGCGAAGGCGCCGCGTCGTCGGAGGGGTGCATCAGGAAGCGGTAGACCTGGGGACGCGCCTCGATCGCCGCGAGGTACGTGTCGAGCGTCGCCTCGACGCGGGCGCGGCGGTCCGCGGGGGCGTCGAGCGCGGCCCGCAGGGCGCTCAGCAGCGCGTCGGTGTGCCGCTTGGCGAGGGCGCGGTAGAGACCGCCCTTGTCGCCGAAGTGCCGGTAGAGGATGGGCTTGGTGATGCCGGCCTCGGCCGCGATGGCGTTCATCGAGGCCCCGGGGCCGTCCCTGAGCACCACGCGGTCGGCGGCCTCGAGCAGTTCGCGGCGGCGGCGTTCGGCCGCGGTCCGCTGTCGCTCGGCCTGTCGTGTGGTCTCCATGTCGTTTCTCCCACCCCTGACCATGCATGTCCGTCCTGCCTGCGCAACGTAACACCCTGCCCAGCGGTGTGCGGATCGCCGGCCGGGTGGTTGACACAGGCTACTTGTCAGTAACAGACTGTTGTTACCGCAAGTAATGATCATGGGAACGGCAGTACGTGGAGGGGAACATGGCCGAGTTCACGCTCGAGCTCAACGACGACCAGAAGCAGGTCCGTGACTGGCTCCACGGCTTCGCCGCGGACGTGATCCGGCCGGCGGCTTCGGAGTGGGACGAGCGTGAGGAAACGCCCTGGCCCGTCATCCAGGAGGCCGCCAAGGTCGGAATCTACTCCCTCGACTTCTACGCGCAGCAGTTCTTCGACCCGACGGGCCTCGGCATCCCGATGGCGATGGAGGAGCTGTTCTGGGGCGACGCGGGCATCGCCCTGTCGATCGTCGGCACGGGCCTGGCGGCCGTCGGCGTGCTCGCCAACGGCACCGAGGAGCAGATCGGCACCTGGATCCCGCAGATGTACGGCGACGCCGACGACGTGAAGGTCGCCGCCTTCTGCTCCTCCGAGCCCGACGCCGGTTCCGACGTCGCCTCGATGCGCACCCGGGCCGTGTACGACCAGGCCAAGGACGAGTGGGTGCTCAACGGCACCAAGACCTGGGCGACCAACGGCGGCATCGCCAACGTCCATGTCGTGGTCGCCGTCGTCGACGCCGAGCTCGGTTCCAAGGGGCACGCCTCCTTCATCGTGCCGCCGGACACCGCGGGCCTCTCGCAGGGCCAGAAGTTCAAGAAGCACGGCATCCGCGCCTCGCACACCGCCGAGGTCGTCCTGGAGGACGTGCGCGTCCCGGGCCACTGTCTGCTCGGCGGCAAGGAGAAGCTCGACCAGCGCCTCGCCCGGGCCCGCGAGCGCGCCGCCTCCGGTGGCGGCGAGCGCGTGAAGAACGCCGCGATGGCCACGTTCGAGGCGTCCCGTCCGGCTGTCGGCGCGATGGCCGTCGGCACCGCCCGTGCCGCGTACGAGGTCGCCCTCGACTACGCGAAGACCCGGACCCAGTTCGGCCGCCCGATCATCGACAACCAGGGCGTCGCCTTCCAGCTCGCCGACATGCGTACGCAGATCGACGCGGCCCGCCTGCTGGTCTGGCGCGCCTCGTGGATGGCCAGTGCCGGGAAGCCGTTCGAGTCGGCCGAGGGCTCCATGTCCAAGCTGTACGCGAGTGAGACCGCCAAGAAGGTCACCGCCCAGGCGCTCCAGATCCTCGGCGGCAACGGCTTCACCCGCGAGTACCCGGTGGAGCGCATGCACCGGGACGCCGCGATCTACACGATCTTCGAGGGGACGAGCGAGATCCAGCGCCTGGTGATCGCCCGCACGCTGTCCGGGATGCCCATCCGCTGACACCCCCGCCGGCCCGCCCCCGCCCCCCGTTCCTGTCGCGCCGACAGGGACGGGGGGCGTGCCGGCTGTGGCCCGGCGGACCGGGGGCGCCACCGGCACTCAGGCGGGGAGCTGCGCCTCGATCGCCGCGACGACCTCCGGGTCCTCCGGCTCCGTGCGGGGGCGGATCCGGGCGACCGGCTCGCCCGCGGGGGAGATGAGGAACTTCTCGAAGTTCCACTGGACGTCACCGGCCTCGCCGTCCGCGTCCGCGAGCCGGGTGAGCTCCGCGTAGAGCGGATGCCGCCCGGCGCCGTTGACGTCGGTCTTCGCCAGCAGCGGGAAGCTCACCCCGTACGTCGTCGAGCAGAACGTCCGGATCTCCTCCGCGCTCCCGGGCTCCTGGCCGCCGAACTGGTTGCAGGGCACGCCGAGCACGGTGAAGCCGCGGTCCCCGTACTCCTTCTGGAGCCGTTCGAGACCGGCGTACTGGGGGGTCAGCCCGCACTTGGAGGCGACGTTCACCAGCAGCACCGCCTGGCCGCGGTAGGCGCCCAGCGTGGTCGGCTCGCCCGTCAGGGTGTGGAGCGGGATGTCGTGCAGCGTCATGGTCTCTCCTCGTCGGTGTCTTCGGCGGTCATTGTCACGCCCAGGGGGCCGTCGGCACCAAACCGGTCGCCGGGAACGCCGGAGGACGTGCCGACTGAGCGGTCATCGCACGGCCGCGCCGACCGCCTTGTAGTAGAAGGTGGTCGGCTTCAGGACACCGGCCGGGTCAGCGGCGTAGTCAGGAATCGATCCGCACTCCGTCCAGCCGGCCGAGCGGTACAGCCGCTCGGCCAGGCTGCCGCTCTCGGTGTCCAGGATGAGCAGCGTGACGCCGTCCTCGGCCGCCGAACGCTCGGCCGCCTCCAGCAGCCGCCTTCCCAGTCCCCGTCCCTGCGCCGACGGACGGACCATCAGTTTGCCGACCTCCGCGCGATGGCGGGCATTGGGCAGCGGTGTGCGGGCCAGTCCGATGGTCCCCGCGATCCGCTCACCGTCCCGGGCGATCCAGACCTGCTGGAGTCCCGCGTCCACGGGCGCGGCGCGCTCCCGCCACCAGCACGCGGCCTCGCCCCGGTCGAGCGGGGCGAGAAACCCCACGGACGATCCGCCGTCGACCGTCTCGACGAGGAGGGCGGCCAGCTCATCGGCGTAGGTGACGAGTTCGGGTCCGGAGACGCGGACGATCTCGGTCATGCGGCAGGTCCTTTCACGGGGCGACGATCATGAGTGCGTAACGGACCCGCTCCGGGCCCGGACAGTGGAAACGCGAAGGGCCGCGCAGCCGGAACCGCAGACAGTCACCCGGGCCGACGGGGTGCACGGTGTCGTCGACGGTGACCTCCAGCGTCCCCTCCAGGACCCAGATGTGCTGCTCCAGGCCGGGGACGGGCGGATCCTCGTACGCGATCGCGGCACCCGGGCCGAGGACGCCCTCGACCACCTCCGCGCGCAGCCCGGCGTGCGGAGGCGAGACGGAGCGGCGCACGAAGCCCGTCGCCTCGTCCCGCCAGACCGTCTGCTGCCCGGCCGGCACGAACTGCGGCGGCTGCGCCTCCACCTCCAGCAGCAGCCGGGACATGGTCCGTTCATGGACGCTGCACAGCCGGCCGAGCTGGGCGGCGGTCGGGCTCAGCTCACCGCGTTCGAGCCGCGAGAGCGTCGAGCGGCTCAACCCGCTGCGCCGGGCCAGCTCGTCCAGCGACCAGCCGCGCTCGACCCGCAGTTCGCCGAGCCGCGCCGCGAGCCCCGCCTCCACGGACGGGGCCGCTCCTCTGCCCGCTTCTCTCATGTCAGAGATGCTATCCCGAAATGGAGAAAGGGCGGGTGACCGGGCCCACGGAATCCGCCGGTGGTGCCGGTCACCCGCCCTCGTGCCACGCTGGTACCGGGGACGCCCGGCCGGGCGCTTGTGTCCTGCCGGGTGATTCTTCTACCCGAGGAGGCCGATATGGCCAGTACGAGCAACCACCCCAAGGCGGCACCGGGCGTCGCCACGGACTCCCACCACCCGTTCCGAACGGGCTGGACCGCCTTCGCCGCCGTCCTGATGATCTTCGGCGGGGCCATGGCGATCTTCCAGGGGATCTCCGCCATCGCCAAGGACGACGTGTTCGTCACCACGCGCAACTACGTGTTCCAGTTCAACCTGACCGGCTGGGGCTGGATCCACCTGATCCTCGGCATCGTCATCGTCCTCGCCGGCTGCGCCCTGTTCACCGGGGCCCTCTGGGCGCGTGTCGCCGGTGTCGTCCTCGCCGGACTCGGCGCGCTCGCCAACTTCGCATGGCTGCCCCACTACCCGCTGTGGTCCATCGTGCTCATCGCAATCGACGTCTTCATCATCTGGGCTCTCTGCGCCGCACCCGGGGGACGGGAACGGGCCTGAGGGCACGCCGCACGGCCGGCGCGTTCGCTACGGTGCGGACGGCTTCGTGGCGAACGCCGCCGGCGGGGCAGTGAGCCTGAGCGTCACGACGTAGGAGACGACCACCGAGACGATCACGAGGGGCATCACGGTGAGCCCCTGGGATCCCAGCAGGAGCGTGGCCAGCAGTACGGATGTCATCGGAAGCTTCAGCATGGCCACGCACATCGCCCCGATCCCCATGGCGAATCCCGACGTCGGGTTCAGCCCGGGGAGGTGGGAGAGCGCGAGGCCGCCCGCCGCTCCGGCGAACATGGCCGGGAAGATGGGCCCGCCCCGGAAGGCGCTCAAGGAGACGCAGTAGGCCAGCGCCTTGCAGACGATGAGCACCACCAGGGTGGCCGCCGAGTACCGGGCCCGGTCGGCCAGCAGCGGGTCCAGGGCGTGTTCGCCCGAGTACAGGACCTGCGCGGCGGAGTTCCCGGTGATCTCGGCGTACACGAGCGCCAGCACACCGACTGCCAGGCCCGCCGCGAGGGTGGCGACCACCCTCCGCCGCTCGACCCGCGGCTGGAGGAACAGCGCCAGCCGCTGGACGCCCGCACCCACGAGCGCGGCGCCCAGCCCGAGGGCGACGGCCCAGCCGAACTCGGCGGCGGTGGGGCTGTCGGCCGGCGGGACCTCGTGCAAGGCCAGGGAGTACGTCCCCAGACCCGTCCACGAGCCGAGGCCGGTGAAGATCAGCGCGCCGATCCCGGCTGCCAGGAGCCCGGGCACGAGGGCCACCCCGAGCATCAAACCGGCCAGCCCTGACGCCTCCATCAGCAGGAAGGCGCCGAGGAGCGGCGAGCCCAGCAGGGCGCTGACGGCTGCGAAGCTGCCCGCGGCCCCCACCACCGCGCTCGCCCCCGGATCGATGTCCGGCTTGATCAGCCGCACCGCGTACACGGCCACACCCCCGCCCAGCGCGATGAGCGGCGCCTCGGGGCCCAGCACCGCGCCGAGACCGAGCGAGGCGATGGCCGCGAGCGCGATGCCGGGCAGATGTGCGGCCGAGGGCGGCCCGGTGGCCACCAGCCCCTCCGCCGGCTTGTGCCCGCCGTCTCCCGGCAGGTACCGGATGGCCAGCCCCGTCAGCAGCCCCGCAAGACCGACCAGGGGCACCGGCCACCACGAGGGCGTCCCGTCGAAACCCAGAGCCTTGGGCAGGTCGTCGTAGGTCAGTGACTGCAGTTCGGAGACGAGAGCGAGGAAGCCGAAGGCGCCCGCCGACATCGGGACGCCCAGGATCGCCACCATCACCAGCAGGACCGCGTAGCCGCGGGTGCGGATCAGGGCGGCGGGGTCGGGTGGCGCAGCGGCGGGCGCTCCGGCGGGTCGGGTCGGCATGCTCGGTGTCTCCTTGGCTCAGAAGTCTTCGCGGACGCCCTGCTGCGAAGGCGTGCCGAGGCGGTTTCCCCCTGTGTGGGGCAGGTGTCCGCGCGGGAGTGCGTGCGTCCGGGCCACGCCGGCCGGTCCCCGGGCCGGGCGCGCCCCGCGGTCAGTCGGCGACGACGCCGGAGGGCGGGCGCAGGACGATGACGGTGTCGCCCGCGCCCGGAGCAGGTATCCGGGTGTCCGTGACCGGGGTGAGCCGCTTGCCCGCGGTCACCACGAACAGCAGCACGTGTCCGGGCGGGAGAGCGCCGTCGGCGGGTCGTGCCACCACGCGGGCGCCCTGCTCGTACCTCCGGGACAGCTCGGCGCCGGTGAGCCCGCCGCCGAACAGTGACGATCCGCCCGTGTACGGCGCCACCACCCCGTGACTCGCGGAGGGCGCCGCGAGGCGGTGGACCGGGCCGTCGACACTCTCGCGCAGCGTCGTCGAGGCGAGGGCGTTGAAGTCGTCCTCGCCCGTGAGCAGGAGCACTCCGGTGATCCCTTCGAGCTCCGCGCCGGAACCGGTGGCCGCGGCGAGCAGTTCGCCCGGCGCCAGCTTCAGCCCGGCCTCCTCGATCCGCGCCCGTTCACGCTCCGCGCCGGCCCACATCAGGACGTCGAGCCCCGCCGAGCGCAAGGCGCACGCCAGGTCGACCGCCCAGGGAGCGCCGCCGACGAGCAGCGGCCTGGACCGGGCCGGGCGCAGCACCCCGAGCCTCCGGGCGACCGGAAACGCCGTCAGGCCGTACAGCATCACCGTGGCGACGATCACGACGAAGGTGGCGGGCAGGATGCGCTCGGCGCCCGCGATGCCCTTCTCGGTCAGCTCGGCCGAGAACGTGGACGCCGTGGCCGCGGCGACGATGCCACGCGGGGCCATCCAGCCGATGAACCACCTTTCCCCGCGCGGCACATCGGTACGCAGCGTCGCCAGGTGGGCCACCAGGGGTCTGGTCACCAGGACGAGCAGGGCCACCAGTGCGAGCGACGGCAGCACCACGTGCCGCAGTGACGACGGGGTGACCGTGGCCGAGATGGAGACGAACAGCAGGCCGATGATCAGCGAGACCAGGGTGTCGAAGAAGGGCCGCCTGGCCGGGATGTCCAGGCCCGGCAGATTCGCCATGGCCATTCCCATGACGACCGCCGAGATCAGCCCCGTGTCCTCGCGCACCAGGTCGCAGGCGGCCGCCACGCCGATGACCGCGGCGACCTGCACCGAGGTCTCCAGCTCCTCGCTCAGCCGCAGACGGCTCAGCGCCGGCCACAGCAGCGCCGCCCCGGCCACGCCGCCGGCCAGCCCCACGGCCGCACTGAACCAGAACGAGCCGAGCTGGCTGCCGAAACCGTGCCCGTCGCCGGCGACGACCCCGTGGAAGACGAAAGCCCCGAGGATCCCGCCCACCGGATCGATCAGCGAGCCCTCCCAGATGAGGATGCGCTGCAGCCGCTCGGTGGGCCGGACGAAGTTGAGCAGGGGGCCGACGACGGTCGGGCCGGAGACGATCAGGATCGCGGCGAGCATCACCGCCGCCCCCGCCGACATGTGCAGGACCGGTACGGCGAACAGCGCGGCGGACACCACGGTGAGCACGGTTGTGAGACAGAGCAGCCGGTACACCACGCGGCGCGGGTGGCCCGTGAGCCGTCGCAGGTCCAGCCCCAGCCCGGCGTCGTACAGGATCATCGCGACCGCCAGGGACACCAGCGGGGAGAACGCGTCGCCCAGCAGCCGTTCGGGGTCGACGGTGTCGGTGAGCGCCCCGGCGGTGAAGCCGGCGGGCAGCAGGAGGAGCAGCGCCGGGACCCGCAGCCGGTTCGCCAGCAGTTGCGAGCCGACCGCGAGCACCACGAGCAGCCCCAGACCCATGAGCACCTGATCGGCCGTCATGACCGCGCCTCCTCGGACGACGTCCCTCCGGCGCCGGGGGCAGCGGTCGCGGCCCGCGGAGCACCGCGAGCGACCACTTTCCGCGGTGGCGGCGCGGTGTGGCGGGCAGGCGCGCGCCTGACGCGGACAGCGGGCCGCGGCATCCGTCCAATGGGCTAACGGGGCGGCGGCCGGCCGGTGACGAGGACCGGCCGGGCGCGGGACGGGGTCACTGCTTCTTGTCGTCCCACGGCGTGCCGAGCCAGCTGTCGAACGAGCGGACGACCGCGGTGAGCGCGGCCGCCAGACGCGGGTCGACCCAGGGGGCGTGCACGACGACCTCGTCCTCGCTCAGGTACTCCAGCGGCGCCTCCCCACCCGCCCGCCAGACGATGCGCCGCGGCCCGCGCGGCACATCGCCGCTGCCGCTGAAGAGGCTTCCCACGGCGATGACCACCCACAGGGGGAACAGCGCCCACCACACGTACCACCAGAAGGACCGGCCCTTGAGGCCGACTGCCTCGGGACAGCCTGACTGGGCGACGGTCCAGCGCGTGCGCAGGCCCTTGCCGGACAGGGCCTTCTCCCGGGTGAACGTGCCGAGGAGCTCGCCGTGCCCGCCCCACACCTGATACTCCGACACCCCGTTGCCCGCCGCGGTGGTGACGAGCGTGGCCAGCCGTGAGCGGCGCTGCGGATCGGCCCACAGCACGAAGGAACGGCTGCCGTCCTTCCGCGCCGCGAGGTACGCGGGTATCCCGCCCACCGGCAGTTCGCGCTCCAGGTAGGCGACCACGGGGAAGTGGCCCTGGGACGTGTCGACGACGACGTGCTCGAAGCCCTCGGCCACCCCCGGCGGAACCTCGGGCCTGGCCTTGCCGCCCTTGCTGAGGGCAGTCACTTTCAGCCTGCTGGTCACGTACGGCTCCTCCGTTGTGCGGGGTCGGGAAGGCGTAGCGTAAGTCCTGTCGGCCAGGTCCCGCCCGGCTCCCGGCGTCCCGCACACACGCACCCGCGCAGGGTTGTCGCAGTCGCCCACGTACGTACGGTTCTCAGGGCGGCTCTTCGACGTGCGGCCGCAGTCCTGGCCCAGTCCGCCCCAGGGCCGGACCGGGCCTGGGCCGGGCACCTGAGAGGATCGGTGCGTGGAGTCCCCAGAACCAGAGCCCGGCACGGAGGGCGAGCCGCTGCCCGGTACCGCCACCGCAACCGGCCGCCGCCCGGTGCGCTGCCGCATGTGCGGGCGCCCGCTCACCGGCACGGCCTCGCGCCGCACCGGCCTCGGCCCCACCTGTGACGCCCGGCTGCACCCGGCGCCGCCCGACATCCGCACCCGTCGCCACGAGGTCGAGCAGGACCCGCTCCCGGGCATCTGAGCGGTCAGGACGGCTGTACGCCCGGACCGCTCCCGGGCATCCGACCGGTCAGGACGGTTGCCCGCCCAGCCGCCGGAACCACCCCTTCCGACCGGTCAGGAGGGCTGTACGCCCAGCCGCCGGAATAGCCCCTCCTGCACCACGGACACCAGCAGATTGCCCTGCCGGTCATAGATCCTGCCGCGCGCCAGACCCCGCCCGCCGGTCGCCACCGGCGACTCCTGGTCGTACAGGAACCACTCGTCGGCCCGGAACGGGCGGTGGAACCACATCGCGTGGTCCAGCGAGGCCATGTCGAAGCCGCGCGGCCCCCACAGCGGCTCCACCGGGATGCGCACCGCGTCCAGCAGCGTCATGTCGCTCGCGTACGTCAGCGCACAGGTGTGCACCAGCGGGTCGTCACCGAGCGGGCCGACCGCGCGCATCCACACCGCGCTGCGCGGGTCCGCGTCCTTGATCTCCTCCCGCGTCCAGCGCAGCCGGTCGACGTAGCGGATGTCGAACGGCTGGCGCCGGGCCATCCGCTCCAGGGCCTCCGGCAGACCGCCCAGGTGCTCGCGCACCTCTTCCGCGACCGTCGGCAGCTCCTCCGGATCGGGCACCACACGGGCCGGCGGCAACTGGTGCTCGAAGCCCGCCTCCTCCGGGCGGTGGAAGGACGCCGTCAGATTGAAGATCGTCCGGCCCTGCTGGACGGCCGTCACCCGGCGCGTGGTGAACGACCGGCCGTCCCTGACCCGTTCCACCTCGTAGACGATCGGCACCCCGGGGCGGCCAGGCCGCAGGAAGTAGGCGTGCAGCGAATGCACCGGCCGGTCCCCGTCGGTGGTGCGGCCCGCCGCCACCAGCGCCTGTCCCGCCACCTGTCCGCCGAAGACCCGCTGGAGGGACTCCTCGGGACTGCGGCCACGGAAGATGTTGACCTCGATCCGCTCCAGGTCGAGCAGGTCGACCAAGCGCTCGGCGGGGTTCGTCATGGGGTTCTTCTCCACTCTCGCAGCGGCGCCGTCGGTACGGACGCGCTCACAACTGGCCCACGGACGTGACCCGGAGGACCGCCCGGCCCTCCTCGTCGGACGCGGCCAGATCAACCTCGGCACTGATGCCCCAGTCATGGTCGCCGTTCGGGTCGGCGAACGTCTGCCGGACCCTCCACAGGCCGTGCTCGGCATCCTCGTCGATCTTCAGCAGCTTCGGCCCGCGGGCGTCCGGACCGGTGCCCAGCTCCTCGTACTCGTCCCAGTACGCGTCCATCGCCTCGCCCCACGCGTCCTCGTCCCAGCCCGCGTCACCGTCCAGCTCCCCGAGGTCGCGGACCCGGTCCAGCGCGGCCAGCTCGACCCGGCGGAACATCGCGTTGCGCACCAGCACCCGGAAGGCGCGGGCGTTGGCCGTGACCGGCTTGACCTCGTCGGCCCGCTCCTGCGCCTGCTCGGCCGTCTCCACCTCGGGGTTGGCCAGCTGCTCCCACTCGTCGAGGAGACTGGAGTCGACCTGACGGACCATCTCGCCGAGCCACGCGATGAGATCCTCCAGGTCCTCGGACTTGATGTCGTCCGGGATGGTGTGCTCCAGCGCCTTGTAGGCGCTCGCGAGATAGCGCAGCACGATGCCCTCGGTGCGCGCCAGTTCGTAGTTCGACGTGAACTCGGTGAACGTCATGGCGCGTTCGTACATGTCACGGATCACCGACTTCGGCGACACCGGGTGATCGCTGACCCACGGGTGGCTCTGGCGGTAGACGTCGTACGCGTGCCACAGCAGTTCGCTCAGCGGCTTCGGGTACGTGACCTCCTGGAGGAGCTCCATCCGCTCCTCGTACTCGATGCCGTCGGCCTTCATCTGCCCGACCGCCTCGCCGCGTGCCTTGTTCTGCTGCGCGGCGAGGATCTGGCGCGGGTCGTCGAGCGTCGACTCCACCACCGAGACCATGTCCAGCGCGTACGAAGGCGAGTCGGCGTCCAACAGCTCGAACGCGGCGAGCGCGAACGTGGACAGCGGCTGGTTCAGCGCGAAGTCCTGCTGCAGATCGACGGTGAGCCGCACGATGCGGCCCTCCGCGTCGGGCTTGTCCAGCTGTTCCACGACGCCGCCGTCCAGCAGGGAACGGTAGATCGCGATCGCCCGGCGGATGTGGCGCAGCTGCGCCTTCCGCGGCTCGTGGTTGTCCTCCAGCAGATGCCGCATCGCCTCGAAGGCGTTCCCGGGACGCGCGATCACCGACAGCAGCATGGTGTGAGTGACCCGGAAACGCGAGGTCAGCGGCTCCGGATCGGACTGGATCAGCTTGTCGAACGTGGTCTCCGACCAGGCGACGAAGCCTTCGGGTGCCTTCTTGCGGACGACCTTGCGCTTCTTCTTCGGGTCGTCGCCGGCCTTCTTGACCGCCTTCTCGTTCTCGACGACGTGCTCCGGGGCCTGGGCGACGACGAAGCCCGCCGTGTCGAAGCCCGCGCGGCCGGCCCGGCCCGCGATCTGGTGGAACTCGCGGGCCCGCAGCGTCCGCACCCGGGTGCCGTCGTACTTGGTGAGGGCCGTGAACAGCACGGTGCGGATGGGCACGTTGACGCCGACGCCGAGGGTGTCCGTGCCGCAGATGACCTTCAGGAGACCCGCCTGGGCGAGCTTCTCGACCAGGCGCCGGTACTTCGGCAGCATGCCCGCGTGGTGCACCCCGATGCCGTGGCGCACATAACGGGAGAGGTTCTGGCCGAACTTGGTGGTGAAGCGGAAGTTGCCGATGAGGTCGGCGATCTTCTCCTTCTCCTCCTTGCTGCACATGTTGATGCTCATCAGCGACTGCGCCCGCTCGACCGCCGCGGCCTGGGTGAAGTGCACGATGTAGACGGGCGACTGCCGGGTGTCCAGGAGCTCGGTGATCGTCTCGGTGATCGGCGTCAGCCGGTACTCGTAACTGAGCGGGACCGGGCGGGTCGCCGAGCGGACCACGGAGGTGGGGCGTCCGGTACGGCGGGTCAGGTCCTCCTCGAACATCCGGACGTCACCGAGCGTGGCCGACATCAGGACGAACTGGGCCTGCGGCAGCTCCAGGATCGGGATCTGCCACGCCCAGCCGCGGTCCTGCTCCGCGTAGAAGTGGAACTCGTCCATGACGACCTGGCCGATGTCCGCGTACTTCCCGTCACGCAGCGCGATGGACGCCAGAACCTCGGCGGTGCAGCAGATCACCGGGGCGTCGGCGTTGACCGAGGCGTCGCCGGTGAGCATGCCGACGTTCTCCGTACCGAACAGCTTGCACAGGTCGAAGAACTTCTCCGAGACCAGCGCCTTGATCGGAGCGGTGTAGAAGGTGACCTTGTCCTGGGCCAGGGCGGTGAAGTGCGCGCCCGCCGCGACCAGGCTCTTCCCGGAGCCGGTGGGGGTGGAGAGGATCACGTTGGCCCCGGAGACCACCTCGATCAGCGCCTCCTCCTGAGCGGGATAGAGGGTGATCCCCTGCGTCTCGGTCCATGACGAGAAAGCCTCGAAGAGGGCGTCGGGGTCGTCGGTCGGGGGCAGCTGATCGATAAGGGTCACACCCCCATCTTGCCTGTCTTCCACCCCGAGGAGGGAACCGGACGACGGCACGAAGATCACGGACGATACGCTGCCCTCTCAACTCGGCCGCACCGCACCGACGGTGACCGGAACTCGCGCACAGGCACCACCTGACCTGTCGCACTCACGACACCTACGGGGGCGGATACAGCCATGATGGGACCGGCACACTCTCTGTCAGGGGCAGCAGCCTGGCTGGGGGTGGGCGCGGCCGCGGCTGCCGCCGGCCACGCCATGCCGTGGCCCGTCCTGGTCGTCGGCGCGCTGATCACCGCGGGCGCGGCGCTGGCCCCGGACCTCGACCACAAGTCGGCGACCATATCGCGCGCCTTCGGACCGGTCTCCCGTGGACTCTGCGAGATCGTCGACAAGCTCTCGCACGCCGTCTACAAGGCCACCCGGTTGCGGGGCGACTCGAACCGCAACGGCGGCCACCGCACCCTGACCCACACCTGGCTGTGGGCGGTCCTGATCGGCGCGGGCGCCTCCGCCGCCGCGATCACCGGCGGCCGGTGGGCGGTGCTCGCCATTCTCTTCGTCCACCTGGTGCTCGCCGTCGAGGGGCTGCTCTGGCGGGCCGCCAGGGTGTCCAGCGACGTCCTGGTGTGGCTGCTCGGCGCGACCAGCGCGTGGATCCTCGCCGGCGTCCTCGACCAACCGGGCAACGGCTCGGACTGGCTCTTCACCGATCCCGGCCAGGAGTACCTCTGGCTGGGTCTGCCCATCGTGCTGGGCGCCCTCGTCCACGACATCGGCGACGCGCTGACCGTCTCCGGCTGCCCGATCCTGTGGCCGATCCCGGTGGGCCGCAAGCGCTGGTACCCGATCGGCCCGCCGAAGGCCATGCGGTTCAGGGCCGGCAGCTGGGTGGAGATGAAGGTGCTGATGCCGCTGTTCATGGTGCTCGGGGGCGTGGGCGGGGCTGCCGCCATGAACTTCATCTGACGCGTTCCGGCCCTGCCCCCGTCGGGGTCCAGGGCCGGCAGTCCGCGAGGCCCGCACGGGGGTCCGGCGCCTGGCCGGCACAGCACTGCGGCGTCTCGTCCGGAGTCGACCACGGAACCCCACCTCCATGCTGCCCGTGAACCCGCCTCCGAGGCACGGCAGATGACGGTTCGTCACGTGGGGCACACAAAGCCGTCAGGCGGGTGCGGGAGGGACCAGGCGGCCGTGGGAGATGAGGGAGGCGGCCTGCTTGAGACGCCGTACCCGGATGCTGACCCCGTAGGCGTCGACGCCGGGCACGGCGGCGAGGCGGGTGGTCAGGTAGCGGTAGAACTCCTCGGCGTCGCGGCAGATGACGATCGCCATCACGTTGTGTTCGCCACTGGTGGCGCCGGCGAACGCGACCTCGTCGTGCCGGGCGATCTCGTTCCCGGTGTCTTCCAGCCGGGCAGGAGCGACGCGCAGCCAGAGGGTGGCGTTGAGGTGGTAACCGAGGTGTTCCGGCAGCAGGTCGATGTCGTACGTGAGGGTGCCGGTGGCCTCCAGGGACTCCAGCCGGCGGGCGACGCGGCCCTTGGACCAGCCGGTGACCTCGGCCAGCCGCGTGTGCGAGGTACGGCCGTCCTCGGCGAGGGCGTCGAGCAGCGGGCCGTCCTCGGCGGTGAGGGGGAGGAGCGGGCCGGCCGGGGCGGCGGGCGGGCTGCCGGCCAGCCGTGCCTCCTGCTCGGCGGTGAGATGTCCGCCGTAGCCGGTCCAGCCTGCCGTGCGGGGGTCGCCGAAGGGGTGGATGAGCAGATCGATGCTCATGTCGAGGACGGCCGCGGATCGGGGCAACTGCCGCAGCAGCATGGCCTCGCGCGGGGCGTGGAGCGGTGAGCGGATGACACAGATGATCTCCGAGCCGCCCGAGGCGATGCCGACGTAGGCGATGTCCGGGCGCCGGGCGAGCGCGTCGGCGAGGGATCCGGCGCGGTCGGGGCGACAGCGGATGCGGGCCACCCACTGCGCCTCGCCGTGCACGGCGGGATCCACCAGGCCCACGACCCGCATCACGCCGGCGCGCCGCAGGGCTTGATAGCGGCGGGCCGCCGTCTGCTCGGACACCCCGCTCACGTCGCCGATGAGCCGGAACGGAGCACGCGGCGCGTGATGAAGGCTGCGGAGGATTCTCATGTCCACGTCGTCGATCACGGCGGAATTGTGTCACGTCCGGCGGCGCCGACGGCGGTTTAGGTGCGAAGTGCGCTCTCGCCTCGTTGATTCCGTGTCGCCTCGCCGATGCTGGGACGCGGCTCTGTCCGAAGCGAGGGCCCGACGCTTTCGGCCCCCGTCCCGCGGGGCCCGGAACGGTGCCCTTCGGGTTCCGTGGCGGCCGGGGAACCGCGCTCCAGGGGGACAGGACCCCCGCTGGACATCAACCGCGGCGCACCGCGTCGCATAGGAGTGTTGCCTTGAACGTCACACCCTCGGCGAGCAGCCGGCCCGAGCGGCGGGCGGCCACGCTCGTCATGGCCTGCCTGGGCGTCTTCGTCGCCTACTTGCCGGTGACCACCGTCTCCGTGAGCCTGCCCGCCATCCAGGCGGCGCTGGGCGCGTCGACTGCCCAGCTGTCCTGGGTCCAGGACGCGTTCGTTCTGCCCATGGCGGCGTTCATCCTGACCGCCGGCGTGGTCGGCGACGTGTACGGCCGCAAGAAGGTGTTCCAGGCGGGCCTGCTGTTCTCCGCCGTGGGTGCCGCCGTCGCGCTGGGAGCCCGGTCGATCGAGGTGCTGTGGGCGGGGCAGGCACTCGCCGGGCTGGGCGCGGCCGCGCTGCTGCCCACCACCCTGGCCCTGATCAGTCACGCGGTGCCCGACCACCGGGAACGCGGCAAGTTCATCGGTCTGTGGGCGACCTCGCTCCTCATGGCGCTGGCCGTCGGCCCGCTGATCGCCGGCGTCGTCCTGGAGCACGCGGCCTGGCGGTGGATCTACCTCCTGGCCATTCCGGTCTCGCTGCTCGCCGTGGTCTTCGCCGCCCGGCTGCTGACCGACTCCCGCGCCCCGCACGGGCGACGGCTCGACTGGCCGGGCCAGATCACCGCGGCGGTGGCGATCACGGCGCTGGTGTACGGCGTGATCGAGGGCGGTGCCGGTTCCTTCACCGACACCCCGGTCCTGGTGGCGCTGTTCGTCGCCGTGGCCGGCGCGATCGCCTTCGTGGTGGCGGAGCGGCGCAGCGACAGCCCCATGCTGGACCTGGCCCTGTTCCGCAGCCCCGCGTTCACGGCCACGACGCTCGTCGCGATGATCACGTTCCTGGCGCTCATCGGCTTCTTCTTCCTGCTGAGCCTCTACTTCGGCCTGGTGCAGCAGCTCGACACCCTTCAGGCCGCCTGGCGCCTTCTCATGGTCACCGCCGCCTCCATCGTCGTCGGCGGTCCGGTCTCACGTCTCATGCACCGGATTCCCGCCCGCACCCTGATCACCGCCGGGCTGCTCGTCGTCTCCGGCGCGCTCCTCTCGATGACCACCCTCGACGCGGACACGTCGTTCGTCTCCCTCGCGGGGCGGCTGGCTCTGCTGGGCGTCGGAATGGGCGGCATCCTGACGCCGATGACGGCCACCGCGGTCGCCTCCGTGCCCCACCACCTGGCCGGTATGGCCGCAGCCGGCAACAACGCCTTCCGCCAGATCGGCGGCGCACTGGGCCCGGCCGTTCTGGGCGCCCTTCTCACCTCACGGGCCCTCGACGCGTTCCCCGCCCGTCTCGCCGACGCCGGAATCACGGGAGCGAGCCGGCAGGGCATGGTGGACACCGCCCGCGAAGGCGGGCTGGGCGCGGTCGCCGGGATGAACCTCGGAGCTCACACCGGCCAGGCGCTGGGCGCCGTCGGCGACGCCTTCCTCGACGGACTCCGGCTGTGCCTGATCGTCGCCGCGGCGCTCACCCTGCTCGCGGCTCTCGTCTCGGTGGTGCTGCTCCGGCCACGGCCGTCCACCGCCACGGTGAAGGTCGCCGCGGCCACCCCGCACCCGGCGACCGGCCCCGCCGCCGACGCGGTCACCTCCGGACAGGGAGGCGATCTGGCCGCGACGCGGCGGAACGGGTGAAAACGACGCCTTCCGGCCGGGGCGGCGGGCCACGGCCGGAAGGCGAGCACGCGCGGGCCCGTGACGGGCCGGTCCTGGTCAGCCGTGCCAGGACCGCCACAGCGCGGCGTACGCGCCGTCCGCCGCCACCAGTTCGTCATGGCTGCCCAGCTCGCTGATCCGCCCCTGCTCGACGACGGCGATCACGTCGGCGTCGTGCGCCGTGTGCAGCCGGTGGGCGATGGCCACGACCGTACGGCCGTCCAGCACCCGGGCCAGCGAGCGCTCCAGATGACGGGCCGCGCGCGGGTCGAGCAGCGAGGTCGCCTCGTCCAGCACGAGCGTGTGCGGATCGGCCAGCACCAGCCGGGCCAGCGCGATCTGCTGGGCCTGCGCCGGGGTGAGCACCAGACCGCCCGAGCCGACCTCGGAGTCCAGCCCCTCGTCGAGGGCCCTCGCCCAGCCGTCCGCGTCGACCGCGGCCAGCGAGGCCCACAGCTCCGCGTCCCCGGCATCGGTCCGGGCCAGCAGCAGGTTGTCCCGCAGCGACCCGACGAACACATGGTGCTCCTGGTTGACCAGAGCCACATGCGTACGGACCCGCTCCGCCGTCATCCGTCCCAGTTGCGCACCGCCCAGCGTGACTTCCCCGGTCCTCGGGGCGTAGATCCCGGCCAGCAGCCGGCCCAGCGTGGACTTGCCCGCACCGGACGGCCCGACCAGCGCCAGCCGCGTACCGGGAGCGACGTCCAGCGACACCTGGTGCAGCACGTCGAGTCCGGCGCGGTAGCCGAAGTGCACATCGGCGGCGCGCACCTGGCGGCCGTCCGGGGCCACGTCGGCGTCCCCCGCGTCCGGCTCGATCTCGCGGATTCCCACGAGGCGGGCCAGTGACACCTGGGCGACCTGCAACTCGTCGTACCAGCGCAGGATCAGGCCGATCGGATCGACCATCATCTGCGCGAGCAGCGCACCGGTCGTCAGCTGACCGACGGTGAGCCAGCCCTCGATGACGAACCAGCCGCCGAGCATCAGGACCGCGCCGAGAATCGTCACGTACGTGACGTTGATGACGGGGAAGAGCACGGACCGCAGGAACAGCGTGTACCGCTCCCAGGCCGTCCACTCCTTGATCCGCCGGTCCGACAGGGCGACCCTCCGCGCCCCGAGCCGGTGGGCCTCCACGGTCCGTCCGGCGTCGACGGTCTCCGCGAGCATCGCCGCGACCGACGCGTACCCGGCCGCCTCCGAGCGGTACGCCGACGGTGCCCGGCGGAAGTACCAGCGGCAGCCGACGATCAGTACCGGCAGCGCGATGAGCGCCGCGAGCGCCAGCGGGGGAGCGGTGACGGCGAGCGCGGCGAGCAGCAGCCCCGCCCACACCACGCCGATGGCCAGCTGCGGCACCGCCTCACGCATGGCGTTGGCGAGCCGGTCGATGTCCGTGGTGATCCGGGACAGCAGGTCTCCGGTCCCGGCCCGCTCCAGCACGCCCGGCGGCAGCCGCACCGACCGCACGAGGAAGTCCTCGCGCAGATCGGCCAGCATCTCCTCGCCCAGCATCGCGCTGCGCAGCCGCATCATCCTGGTGACCACCGTCTGGATGACCAGCGCCAGTGCGAACACCGCGGCCGTCCGGCCCAGATGCAGGTCGGTGACGCCGTCGGACAGGTCCTCGACCAGTCCGCCCAGCAGATACGGCCCCGCGATCGACGAGATCACCGCGACACAGTTGAGCGCCGTGACGACGATGAACGGCCGCCGGTGGCGCCGCAACAGCTCCCTTACGTAGGCGCGTACGGTCGTGGGGGTGCCGACCGGCAGAGTCGTCGCCGACTCCGGGGCGGCCGGGTCGTACGCCGGTGGTGCGACGCCGATCATGCCCTCTCCTCGATTTCCTCGATCGTTTCGATCGCGTCGATGTCCTCGTTCGTTCCGGGTGCGGCCGCGGCGATCTCGTCGTCGGTCTCCCGGGTGACGACCGCGCGGTAGCGCGGTTCGTCGCGCAGCAGGTCGCGGTGGGTGCCGACCGCGACCACGGTGCCGTCATGGACCAGCGCGACGCGGTCCGCCAGGTCGAGCAGCAGCGGTGACGAAGCGAACGCCACCGTCGTGCGGTCCTTCCGCAGCGCCTTGATGCCCTGGGCGACCCGCGCCTCGGTGTGCGAGTCGACGGCGGACGTCGGCTCGTCGAGCACCAGGGCCTCCGGGTCGGTCACCAACGACCGCGCCAGGGCGAGCCGCTGACGCTGGCCGCCGGACAGCGACCGGCCGCGTTCGGTGATCCGGGTGTTCATGGGGTCACCGTCGGCGTCGACCGACGCCTGCGCGAGCGCGTCCAGGACGTCACCGCACTGCGCGGCCGACAGCGCGTCCGCGGCGGCGACCCGGCCGGACGACGGCACGTCCAGCAGTTCGCGCAGCGTGCCGGAGAGCAGCACCGGGTCCTTGTCCTGGACCAGCACAGCGGTCCGGGCGGCGTCCAGTTCCAGTTCGTCCAGGGGTACGCCCCCGAGCAGGACCGACGGCAGCGCGGGAGCCGCCGCCTCCTCCGCCTCGCCCTCCCGCGCCACGGCCGGCTGGGCATGGCCGCCGAGCCGGTCCGCCAGGCGGCCGGCCTCGTCCGGATCTCCGCAGACCACCGCGGTGAACAGGCCCTCCGGAGCCATCAGTCCGGTGGCCGGGTCGTACAGGTCACCGGACGGAACGGCATCGACCGTGGACGGCCGTGCGACCCGGCTCAGCGAGAGGACCCGGACCGCGCGCTGTGCGGACGGCCGGGAGAAGGAGTACGCCATGGCGATCTCCTCGAAGTGCCGCAGCGGGAACAGCATCAGCGTCGCCGCGCTGTACACCGTCACCAGCTGGCCGACGCCGATCTTCCCGTCCCGCGCCAGCGTGGCGCCGTAGGTGACCAGCGAGATCAGCAGCACACCCGGCAGGAGCACCTGGATCGCCGAGATCAGCGACCACATCCGCGCACTGCGCACGGCGGCCTTGCGGACCTCCTGCGAGGCGCGCCGGTAGCGGCCGAGGAACAGCTCCTCGCCGCCGATGCCGCGCAGCACGCGCAGCCCGGCCACCGTGTCGGAGGCCAGCTCGGTGGCCTTGCCCGCCTTCTCGCGCTGCACGTCGGCGCGGCGGGTGGCCCGGGGCAGGAGCGGCAGTACGGCCAGGGCGAGCACGGGCACGGACAGCGCCACGAGCACGCCGAGCGAGGGCAGGTAGAGGACGAGCCCGACACAGATGAGGACGAGGGCCGCCGCGGCGGCGGCGAAGCGGGACAGCGCCTCGACGAACCAGCCGATCTTCTCCACGTCGCCGGTGGACACCGCGACGACCTCGCCCGCCGCGACCCGGCGCGTCAGCGCCGAGCCGAGCTCCGCGGTCTTGCGGGCCAGCAGCTGCTGGACCCGGGCGGCGGCGGTGATCCAGTTGGTGACGGCGGTCCGGTGGAGCATGGTGTCGCCCACCGCGATCAGCGCGCCGAGCACCGCGATCAGGCCGCCGGACAGGGCCAGTCGTCCTGCGGACCGGTCGATGACCGACTGGACGGCGAACCCCACGGCGAGCGGCAGCCCCGCGAGGGCGCACTGGTGCAGCAGACCCCACGACAAGGACTTGAGCTGTCCGCGGATCTGGTTGCGGCCGAGCCAGAGCAGGAAGCGAGGGCCCGACCGGACATCGGGATCGCCGGGATCCGAGTACGGAAGATCGCGAATGTGCATGACGTCCCAAGAGATCGGAAGGAGCTGAAGTCCGCGAGGGAGCCGCGGAAACACGTGGGGGGAGGGCGTGGGGGGACCAAACCGTTCAAGCCTCGCTCCCCGCGGGGGCGGAGGCAAACCCTTTTACGCGGAGGCCCTTGAGCGCCTCGGAAGGCCCGACCCGCACGCCGGGCGTCGCGGGACGCGGTCCGGTCCACCGGGCGACCGAGTAAAGGTTGGGCACACACGCGCCGGACACCGCAGCCGGGGACGTCCTGGGGACCCGGGGGTGCGAGCATGGACGCATGCTTATAGCCGGTGCGGTACGAGTGGTGGCCTCGGCGGCCGCCTGCGGTGTCCTGCTCACCACCCTGACGTCGTGCGGCGACGGGCAGGAGCACAAGAAGGGTGACGCGCGGTCGGCCGGCGCCCGGAAGGACAAGGACCAGGCGCGGACCACCGACCTGAAGCGCATCCCGGACGTGGGGGACCGCCTGCAGTCGAAGATCCCCGAGGATTCCCGCCAGGTCGTCGCCGTGTACGGCGAGGGCCGGAACTCGGCGGACTCCACCGTCGTGCTGTACACCCGGACCGGGTCCACCTGGGACAAAGCCGCCGGCTGGAAGGCCCACAACGGCCGCAAGGGCTGGACCACCGACCATCACGAGGACGACAAGCGTTCACCGGTCGGCGTCTTCACCCTCACCGACGCGGGCGGCGCGCTGCCCGACCCGGGAGCGCTGCTCCCGTACAGCGAGTCGACCGCCATCCAGGCCCCCCGCTATTGGGCCAAGCCCTACTGGCACGACTTCGACTACGTCATCGCCATCGACTACAACCGCGTCAAGGGCACCGCCCCCAACGACCCGACGCGCCCGGAGGGCCAGTCCAAGGGCGGCAGCATCTGGCTCCACATGGACCACGGCAGCGGCACATCGGCCTGTGTGAGCCTGCCGAAGGCGGCGATGGTGAAGCTGCTGCGCACCCTGGACCCGAAACAGCACCCCGTCGTGGTGATGGGCGACCGCGCCGGCCTCCGCGCCTGAGCGCCCGGCCGGGCCTTTGGCCTCAACGGGTCCGGACCGGGCCTTTGGCCTAAGCGGGTCCGGGCCGGGTCGCCCGCTCCAGCTCCATCAGCGCCGAGCGGTACGAACGGCCCGTCGCCCGGTCCATTCCGATCTCGCACATGCGGTTCGCGCTCAGATACGCGTCGTACTCCCGGGAGTTCACCTCGGCGGCCTCCTTCGCCGTGGCCGAGGCCGTCAACTCCTCGTGCAGCATGCCCCGGTCGCCCGCGAAACCGCAGCACCCGGCGTCGTCAGGGATCACGACCTCCCGCGCGCAGGCTTCCGCGACCGTGTGCAACTGGCCGACGTCGTCCAGATGTTCCATCGAGCAGGTCGGGTGCAGAACCGCCGAACCGGTCTTCCTCAGCACCGTCAGCTCGGGCAGGAGCTCGTCGGCCGCCCACACCAGCGAGTCGACCACCCGCAACTCGCGGTGCAACTCCCGGTTGTCCTCGGTCAGATACGGCACCACCTCGTGGGCGATGCCCAGCGTGCACGAGGAGGCGTCGACGACCAGGGGCAGCCGTCCTCCGGCCGTCCAGCCCCAGGCGGCCTCGACGATCCGGTTGGCCATCACGGTGTTCCCGGCGTCGTACCCCTTGGAGTGCCAGATCGTCGCGCAGCAGGTGCCCGCCACATCCTCCGGAATCCAGACGGGCTTCCCGGCACGGGCCGAGACGAGGACCACGGCCTGGGGCAGCGACGGGCCGCGATGTCCCTCGGGACCGCCGAAGATGCGGTTGACGCAGGCCGGGTAGTAGACCGCGCTCGCCCCCGCCCGGGAGGTGCGGGGCAGCTTGCGGGCGGCCGCGCCGGGGATCTCCGGCAGCCATGCGGGCAGCAGATCGGGGCTCACGGCCTTGCGGGCGAGACCGGTGGCGCCTTTGAGCAGCCGGTCGTCGATCCGGTCGGCGGCGGCGACGGCCAGCCGGGCCGCCGCCTCGACGGTGCGGAAGTTCGTTGCGGTGAGCGCGGCGATCCGCTCCTCGCGCGGGGAGTGCCGTCGGTGGCGGAAGTCCTTCATCATGGCGCCCGTATCGATCCCGACGGGGCAGGCGAGCTTGCAGGTGGAATCGCCCGCGCAGGTGTCGACGGCGTCGTAGCCGTAGGCGTCGAGCAGCCCCGTTTCCACCGGTGAGCCGCCCGGCTGCCGCATCATCTCGCGGCGCAGCACGATGCGCTGGCGGGGTGTGGTGGTCAGGTCGCGGCTGGGACAGGTCGGTTCGCAGAAGCCGCACTCGATGCAGGGGTCGGCCACCGCCTCGACGTGGGGAATGGTCTTCAGCCCGCGCAGATGGGCCTTCGGGTCGCGGTCCAGCACGATCCGGGGCGCCAGTACGCCGTCGGGGTCGATGACCTGCTTCGTACGCCACATCAGCTCGGTCGCCCGCGGTCCCCACTCCAGCTCCAGGAAGGGCGCGATGTTGCGGCCGGTGGCGTGCTCCGCCTTGAGCGATCCGTCGAACCGCTCCACGGTGAGCCGGCAGAAGTCGGCCATGAAGGCGGCGTACCGGTCGACGTCGGACTGCTTCGCCGCGTCGAACGCCAGCAGGAAGTGCAGGTTGCCGTGGGCCGCGTGGCCCGCGACGGCGGCGTCGAAACCGTGCGCGGCCTGCAGCCCGAGCAAGGCTTCGCAGGCGTCGGCCAGCCGGGAGGGCGGGACCGCGAAGTCCTCCGTGATCAGCGTCGTACCGGACGGCCGGGAACCGCCGACCGCGGTGACGAAGGCCTTGCGGGCCTTCCAGTAGCCGGCGATCGTGCGGGCGTCCCGGGTGAACTCGTTGGTCACCGAGGTGACGGGCCGGACCAGTTCGAGCTGCCGTACGACCTGGGCGGCCGCCTCCTCGTACGCCTCCTGGCCCGGCTCGTCCGGAGCGCGGAACTCCACCAGCAGGGCCGCGGTCTCCTTCGGCAGCCCGGCCCAGTCGGCGGGCACCCCCTTGACGCTGACCGAGGCGCGCAGGGTGTTGCCGTCCATCAGCTCCAGGGCGAGGGCGCCCGCCGCGTTGAACAGCGGGACGGCCGCCGCGGCCGCCGTCAGGGAGGGGAAGAAGAGCAGCGCGGTGGAGATCCGGCGGTCCAGCGGCAGCGTGTCGAAGACGACCTCGGAAATGAAGCCGAAGGTGCCCTCCGAGCCGACCATGAGACCGCGCAGGATCTCCACCGGCGTCGAACCGTCCAGGAAGGCGTCGAGCCGGTAGCCGTTGGTGTTCTTGATCTCGTACTTGGCCCGGATGCGGGCGGTGAGGGCGGCGTCGGCCTCGATCTCCGCCTTCAGGGCGAGCAGCCCCGCGCAGAGCCGCGGTTCCGCGTGCGCCAGGTCCTCGTCCGCCGCGGGATCGCCGGTGTCCACCACCGTGCCGCTTGGCAGCACGACGGTGAGGGAGGAGACGGTCCGGTACGAGTTGCGGGTGGTTCCGGCGGTCATCCCGGAGGCGTTGTTGGCGACCACGCCTCCGATCGTGCAGGCGATCGCGCTGGCCGGGTCCGGCCCCAGCAGCCGTCCGTGCCGGGCGAGGGCGGCGTTCGCCCGCATGACCGTCGTCCCCGGGCGGATGCGGGCCCGGGCGCCCCCCTGCAGGACCTCGATGCCCGCCCAGTGGTGTCGTACGTCGACGAGGATGTCCTCGCCCTGCGCCTGGCCGTTCAGGCTGGTGCCCGCGGCCCGGAAGACGACGTTGCGGCCCTTGCCGTGGGCGTACGACAGGATCGCGGAGATGTCGTCGATGTCCTCCGGAACGACGACGACCTGGGGGACGAAGCGGTACGGACTGGCGTCGGAGGCGTACCGCACCAGGTCGGAGATCTTCCAGAGCACCTTCTGCGGGCCCAGGAGTGCGGTCAGCTCGCCCCGCAGCGGTTCGGGCGTGCCCGCCGCCCGGGTGTCGGGGACCCGGTCGTGGGACGGGGACCGCGTCACGCCGGGGCGCAGGGCTTCCGGGTTCGGTTCCAGCAGCGGCATGTCCAGGTCCCCTCGGCGGCTCGGCGCGGAACTCCGCACCCGGTCAGTCAGCAGTGGCGCTCCGGCATTCCGTTGACCGGAGCGGTCAGCAGTGGCGCTCCGGCATTCCGTTGACCAGAGCGGTCAGCAGACCGCCGAGCACCTCACGCTGCTCCGCGGTCAGTGGAGCCAGGATCTCCTCTGCGGCCGCCCGGCGCGCGTTGCGCAGCGAGCGCAGCGTGGCGATGCCCTCCTCCGTGATCTCGATCCGGACCACCCGGCGGCTGTCCGGATCGGGGGTCCGGCGCACCCGCCCACTGGCCTCCAGCCCGTCGACCAGCGTGGTCACGGCGCGGGGCACGACATCGAGACGCTGTGCGAGATCCGCCATCCGCGGTGGGCCGTCGTAGTGCGCGACGGTGCGCAGCAGCCGGAACTGTGCGGGGGTGATGCCGATCGGCTCCAGCTGGCGGCTCTGAATGCGCTGGAGTCTGCGGGTCAGCCGCAGCAGCTGTTCGGCGAGCACGCCGTCGGGGTCGGGGGAATCCATGACGGGAACAATATCAGGACCTTGTTCATTGTGAGTATAGGTAACAATGAGCTAGGCTCTCATTGTCACCCACGGGCGACCAGGGCCACGAGGCCCGCTCGCCGGGCGCCGGCGCGGCCGGCGGCGAGGCCCCGGCCGCTCTGCCACCCACGGGTCGCGTGCACTTCGCAGGCGCCCACGCTCTTCCTCCCGTTGTCGCACGCCTGACGAAGGAGCCCATGAAACCCGACGAACCCACGTGGACACCCCCGCCCAAGGGCGCCGCCCAGCCGCCGGCCGAGCTGCGCCGCATCCTCCGCCTCTTCCGCCCCTACCGCGGTCGTCTCGCGGTGGTCGGACTGCTCGTCGGCGCCTCGTCGCTGGTGTCGGTCGCCTCTCCCTTCCTGCTGCGCGAGATCCTGGACACCGCCATCCCCCAGGGCCGGACCGGGCTGCTCTCGCTGCTGGCCCTCGGCATGATCCTCACCGCGGTGATGAACAGCGTCTTCGGCGTGCTGCAGACGCTCATCTCGACCACCGTCGGCCAGCGGGTGATGCACGACCTGCGCACCGCCGTCTACACCCAGCTCCAGCGGATGCCGCTCGCTTTCTTCACCAAAACCCGCACCGGCGAGGTCCAGTCCCGGATCGCCAACGACATCGGCGGCATGCAGGCCACCGTCACCTCGACGGCGACCTCCCTGGTCTCCAACCTCACCGCGGTCATCGCCACGGTCGTCGCGATGCTGGCGCTCGACTGGCGGCTCACCGTCGTCTCGCTGCTCCTGCTGCCGGTCTTCGTCTGGATCAGCCGCCGGGTCGGCCGCGAGCGCAAGAAGATCACCACCCAGCGTCAGAAGCAGATGGCCGCCATGGCGGCCACCGTCACCGAATCGCTCTCCGTCAGCGGCATCCTGCTCGGCCGCACCATGGGCCGCTCGGACTCGCTCACCAAGGGCTTCGCCGAGGAGTCCGAGCGCCTGGTCGACCTCGAAGTGCGCTCCAGCATGGCCGGGCGCTGGCGCATGTCGACGATCGGCATCGTGATGGCCGCCATGCCGGCCGTCATCTACTGGGCCGCCGGCATCGCCCTGCAGTCCGGTGGTCCGGACGTCTCGATCGGCACCCTCGTGGCCTTCGTCTCGCTCCAGCAGGGCCTCTTCCGGCCCGCCGTGAGCCTGCTGTCCACCGGCGTGCAGATGCAGACGTCCCTCGCACTCTTCCAGCGGATCTTCGAATACCTCGACCTCACGGTGGACATCACCGAGCCGGAGCAGCCGGTGAGGTTGGACAAGATCCGCGGCGAGGTCCGTTTCGAGAACGTCGACTTCAGCTACGACGAGAAGAGCGGGCCGACCCTCAGCGGCGTCGATGTGACCGTTCCCGCAGGCGCCAGCCTGGCCGTCGTCGGTCCCACCGGCTCCGGGAAGTCCACCCTCAGCTACCTGGTGCCCAGGCTCTACGACGTCACCGGCGGCCGGGTCACGCTCGACGGGGTCGACGTGCGTGAACTGGACTTCGATACCCTCGCCAGGGCAGTCGGCGTGGTCTCCCAGGAGACGTACCTCTTCCACGCCTCGGTCGCCGAGAACCTGCGCTTCGCCAAGCCGGAGGCGACCGACGAGGAGATCGAGGCGGCGGCCCGTGCCGCTCAGATCCACGACCACATCGCCTCGCTGCCCGACGGCTACGACACCCTCGTCGGTGAACGGGGCTACCGGTTCTCGGGAGGCGAGAAGCAGCGCCTGGCGATTGCCCGCACGATCCTGCGCGACCCGCCGGTGCTGATCCTCGACGAGGCGACGAGCGCCCTCGACACCCGTACGGAGTTCGCCGTACAGGAGGCGATCGACGCTCTCTCCGCCGGACGCACCACGATCACCATCGCCCACCGGCTCTCCACCGTGCGCGACGCCGACCAGATCGTCGTCCTCGACGCCGGCCGCACCGCGGAGCGCGGCACCCATGAGGAACTGCTGCGACAGGACGGGCGGTATGCGGCCCTGGTCCGCAGGGACGACACCAGGCTCGCGCCCGTGGCCGGCTGACCGGAAGGAGCCGGAGCCGGCCCGCGCGGCGGACGCCTGCAGCCGCCGGGCCGGGCGGCGGTACGGCATGATGCCCGGCCATGAGAGCTCTCCTCGGGGTCGGACTCCCCGGATACCGGCCCGTCGCCGACGACACGTGGGCGAACGAGTACGACGACGTGGTGTCGCTGCACTTCTTCGCCCTGCCCCCCGACCTGCCGGCCGGACTCGACGACGGCCCGGCTCTGCGCAGCGCCCTGACTCACCACACCGCACGGGCGGGCGGCGGGCTCATCGAGGCGACCGTGAAGAGGCTGGGGGAGTTGCCTGCACTGCGCCAGATACTCAAACTGCCGCTTCCGGACCGGCGGAGCGGCCAGGCGTTCATCGGCAGCTTCACCGTGCCGCGCGCCGGATGCAGCACCGTGGTGAAGATCCAGGCGCTGGAGCAGGGCATGACGGGCCTGCGAGAGGCCGTCGTCCTCAATGACGTCGGGCCCCAGGACTACTTCCGGCCACACCCCTACGCCCCGGACGTCCAGGGCGGTCTGCCGTTCCACGTGGCCGACCACGAACGGTGGGACGCGGCTTTCCCCGACCACCCGCTCAGCCGCGTCCGGCGCACCCTCGGCGCACTGGCCCAGGCGGTCTCGGTGGCCCCGGACTTCGCCGCCCTGCCGCCCTTCACGGGCCCCGCGGCCCACGCCTGACGGCGCGGCGGCACACGCGACGGCGCCGCCACTCCCGTGGGACGGGGAGTGACGGCGCCGGGCGGAGCAAGGGTCAGATGAGCCAACCCACGAAGTGGACGACGCCGGCCAGCAGGTTGGTGATCAGGTTCATCGGGTGTTTCTCCTTGTGCAGGGTGAATCTCCGGGACAGCGCAGTCGCGGTCTGCAGCCCGTCGCTTGCGCTCTGTCATCATCAGCCGCCGTCCGAGGGCCGAGCAACGAATCCCGATACGATCACGCGTTCCAGCGAACACCCGATCCCCTGTTCGTGTGTTCACCTCGCGTGCTGCGGGTCGCGTGTCGTGCGGGCCGCGTGTCGTCGCGGACGGGGCGCCGGCGGCATGATCGGTCCGGGATAGCGTGCCCGGATGGTGAACGAGCCCCCGGACGTCCCTCCCCGCCGCAGGATCCGCCCGACCCGGCGCGGTCGTCTGGTGCTGATCATCGGTGCCGTCCTCCTCCTCGCGGGGGCGGCCGCCGTCCTCGTGCCGCTGCTGACCCGGGAACCTGAGACCGAGCAGCCCCGCACCCTGGTGATTCCGGAGGGATGGCGGGCTTCGCAGGTGTACGTGGCCGCGGACAAGGCCCTCGACGAGCCGGTCGGCACCACGGAGCAGGCCGTCGCGACGGCGGACCTGCCGCTGCCGGCCGAGGCGAAGGGCAACCCCGAGGGCTACCTCTTCCCGGCGACGTACCCGATCTCCTCCGGCACGACTGCGCAGAGCCTGCTGCGCTACATGGTCGACACGGCGGTGAGCCGGTTCGGCGCCGACCACATCACGGCGGGAGCGCGGAGCAACCGTGTCACCGTCTACCAGATGGTGACCATCGCCGGCATCGTCCAGGCGGAGGCGGACACCGAGTCCGACATGGGCAAGGTGGCCCGGGTCGTCCACAACCGGCTCGACCGCGGCATGCCCCTCCAGATGGACTCCACGCTCAACTACGCGATGAACCGCAGCACACTGGACACCACCACGGGAGACACGAAGATCGACAGTCCGTACAACAGCTACGAACGCAAGGGGCTCCCGCCCACCCCCATCGGCAATCCCGGAGAGCAGGCGATGGCGGCGGCGATCAGCCCCACCCCCGGCCCCTGGCTGTACTTCGTCACGGTCGCGCCCGGTGACACCCGTTTCACCGACGACTACGCGGAGCAGCAACGCAACGTGGCCGAGTTCAACCGTAGGCGCCGCGACGCCGGAAACGGCTGAGCGGTACGCCCGCCCCGCCTCTCACGCGGGCACGGACGGGGCCCGCTCCGCAGCGGGCTCGGCGCGCTCCAGCAGCCGGCCGATCGCGCGCACGGCGGCTCGCCCCGCCCGGTTGGCGCCGATGGTGCTGGCGGACGGCCCGTACCCGACGAGGTGGACCCGCTCGTCCCGCACGGCCTGCGTCCCCTCGACCCGGATCCCGCCGCCGGGCTCGCGCAGCCGCAACGGGGCGAGATGGTCCACGGCGGCCCGGAAACCGGTCGCCCAGAGGATGACGTCGGCCTCGACGGTGCGACCGTCGTCCCAGGCGACGCCGGCCGGTGTGATCCGGTCGAACATGGGCAGCCGGTCGAGCACTCCCGACTCGCGGGCGCGGCGGACCGCATCGTTGACCGGCAGCCCCGTGACGCTCACGACACTCTGCGGCGGCAGCCCGCGCCGCACCCGTTCCTCCACCATGGCCACGGCCGCCCGGCCCTGCTCGGCATCGAACGGACCCTCCCGGAACACCGGCGGCCGGCGCGTGACCCAGTAGGTTTCCGCCGCCACCTCGGCGATCTCCATCAGATGCTGCGTCCCGGAGGCCCCGCCGCCCACGACGACCACCCGCTGCCCCGCGAACTCGGCGGGCCCCGGGTAGTTCGCGGTATGCAACTGCCGCCCACGGAAGGTCTCCTGGCCCGGATACCGCGGCCAGAACGGCCGGTCCCAGGTCCCGGTGGCATTGATCAGGGCGCGCGTCGCGTACGTTCCCTCGGACGTCTCCACCAGCAGCCGCCCGCCCCCGCCCTCGCGCACCGCGCTGACCTCGACCGGCCGGTGCACCCGCAGGTCGAAGGCGCGCTCGTACGCGTCGAAGTACGCCCCGATGACCTCGGACGAGGGCCGGCTCTCGTCGGCGCCCGCCAGCTCCATGCCGGGCAGGGCGTGCATGCCGTGCACCTTGCCGTACGTCAACGAGGGCCAGCGGAACTGCCAGGCGCCGCCGGGGCGCGGGGCGTGGTCGAGGACCACGAAATCCCGGTCCGGCTCCAGACCGGCGCGACGCAGATGGTAGGCGCCCGACAGTCCTGCCTGTCCGGCGCCGATCACCACGACATCCACTGGGCGCACCCCGACGTTGTTCACGCTTCTACCAACCGCGACACGGGTGAGGATCTTCCCGCCGGCCTCGACTCCGCCCACAACGGAGGCATCCGGGCGATCCGTCCGACAACGTCTCGCCCCGTGGACGCGCAATCCCGCTGTGCGGGCAGGACAATGACCGCATGCCCTCTGCCTTCACCACCAGCGTCCTGCACATCACCACGGGTACGACGGAGACCGTCACCGACCTGACGTCCGACTGCGAACAGTTCCTCACCCGGACGGCCCCGGGCCGCGACGGCCTGCTCAACATCTTCGTCCCGCACGCGACCGCCGGTATCGCCGTCCTGGAGACCGGCGCGGGCAGCGACGACGACCTCCTCTCCGCCCTGCACGCCCTGCTCCCCGCGGACGACCGCTGGCAGCACCGCCACGGCAGCCCCGGCCACGGACGCGACCACGTGCTCCCGGCGTTGGTCCCACCGCACGCGACGCTGCCGGTGATCGGGGGCCGGCTGGAGCTGGGAACGTGGCAGTCGGTGTGCCTGGTGGACACGAATGTCGATAATGCCAACCGTCAGGTGCGGCTGTCGTTCCTCGGGTAGGGCTGCGTCTGACGTCACTGCAGGAGTGATGTCCGGCCGCACCAAGTGAGAAGGCCCCAACTCTGGGCGGGGCTGGGCGAGCGGTGCCAGGCCCCTGATGCCGGACGAGCGCGACGGCCACCGGACGCGCCCCTGAGGACTGCTGCGTATCGCGCTCGTCGCCCTGCCCTCCACGGGCACGGCGAGGGCGTCCATGGTCAAGGGAAACACGTCAGGAACACCGGTGGGTGGCTCGTCGTTCCTGGTCGGCGTGAAGGCAACTGGACAACTGGTCAGCGGTTCTGGCTGGTTGGTGGCCGTGGAGTCGTACACCACCCAGCGAACTGGTCGGCAGCCGGGCGGGAAGAGGTCTGCGGTCCTAGCGTCGGCGTCCCTTCACAGTGTCCTCGGCGGCACCCGAATCTGGGGGTCGGTCACCCCGTTCCGGCACAGTTGGTCCGCGGGCCAGCACGCAAGGCGTGCACCCGCCGCGTAAGCGCTGTGGTAGAAGCTGAGGATTTCCGCGCGCGGATCCGTGGTGGCGCGCACGTCGTCGTAGGGGAGCAGGGCGATGTGTGCACCGTTGCTCTCCGTCCATCGGGCGGCCGGTGGGTCCAGCGGCTGCCGCTCCAGTCCGTCGGGCTCCGGCGCTGTGTACGAGTAGAAGGCGGGCTCCGGGTAGGAGCGCTCGTCGCCGAACCAGAAGCCGCTGCTGATCACCTCGCGCGAGTACGCCTCGCGGGTGACCGGATCGGTGGAGCGGTCCTGCGTCACGAGCCGGTCGGAGAACCGGGTCACGGCGATGTCGAAGGTGTGCCAGAAATGGTGGACGGGGCTGGTCTTCCCGGAGTACCCGGCCGCGTACTTCTCCAGGATCAGCATGACCTGGGTGAGGATCGTCCAGTAGCGACCCACGGCGGCTGGATCGTAGGTGTGGTGCTCGTCGTCCTCTTCGAACGGCCGGGCGGCGTCGGGCAGGTCGAATGGGTAGGGATGCTCGGGAAGGGTGCGGATGCCGAGGTGGGACAGGGCGGCCGTGAAAGCACGGTAGAAGTCGCCCACCGACAGGCCCATCAGGGAGAACGAGGTATGTCGGCCGTCGAGGGTGAGGACCCGCAGACGGTGGGCGGTGAAGTCGAAGTCGACGGTGAAGACGGTCCCGTCGACGAGCGGGCCACAGGGGCGTGTGGTGATGCCGTCCCCGGTCAGGTGGAAGGGGACGTTCCACCAGTGGTTGCGCCGGGCACTGGCCGCCAGCCGTACCTTTCCGACGATCTGGAGGAACCGATGCAACGTCTCCTTCGTCGCCGCCCAGGACTCACGGGGCAGTGCGGGGAACAATTCCATCCGGGGCCTCCGGGCTCGTGCCCCGGCCCGGACGACCTGGGGCCCTGAGTCCCACTCTCACTCCGGGCACGCCCCGCCGCATCCGCACGCGGCGCGCGTACCGCGTTCGCCGCGCTGTGGTCGCAGCCCCCACTCCGGTGCTCCAGACTCGCGGCATCAGCCGTCGCGAAGGGATCGGACCCATGCACTCCAGTACCCCGCCCCACTACGACGGCCTCAGCGCCCTCTACCTCAACTGCACCCTGAAACCTTCACCGGAGACCAGTAACACCGAGGGACTGATCGATCGCAGCACCGCGGTGATGCGCGCGGGCGGTGTGCGTACCGAGGTGATCCGCCCGGTCGACTGGGATCTCGCGGTCGGAGTCCAGCCCGACATGACCGAGCATGGCGCCGCGAGTGACGCGTGGCCCGAGCTGTACGCCAAGGTGATGGCCGCGGACATCCTGGTCCTTTGCGGTCCGATCTGGCTCGGCGACAACAGCTCGGTGATGAAGCACGTCATCGAACGGCTCTACTCCAACTCGGCCGAGCTCAACGATGCCGGCCAGTCCGCCTACTATGGGCGGGTCGGCGGCTGCCTGATCACCGGCAACGAGGACGGCCTCAAGCACTGTGCCATGAACATCCTCTACAGCCTCCAGCACATCGGCTTCGCCATCCCGCCGCAGGCCGACGCGGGATGGATCGGAGAGGCCGGCCCGGGGCCCAGCTACCTCGATCCAGGATCCGGTGGTCCCGAGAACGACTTCACCAACCGGAACACGACCTTCGCCGCCTGGAATCTCATGCACCTCGCCGCCCTCCTCAGGAGAGCCGGAGGTATTCCCACCTATGGCAACCAGCGCCCTGAGTGGGACGTCGGCTGTCGCTTCGACGCGCCCAACCCTGAACATCGTCGCTGAGGTGCGGACACCACCCAACCCTGAACATCGTCGCTGAGGTGCGGACACCACCCAGGACAAAGAGCCCGGGGACAGAAATCTTCACGGCTGCCGTCGTCGCCGAAGCTTCCTGTCGGCCACATGACGTCAGCCTCACCAGCCGGTTCGACCGCAACAGGATCGAGGCTGCGGCGGGCCCTCGGCCGACACGAGGTTGCTGCGGGGCCTGAGCGAGTCGTTTTCGTGACCCAGCGGGCGCCCGGCACCGTGCAAGCCGAGACGCGGCCGGCCGACGTTGCCCCAGTGTCCGCTGGCGTCCCCCACCTTCCTGGCGCAACCTGGTGAGCAGGCTGTCGACTGCGCCGCCGTCGGCCCCGGCACCCGTCGAGTGAGGAGTGTACCGATGGCTGACCAGGCTATCCCCGGAATCGATCCTCAGGCCGCGCCGAGCGGACCGGGCTGCGCCGACTGTCTGGCGGGTGACGGTCCAGGCTGGTGGTTCCATCTGCGGCGCTGCGCCGCGTGCGGCCGGATCGGGTGCTGCGACTCCTCGCCCTCCCAACACGCCACCAAGCACTTCCAGTCGACTGGGCACCCCTATATGCCGCAAGATTCGGTCCTAGAGTTCGCTCGAGTTGAGGCTCCGGCGGTGGACGGAGACGGAAGGTGCACGTGGTGCCGTTTGCGTCCTGGCCAGCCGCCCGCTCTGGCAGGGAACTGGTGTACTGCTGCTACTCAAGACCGTAGGCCAGGACGGTGGAGCCGACAGTGAGAGGCAAGCCGGTGACCGCGACCGGCCGGGCCCTCGGCGGGTGCCAACCCCTGACCGGCGGCGACTGCGGAAGTCCTGATTGGGTCAGCCAATGTTGAATCGGAGCCTCATCTGGGTGCTGACTAGTTCGTAGCCGGCGAGGTCGGGGGCGCTGAATGGGTTGGGCAGGACGGTGATGCTGCGGCGGTCGCGGTCCAGGACGTCAGAGACGTACACGATGAAGTACGTCTCGCCCGGGGCCAGCCGGGAAGCGCGTCGCACCTCCGACTCGCCCAGGATGATCTCTCCGCTGTTACCCGTGGACGACTTGACCTCGTAGAGGTAGGTCGCGTTGCCGTCGTGGATGAGGAAGTCGTAGCCGAGCCGGTCGTCCCCGGGCTGGGCACCGGCGAGTCCGTGTAGGCGCAGGCTCGACTTCCACGAGTCCTCTGGTGCGACGTCGAACTGCTCGTGCAGCCACGTGGCCACCGCTGCCTCCCCCGCGAGGCCCACCGGCAGGGTGCGGTCCTGGTCGTTGCCCGCGGCCTGGTAGGAGCCGCCATGTGATCCGGTGGCGGACTGCGACGAGGTGCGCGGCCGGGGAATGCGGGGCGCGAGCACCGTGACGGCCGTGGCCGGGGTGGCGCGTTGTTCCGGTGTCAGGTCCGCGGCCACCTGGCGGGCCAGTGCCGCCAGGTCGTAGGGGCCTGCCAGGACGAGCCTGCCGTTCAGAACCACAGTGGGGCCCGGTAGGGGTGCTCCAGATCGGCTGGTGCCTGCGGTCGCACCGCTGTTCCCGGCTGGCGCCGACGTGGTTGCGGACAGTCCGAGCTGGGACGGCCGGTCCGACAGCGGCATGCCCGCCGGCCAGTGGCTGTGGTCGCTGAGCCAGGTGATCAACGCCTTCTTGGGCAGGACCTCGAAGTCCAGCAGCCCTTGGTCGTCCAGCGCTCGCAGTACTTCCTGCGGGGGCGGAGGCACCACGGTGCGGCTCGTCGGGTGCAGACGCTGCCAGTCCTCGATCAGCTGCCGCAGGCGCGGCAGATGCTGGTGGACTGCGGTGGTGGATGACTCGCGGACCTCTGTGAGCGGCGCCAGCGCGCGGGACGTCGACGGTTGTGCGGGGAGCGATCGGTTCAGCCAGGTGTCCGCGTGAGTTTGGAGGAGTTGATCGGTGAGGTCCCAGAGTGTCGTGTGCCAGGCCGGGTCCGGCGCGAGCGCGGGCAGGCCACGCAGCCGCACGTAGGCAGTCAGGGACCTGCCGGAGCGGTAGTCGTCGGCATGGGCGTCCCTGACCCGCTCGGCGAGTGCGGGACGGTACCGCTGGAGCCAGGCCGCGAACTGCTGTTCGTGCCTGTCGGTGTTGTCGATCTGCGGCAGGCCCAGTGCCTGCCAGGCGCGGTTGGCCTCGGCCAGGGGTACGGACAGGGCCCTCAGCTGCCGTTCGGGATCGTCGTCGTCCAGGAGCCGTATGAGCCGTTCCGCGTCCGGCGCGCCGATCCGGGAAGTGAGCCAGGCATGGAGGGCAGCACGGTCGGGGAAGTCCTCGATGCGTTGCTGAAGTTCCTCCGCGAGGTCGAGGTCGAGGCAGGCGAGCAGCGGCACGAGCCGCGTGCTGCCGGAGCGCTGCGAGGCCCGCTCGGCGAGGACGGCGTGCAGCTGGTGCTGCCGCAGTTCCAGGACGTCGGCGAGATCCTCCTCGGAGACGCCGTCCGTCTTCAGGCCCCGCTCCTCCAGCCGGGTCAGTGCTTTCCACAGGATGTGCTCGAGGTGGGGTGCGCGGATGAGAGCGGCGAGGGCGGGTGCGGCGGTGCGGAGTATCCGCCAGCCTGTGCGTAGCCCGCTGTGCACGACGACGACACAGGGCCGGTCGGGGTCGGAGTGGAGCAGAGCGCGGTCCGTTCCGTTCTCGGTGAGACGGTGTCCGGCGATCCAGACGACGGCCACGCCGGCCACGGCCACCTCGCACTGGCTCAGCAGGCTGGTCGCCTCGGCCACGGCCACGGGTTCCGTCCGGGACGCGCGCTCCTCGTCGAACTCCAGCAGAGCGGCGACCAGGGTGAGCAGCCAGGGACCCGCGTACTGGGCCAGCGGCAGGCGAATCGCCTCACGGACGGGCAGTCCGTCGGCCTGGATGTCGCGTGTGGCGTCGCCGCACCGCTGGACGTCGAACGCCGCCCTCTTGTCCAGAAAGGCGTGGACCCGGGCACCAAGTGCCTTGTCCCCGATCGGGATCACGGGTACCGGGACACGGTCCAGGAGGACCCGGTTCTGAGCCCCGTCAGGGTCGGGGGCGAAGACCGTCTCTTTTGTTTGCGCCGGGTCCAGCGATTCGAGGACGCCGGCCCGGTGGACCAGCAGCCGGTGCGGTGGCATGGCGGGCCCGCCGTCGGTGGTGCGTGTGCCGCCCTGGGCGGGCAGCAGCTGGGCCCATGCCTTCTCGTACTCCCGCCTGATTTCGTGCGCGAGCCTGCCTTCGCGCAGGTGAGGCCTGACCTGCACCAGCTCGGGCAGGTGGCCGAGCCTGTCGGGCGCGGTCCCGGCATCGTCCCAGGAGCGGATGCCGAGCAGGCCGAGGCGCGCCACGAGCTTGGGGGACCGACTGCTACGCAAGGCCGCGGGCACCACGCTGAGAAACGGGAGTGGGGACTGCGTGCCCTGCCACCACCAGGCACGGCCCGCGGTCGCGAACACCGTTCCCTCCGATGGGGCGCCTGAGACGGAGGTCTGCGGGATCCACGGCGCGTGGGTGAGGAAGGCGGCCAGCGGCGTGGGCCACGAGGTCCCGGCTGAGTCGGTGTGGCGTACGAAGTGCATCTCCAGCGCGGAGTCGGGCCAGGAGATGGCGAGGCCGTGCACGATGAGTTCCGCATACAGCCTGCGGTCTTCCTCGCTGAAGCTGGCGTAGACGCCCTGTCCGGGCAGCGCGGCCGTAGCACGGGAGCGTGAGTGGTAGTCAACGCTGACGTAGCCGACGCGCCGCCGGTTCGGCCAGCGCTCGGCGGCCGTTTGCCACTGTGGCAGCAGATTCTGTCTGTTCGGGGCCCAGAAACGGGCGGGCCGGTTGAGAACCTCGCCTCGCACTCCGGTACGGAAGACCTCGTAGCGGGGGCGGAGGCCGTGAGCGACATCGTGCCGTTCGAGGAAGCGCCGCATGACCTCGACAGGGATCGCCTCCCCACAGAGTTCCTCGGGGCGCCGGAGGAGCTGCCGCTCGGTCCGGGTGAGTACGGAGGACAGTTCCCGGACGCGTTCCAGAAACCGGGTCAGGGTGTCGTCGACAGCGGAGTGCTCTCCCGGCCACCCCGGCCCGAACATGGCAACGCTCGCCTTCTGCCAGCCGCCCCGCGTTGGGACCCGGAGACCATGCAGCCGCGGAGGCCTACGCCCCTCCTTCTCCAAGGTGTAGGACACCGCGCAGGCGTAGCGGAGGCAGGCCATGCGCACGTCGTTGTCGTCTTCGCCCTCTCCGTCCACCCGCAGGGCCGCGGCCACGACCTCGAGCACTTGGTCTGCGCTGTAGTCGTGGACGAGGCCGACGGTCTTGAGCCAGGTGCGGCCCTGCGCTCTGCGTTTGCTGCCTTTGCCGGTCCAGGTGATGGCCTCGTGGACGAAGTGCAGCCTGCCCGACAGCCCGGTGGGCAAGGCCGGAAGGGAGGCCCCCCGTGGGGGCTCCCGGTTGAAGAAGATGCCTTCCGCGGCAGCGGGTGCCAGCGCCGGCCCGGCGGTGAGGATGATCCGTAGGCCGGCGACGTCCGAGCCATCAGGGAACTCCTGGGAGAGGTCGTAGTAGAAGTCCGCCCACCATCCGGGGTCGAGGGGGGCGCAGGCGGTCGCCTCGGCGAGCCGCTCGGCCCAGGAGGCGAGGCGCTCCGTGGGCGGTTCGAGGCGCGTGCCGGCACTCCCGGCCAAAGAGACCAGTTCCCGTAGCCGGACTGGGTGGAGCTGCGGGTCGAGGAGATCGGTGATCCCCGTGGCGGCGACCGCGTGCGGAGTGAAAGCCGTGGCGTGCTCCTTGCCTTCCCACAGCACTGCCCGGTGCAGGGAGGTGCGCGTGCCCGAGGCCGCGGTGATCGTTGGGATGAACGGCACCTGGGTGATGCCGTGACCGAGCCGTTGGAAGGCCGAGGTGAGCCGGGGCAGTGCCATGGGCGATTGCCAGCACATCAGGTCGACCAGCGCCCCGGAGGGAATGGGTGCACGTCCGTCCGTCGTGGCGAGCACCGCACGGGCACACGTCTCGGCCACGGTGTCGAGCAGGAGGTCGTTCCACGGCACCCACGCGTTGAACGAGCGCCGGTTCAGCTCGGCGAAGAACGGAGCGTGGACGAAGCCGCGCAGAGGGGCCGTGACCTGCTCGCCCATCGGCAGAAAGGTGTACAGCCGCCCCTTGTCGAGGGGATTGGCGACCGGGATGGCGATGCGCACCTCGGCCTTCTTCTCCCAGGCCGTCCAGTCGTGTCGCATCCCGCTTCTCTCGATCGACGCGGTGAGCGCCTCCCGGGCGCGGTCCGGGTCGACCTTCCCGCAGACGACGATCAGTCGCATCCGTCGGCGCAAGGTGACTTGCTGCACCTTCAGGCCACGGGCCCGGTAAAGCACCTGAACCTGACGGTCGTACGTCCTGCGCCGATTTTCCCCCGCGGCCCGCCACTCCAGCTGGACGCGTTCCAGGCGGTCGAGGAACAGCTCGAACGGGGCGCTGTCGTCCATGAGCTCCCGCACCTGCGCAGCTGCTGCCGAGCAGGCTTCGGCGGACTTCAGCGGCAGCCGGACGACGGTGACGAAGCCCCGGCGTGTGAAGCTGTGAATGGCCTTCGGTGCTTCCTCCAGGAAGATCGGAACCTTCAGCGTGTGCAGGTTCGCCTTCAAGTAGTTGGCGAAGTCCGCGCGCTCGGGAGCCACCTCGCGGGCGAGCGCGTCGTAGTCGTCGAGCCGGGCGAAACGGAAGGTGAGCCCGTCGGGGGTCCGAGCCCTCTCCTTGTCGACGCTGTAGACCTCGGGGGCATCGCACAGGTTCAGCACGCTCTTGAACCCGACGCCCTTGTGGCCGATCCCCGCGTCGGCACGCTTGGGAGACCGGGCGATGCTGCACATGCCCTTGAAGTTCTTGCTGCTGAACGGCTTGCCCCGATTGGCCACATAGAGGGTGCCGTACTCACCCTCGTCCTCGTCCAGCCGGATCTCGACACGTCCGTCGGCGGCACCGGCCGGGTGCGCGTCATGTGCGTTCTGCAACAACTCGATGAGCGCCCGGCCCTGGTACTCGGGCACGATGAGCGTATCGATCACGGCCTTGGCCTCGCCAGCCGCGTCACGGTCGTCGTCCCAGTCCCGCAGACAGCCACGCACCTCGACCAGCGCCTTCTCGTGCACGCGCCTGCGCACGGCCGCCGACCGGCGCTGCCGCACCCGCTCCACCGACGGTCGCCGGCCCCCCGCTGCCATACCGCTACTCCCCCACGCCGATGCCCGTCTGCCACAGCTGCACGATTAGCCTCTCAAACTGGGTGCGCGCAGGGGCGGGAAAGCGGAGAATCCGGGCCCATGACCACGGAACAGGCCCTTCGGCGCTTCGGCCCTCAGTTCGTCGCCGAACAGCGCCACCGCTACGGCAAGCGTCCGCCGGAGAACCGGATGCTCTCCTACGACCTGGCGGTGCTGGACGAGTACGAGCCCTGGCGGATCTGGCTGGACGAACAGCTCGATCTCCTGCCGGAGGCCGCCGCGGAGACCTTCGCCGCGAACCTGTGGCGCGACCAGAACTTCTGGCCCGACGTCATCGAACTCGCCGCAGGCGCGGCGCTGCGGCGGCAAGGCTTCAGCGTGGAGTTCGAGCGCCGGTGGGGGAAGCTGACACCTGACTGGACAGTCGTCGGTGAAGACGGCGCGCCGGTCGCACTGGTCGAGGTCCTCACCCACAGCCCGCAGCAGGGAACGTTCGCGAAGATGAAGGCGTGGCACGCCCTGGTCGAGCGTCTCAAGCAGGTACCGGTCCCCGTCGTCCTCACCGTGACTGGCGACCCCACGCGCCCACTCGCCGCCCCTGATGCCCGCACCGCGAAGAGGATCGCCCAGCACCTGCGCCGAGCACTGCTCTCCCCTCTGCACCAGAGCGTCTTCAGGAGCCAGGGCTACACCTTCCTGCTCCAGGCCGACCCACGTACGGACCAGAGCATGCGGCCCCCCGGAATGAGCACGATTCTCATCCCCCCGAGCGGCATGGCCGGCGTCGTCTCCGCCCGCTCGGTCACCGCTCGCATCGAGAAGAAGGTCAACAAGTACCGGACGCTCGCGAAGGAAGCCGGACTCCCGCTGATCGTGGCGGCCGGCGCCCACAAATTCACCGGCGTCCACGTCCAGCATCCGACGACCTGCTCAACGGCTCCCCCACGTTGAGCGTCCAGTTCAACTTCGGCGACCCGTTCATCCACCACCCCGTCGATGTCGACCTGTCCAACCCGCCGCGCTGGACCATGCCCCCCGAGCTGGCCGGCGTGCTATGGGTCAACAACGACTCCCCCTTCACTACACCTGTCGCCCCAACCCCACCGCGGCGCAAGTTCGACAAGTCCGACCCGTTTGGTGTGAAGCGCACGAACCACGCGAACTGGCTCTCACACTCCGGATACATCGGCGGGAACGACGACCGATCCAGCGCACTGATCCACCTGGGAGCACGAGAATACGACCCCTCGACAGGCCGGTTCCTCTCGGCCGACCCGGTCCTGGACCTGGCCGACCCGGTCCAGATGAATGGGTACGTGTACTGCGAGAACAACCCCGTCACGTTTGCCGACCCGAGCGGTCTGATGATCGACGGAGGAGGCAGCGGCGGCAGCGGTAGTGGCGGAGAAACAGCCGAGGAAGCATGGGCCAACGCCCAGCTGAACACTACGATTTCCGACATCATCATGAACGTCGGCTGGGCGGTGTTCAAGGAGTTCATCGGCTGGAACGACGTCGTGTCCTGCTTCTCCCGCGGGGACATGTGGGCGTGCGGCAGCCTGATCATCGATGCCATTCCGTGGACCTCGGTCTTCAGCAAGGGTAAGAAGATCTGGCGCGCGGTCGAGAAAACATTCAGCGCGATCAGCGCCTGGCGCAAGGCCCAGGAGAAGGCCCGCAAGATCATTGCCGCGGCCAAGGCTGCTCGTGAAGCCGCGAAGGCGGCGGCCGCAGCCGCAAAGGCCGCGGCGAAGAGGGCTGCCCAGGCCGCGGCGAAGAAGGCAAAACAGGCCGCCACTCGACAAGCGAAGAAGGCAGCACAGAAAACCAGGAACCCGGTACAAAAGGCCAAGAAGGCGGCAGCCCAGGCCGGCGAGAAGGTCAAGAGCGCCGCCCAGAAAGTGACGCGGAAGGGCAAGGACGACGCCCCAAGCAGTTGCTCGGCCAGCAACAGCTTCACCCCCGGCACCCAGGTGCTCATGGCTGACGGCACCACGAAATCCATCGAAGACGTCAAGGGCGGCGATGAAGTCCTAGCCACCGACCCCGAAACCGGCGAGACAACCGCAGAACCGGTCACAGCAGAAATCCAAGGAACCGGTGTCAAGCACCTCGTCGAGGTCACAGTCGACGCCGACAGCGACAGGGGCACAGCTACCGCCACCCTCACAGCCACCGACGGCCACCCCTTCTGGATCCAGTCACTCGAGAGGTGGGTCGACGCCACCGACCTGAAGCCGGGCCAATGGCTGCGCACGAGTGCCGGCACCTACGTGCAGGTCACAGTAATCAAGCGGTGGACGGGCCACCACAAAACCGTTCACAACCTCACCGTCAACGACCTCCACACGTACTATGTGCTGGCAGGCACCACTCCGGTCCTCGTCCATAACTGTGGAGCTCGTGTTGTCGATATGCACGGCAACGACATTGTGAATCCAGATGCACTGGCTTCGCGTCTGCTTGAGCACACGAATACAGCTCTATCTGAATGGAATGCAGGAACCATCGGGTTTTCTGTAAAAGATCTTGCACGGGTAGCACGGAGGCCAAGCCGAGCCAACACCATTAAGGGCAACATCCTCGACGCCCGAGTGAAGACGCTGGCCGACAATGACCCGGCCCTAAGTGAGCTCTTCTCTACCCCTGGCGGTATGCCAGGTCCAGACTGGGTTAATACGGGGTCAAGCGTTCCAGGTGTCGGCTGGTACGATCTGACAACCACACGTATGTGGGGGCAGCATGCATTTGACTACGGGCCCAAGTATGGCCCAGGGGTGGGAATCCTCTGGCAGTGAACGCAAGAGGATTCTTTAGGCCCCGTAGTTCTCGCATGACGGGATGATCGCGGTTGGGCCGCCCGCCCGAAAGTGCCGGTCGGGCGGCCCAGTCGCTCCCAGTGGGGCATTTCCCTATTGATCGATGGAAGGGTGAATCGTGAGCAGCATTGTGAAATTCTTTGTGGCAGCGAGGGCAGATGCACTCGACGTGTTGAACTCCGGTCCGGATGCATCATTTCGCATGATCTCATTCGGTAACTTCGATGCCGAGGAAGCCCTCTTGGACTGGGAGTCCCACCTCACCGGAAATTCATTCGAAGCACTCGTTGAGGAAGACATTCCAGAGGTCGTCGCGGAAAGTGATGGAGGCCCCGCGGTTTTCCTGCTGTCCGATTCACTCTTGAATGCGTTCAGCTCCTCGTCGACCTATCAGATCGAAGATCTAGCTCAGTGGTGGGTAAACGAGAAAGCGGATAGCGGAATGGAGATCGGACTACCCATCTCTTTGGGTATTCTGCATGCGCTTGTCGACCTGACTTGCCAGGAACGAGAACCCCAGGAGGGCATTTACTGCTGGACGAGCTGACCAGCCAATCGACGGGCAGCTGAGCCGTGACGGCAGTAGTTGACGGCAACGTCAGCGGACGGGCCGATCCAAGGCGGCTACTTGTCGCTGCCGTCGAGGGCTGCCTCGGTGCTCGTCGGGCGGGAGAGCGCGCTGCTGAGGGTGTCGATGGCCTGACGCTGAAGTCGGAGCCGGACATGGGCGTAGACAGTGGCGGTTACGCCGATGTGTGCGTGGCCGAGGAGCTCCTTGATTACGACGAGTTCGACGCCTTGCTCCAAGAGCAGGGTGGCAGTGGAGCGTCGCAGGTCGTGGAAGCGGATGCGGCGGAGCCCTGCCCGGTCGAGGAGGGCACGGAAGCTGCGATTGAGGTTCGCCGGATCGATCGGCCCTCCCGCGGGCGTGCTGAAGACGAGGCCGTTGTCTCTCCAGCCCTCCGCTGCCGCCCCTCGTTCTCCTTCCTGTACCTCACGGTGTCCCTTGAATGAGTGGATGCACTCACTGGGGAGGGCGATGCGTCGGTCGGATGCTCGGGTCTTGGTGGGCAGGGCGGTCAGCCCGCCGGTCTGGGTGCGCTGGAGGGTGCGGCGAATGCTGGCAGTGCCTGTCTGGAGATCGAGGTCTTCCCACTGAAGGCCGAGGAGTTCGCCCTTGCGGAGTCCGGTGCGGAGGGCGAGTTCGTACAGCGCGAACAGGCGGTCACCGCGGGCGGCAGCGAGAAACTGGCGGGCTTCATCTGCCGTGAGCGGTTCGAACCGACGAGGACGCGGTGTACCGGTGCGGACGTTGCGGGCCACGTTGCGTGTGATCTCCTCCTCGCGGACGGCGTGCTCCAGAGCGGACTTGAGTACGGAGTGGATGTACGCCAGCGTCAGCGGGGAGAGCCGCTTGGAGCAGCACGCTCCGGCGGCGCAGCAGCGGGGCTGATCACGGCCGGCATCGATGCTGCGGGCGCAGCACTGGCAGGTGGTGCGGACCTGGTTGAGCCAGTTGCGGACGTCCTTGGCGGTAAGCTTGGCGAGCTTCTTCTTGCCCAGGCCGGGGACGAGGTACTGGTTGACGCAGGCGGTGTAACGGGTGTGGGTGTTCTCGCGGAGCTGATGGAGGGCGACCGCCTCGAGCCAGTACGTCAAGTACGCGCTGACGCTGCCCTGCGCGGACGGCACGGGGACGCCGTGGTTGCTGGTTGCGATCTTCTCGGTGAGCTTGGCCAGGGCCTCCTTGCGGGTGGTGCCGTAGACGCGGATGCGCTTGCGTGTGTTTCCCGGGGCGATGACGTAGCCAGCGGCTTCCCAGCGGCCGTCCTTGCGCTGGTAGACGGTCCCGTCGCCGTTGGCGCGGACGCGGCGGGAGGGAGTGGCGTCGCGGGGCGTGGTCATCAGGCGGCTTCCTGGTCGAGGCGGGCGTGGATGAAGTCGGTGAGGGCGTGGGTGGGGATGCGGCGGGCGCGTCCGAGGGTGATCGAGGCGAGCTGCTGAGTGCGGAGCAGGTCGTAGACAGCGGAGCGGCCGAGTTGGAGGCGGGCCATGACCTGGGGGACGGTCAGCAGTTCCTGAGAAGTACTCGGTGCCTGGTGGGGCGGTGTGGGCTGGTACGAGGTCATCAGCAGCTCCCTTCCGCTGCGAACTGTCGTTCCAGTTCTCTGCGGTGCCATACGCCAGCGGCGAGGAGTCCGGCGCCGGGGTTGTGACCCGATCCGTGGTAGGCCCAGTGGCCGATGACGAGGGTGGTCTTCGGGCCGGGCTCGGGCATGCCGGCTTGGGTGCGGGCCTGGTCGGTACGCCAGGCGCGGCGGGCGTCGCGGAGCGCGCCGAGGGTGACGGAGCGTCCCTGCTCTGCCCTTTCGCAAGCGCTAGTGCGATCACGGGACGGCGTGAAGCGCGGCGGAGCTGCGACTCGACTGATCCGCAACAGGTCGAGCACCCGCCGGCGCACGCCGGTTCCTGCGGTCAGAGCCGCCCACCAGGGGAGGGCTCGGTGGCGCCCATGGCCATGCTGCGAGCTATGTAAACGGAGTTTGGTGGACACGAACGTCTCGAATCGCGACCGTAACGTTCGGTTGTCGTCCCTCGCGTAGTGTCGTGTCTGACTTCACCGTGGGAGCGGCTTCCGGCCGCACCAAACGGGACGCCTGCTTGAGCGGTCATAGCTGCTCCACACGGCGGTTCCCCCGACAAGGCATCTTGAACCCGTTGTCCACCGGATAGCGGGCCGCGTCCAGCATCGCCCGGTGGGTGTACGCCTCCGGCTGCCCGCCCCGACCCCGCATCCAGCGCGGCACCGGCAGCAGCGGCCGGACCACGGCCCACTCCGCATCCGTCATGTCCGAGTGATGCCTCCGAACACGCTCCGGATGGTTGGCCGCATTCCCCAACCGGTGAGCGACACAATCACATGACAGAGCAGCCCAGTTGAACTCCATCGGCGCGAGCACGTGCAACTGCGGCAACAGGTTCCCCTGGATCTCGGCTGGCTTCGCAACACTGAGCTACCAATGTTGCCTTGCTTTCGTGCCCGCAGCCAGCTGTGATCATCCGATCAAGACTCCTGTTCGATGCCCGCCCCTCGAGATCGGAACAACAATAACTTCTAAGACGGTGTCCTATGTGGTGAGTCGGGCGAGTCGTTTGTAGCAGCAGAGGGCGGCTGCGAGGCCGAGAAAGGCCAGGTAGTTGCGGGGGTGGCGTTCGTAGCGGTGGTTGAGTCTGCGGTAGCCGGTCAGCCAGGACATGGTCCGCTCGATGACCCATCTGCGGCGGCCTAATCGTTCGCTGGACTCGACTCCCTTGCGTGCGATGCGCACGCCGATGTGCTTGTCCCAAAAGCCATTTCCGCAGGTGAGGGACATCGTATGCCTTGTCCGCATGCAGGCGCTGGGGCTTGAAGTAGCGGCCGCGGTGGGGGTCGTGTCTCGTTTGGTGACCCTCGACCATGGGCTTCAGCGCGAGGCTGTCGTGGGTGTTCGCGGCGGAGATCCCGACGAGGAGGGGCAGTCCGTTCGCGTCCGACAGGACGTGCATCTTGGAACCCGGCTTGCCCCGGTCCACGGGGCTCGGACCTGTGAGTTCGCCCCTTTTTTA
>NZ_JBEXXO010000012.1:0-249614 GCF_040630435.1 Streptomyces sp. NPDC005803 | reverse complement strand
CTTATCCGATGACGCTACTGTTGCGGGGTGGGGGCGTGCAGGGCAGTCCCCGCAGAAAATGGCGTACGACCCGGGTACCAGTGCGTCGTCGGGTGCACACGCCATTTTTGAGGAGTCTGCCCGGAGGGCCCCCACCCCCACCCACCGGGCAATCCGCGCCGCCCCGCGGGGCAACCCGCACACAAGCCCGTCCGGCGATTGAGGACGGAACCCCGCACCAAGGACAACGGCACCCTCACACCGCCGGGGCGAACAACGCCTCCTGGGCCGCCTCACGGGCCGACAGCAGCGCGCCGCGCAGGACCGCGGTGCCGCCGAGCAGGCCGGCCCGGACCTCGGTGCGCAGCGGGGACATCCTGGCCAGCCGCTCCTCGACGCGCGCGGCCAGCGCCTCGCCGCCGGCCGAACCGACCTCGCCCGCCAGCAGCACGCAGCCCGGGTCGAGGACAGAGGCGACGGCGGCGACGCCGAGGGCGAGGCGGTCGGCGAAGGCGCCGAGGAAGGTCTCGCTGTCCCCCTCCCCGGCCAGGGCCGCCCGGACGGCGACCGCGGCACCGGGCTCCTGTCCCCCGGCCGGTGCGGTGATGCCGTGGGCGGCGGCCAGTTCGCAGACCGGCGCCGAGCCGACCAGCGAGTGGAAGCCCCCGTCGCAGTTGAGGGCGGACGGGATCCCGAGCGTGCCGGGTACCGGCAGGAAGCCGATCTCCCCCGCACCGCCCGAGGCGCCGCGGCGCAGTTTCCCGTCGAGCATGACGGCCGCGCCGACGCCGTGGCCGAGCCAGAGCAGGACGAAGGTGTCGTGGTCGCGGGCGGCTCCGGCGCGGTGTTCGGCGACGGCGGCCAGATTGGTCTCGTTCTCCACCAGCACGGTCGCGGGCAGCCGCTGCTGGAGCACCCGGACCAGTCTGCGGTGCCAGGCGGGCAGACCGGTGGTGTCCCGCAGTTCCCCGGTGACGGGGTCGATGAGGCCGGGGGCGCCGACGCCCACGCTGTGCAGCGGCGCGGCGCCGGCGGTGCGCGCCGTGCGTTCCAGGAGGGCGACGGCCTGTTCGACGGCGTCGTCGGCGTCCGTATCGCTGCCGATCGGCAGGGTGGCCTCGGCGAGGATCGCGCCGAGCAGGTCGGAGACGACCACGGCGACGCTGTCGGTGCGTACGTCGAGGCCGGCGAGGTGCGCGCGGTCGGCGACGATCCCGTAGAGCCGGGCGTTGGGCCCGCGGCGTTCGGCTCCGGCCTCGCCGACCACCTGGATCAGACCCGCTCCCTGCAGTCGTTCGACCAGGTCGGCGACGGTGGGCCGGGAGAGTCCGGTCAGGGTCTTCAACTGCGTGGCCGTCAGCGGGCCGTCCTGCTGGAGGAGGCGCAGGGCGAGCCGGTCGTTGATGGCCCGGGCGGTGCTCGGGGATGCGGGCATGCCGGGATCCTTCCAGATCGCCGCCACGGTGCGGGACCGGGCGGTCTATTTATCAGGCAGGGTTCCTGATAGTTTACTGCCCGCATCGCGGAGCACTGCGCCGGGAGCGCCGCGGAGGAATCTCCAGGGGAGGGAACAGCGTGATGACGACGGATTCCACGGCTACGGTCTTCGGAGCACGAGAGGTGAGGCGGGCCAGGTACGCCGTTGCCGCGGTCTTCACCGTGCACGGCACGGTGACCGGCAGTTTCGCCACCCGGGTGCCCTGGATCCAGGACCACGCGGGAGTCAGCGCGGGGCAGCTCGGCATCGCCCTGGCCTTCCCGGCGATCGGCGCCTCGCTCGCGATGCCGCTCGCCGGTGCGGTCAGTCACCGATTCGGCGCCCGGACCGCGCTGCGCGGGCTGCTGGCCCTGTGGACCCTGGCCCTGATCCTGCCCGCCCTGGCTCCCAACCTCCTGACGCTGTGCGCGGCGCTCTTCGTGTACGGGGCCTCGGCCGGCATGTCCGACGTGGCCATGAACGCGCTCGGGGTGGAGGTGGAGAACCGCCTCGACAAGTCGATCATGTCCGGGCTGCACGGGATGTGGAGCGTCGGCGCCCTCATCGGTTCGGCGGCGGGCACGGTGGCCGCGCATGTGGGCGCCGACGCGCGGCTGCACCACACGATCGCCGCACTCGTGCTCACCGTTCTGGGTCTGATCGCCTGCCAGCGGGTGCTGGATCTGCGCAGCGAACCGGACGAGGAGCCGCCGCCGCGCTTCGCGCTGCCGCCGAAGTCGGCTCTGATCATCGGCGCGGTCGGCTTCTGCGCGGTCTTCGCCGAGGGGGCCAGCCTCGACTGGTCGGCGGTCTACCTCCGCGATGTCCTGGACAGTTCGGCCGGACTGGCGGCCGCGTCGACGACCGCGTTCGCCCTGACGATGGCCGTCGCCCGGATCGCCGGCGACCGGATCGTCGACCGCTTCGGCGCGGTACGGACCGTGCGGACCGGTGGCGTCCTCGCGACGGCCGGCGGGGTGATGGTGGTCACCGCCCCGAACGCGGCCCTGGCGATGTCCGGCTTCGGGCTGATGGGGCTCGGCATCGCCGTGGTCGTCCCGCTCGCCTTCGCGGCGGCCGGGCGCAGCGGCCCCAACCCGAGCCAGGCGATCGCGGGCGTCGCCACGATCACGTACACCTCGGGCCTCATCGCCCCGTCGGCCATCGGCTCCCTGGCGGAGGCCACCTCGCTGGTCGTCTCGTTCGGTGTGGTGTCGGTGCTGGCGTTCGGACTGGTGCTCGGCGCCGGGGTGCTGCGGGCCGGCGACCGCAAGGCCGTGGCGGCCTCGGACGCCGGCGCCGCGGGCAAGGCCGCGGCCGCTCCGCGCACCTGACGTGCGGCGGGGCGTCCGGCAGGTCCGGAGCCCGGCCGAAAGGACGCCCCGTTCCGGCACTAACATGGCGCAGGTCTTTTCCGCGGCGGCGGCGTGCCCGAGCAGGCACCGGACTCCGCACCTCTACACAGGGAGCAACCATGGGCGGCCTCGGCGTGCGCTGGACCTTGCACGGCGACGGGAAGACGCCCGCACCGGGCGCGGTGGTCCGCCCCGACGAGCGGCTCTCCTGGCCCCGGACGTTCGGGCTCGGCGCCCAGCACGTGGTCGCGATGTTCGGCGCGTCGTTCGTGGCCCCGGTGCTCATGGGCCTGGACCCGAACCTGGCGATCATGATGTCGGGTGTCGCGACGGCCATCTTCCTGCTGGCCACGCGCGGCCAGGTGCCCAGCTACCTGGGCTGTTCGCTCTCCTTCGTCGGGGTCGCCGCGACGATCCGGGCCAGTGGCGGCAGCAGCGCGGTCGTCACCGGCGCCGTCCTCGTGGTCGGCGCCGTGCTCTTCCTCGCCGGTCTCGCGGTGCAGCGCTTCGGCGCGCGGATCATCCACGCGGCCATGCCCCCGGTGGTGACGGGCGCGGTCGTCATGCTGATCGGGTTCAACCTGGCGCCGGTGACCGCGTCGACGTACTGGCCGCAGGACCAGTGGACCGCCCTGCTGGTGATGCTGTTCACCGGACTGGCCGTGGTCTGTCTGCGCGGCTTCTTCTCCCGTATCGCGATCTTCCTCGGTCTCGTCTTCGGTTACGTCCTGTCCTGGGTGCTGGACCGGGTCTTCGGGAAGATCCACTCGCCCGCCGGCGGGGCCGAGGCCGTGGACCACTGGCGGCTGGACCTGTCGGGTGTGGGGAAGGCCGACTGGGTCGGGCTGCCCTCGTTCCACGCTCCGAGCTTCGAATGGTCCGCGATCCTGGTCGCGCTGCCCGTCGTCATCGCCCTGATCGCCGAGAACGCCGGGCACGTGAAGGCCGTCGGCGAGATGACCGGCCGCTCCCTGGACGCCAAGCTGGGCACCGCGATCGCCGCGGACGGCGCCGCCTCGATGCTGTCGACCGCCGTGGGCGGCCCGCCGAACACCACGTACTCCGAGAACATCGGGGTGATGGCCGCGACCCGGGTGTACTCCACCGCCGCCTACTGGGCCGCCGCCTGCTTCGCCCTGCTGTTCGGCCTGTGCCCCAAGTTCGGTGCGGTGGTCGCCGCCATTCCCGGCGGGGTCCTCGGCGGGATCACCGTGATCCTGTACGGCATGATCGGGCTGCTGGGCGCCCAGATCTGGCTCAACGCCAAGGTCGACCTGCGCAATCCGCTGAATCTGGTGCCGGCCGCCGCGGGCATCATCATCGGGGTGGGCGGTGTCAGCCTCAAGATCTCCGACAACTTCGAGCTCAGCGGGATCGCCCTCGGCACGATCGTGGTGATCACCGGCTACCACGTGCTGCGGGCCTTCGCCCCGGCCCATCTGAAGACGCAGGAGCCCCTCCTCGACTCCGGCACGTCCGCGTACGACAAGGAGCCGCCGGCCGAGGGGGCCTGATTCCCCGGCCGACGGGCGTGACCGTCGCGGACCGCACCCCGGCCGGGGTGCGGTCCGCCGCTCAGAAGGAGTCGCCGTACCAGTGGACGGCGCCGGGCGCCGTGACGGTGGCCCGCACGGATGCGGCCGTGGCGTGCAGCGGCCGCGCCATCCCCGTGTGTTCGGTGACCTGGCGGGCATCGGCCAGCAGGGCGGGAAGGGCGGCCGTCACTCCTGGGCCGCCGGGAACGCGGACCCGGGCCCGGGTCAGACCCGCCGCCCGGCCGCGCGCACCGACGGCGGCGAACAGCGCGCCCAGGCACGCGTCCGCACCCGCGAACTCGCGCACCTCCACGCGGTCCCCCGCGTACTGCGCCACGATCCAGCCGGTGAGCGCCCCGGAGGCGGGGTCCACCGCCACCAGCGACCGCTCGACCGGGCCGTACCAGGCGGGCACCCGCACCGCCCAGTCCTCGGGCGCGCGCAGCGAGCTGAGCGGCCGGCCCGCGTTGTACGCGTGGTGCAGCGCCGCCACCTCGACGGCGTCCCGCGGGGTGGCCGCGCGGACCGGGAACGCGCCGGGGCCGGCCGGGGCGGCGAGTGCCCCCTCGGTGTACGTACTGCCGAACTCCTGCCATCCCGAGCTCCGGTAGACGCCGGGGGTGCCGGTGAACAGCAGCGACCAGGCGCACCGCTCGGCGGTCATCGTGCGCTCCGCCGCGGCGAGCAGCAGCCGGATCAGCCCCTTCCCCCGGGCCTCGGGGCGGGTGGCGACGCTGCCGATGCCGCCGACGCGCTGCGGGGTGCCCGCCGCGTCGCGGATCAGCCTCGGGACGTAGACGACGACCGCGTCGATCCCGTCCCCTTCGGGGTTCTCGGCGACGAAGGTGTGGCGGTGGCGTTCGGGGTCGAGGGCGTGCAGGTCCGAGAGGTGCGGGGCGACGAAGCACCGGCGCCACAGGGCCGCCAGGGCGGGGTCGTCGGCGGCGGTCGCCGTGCGGACGAAGGCGCTCACAGGACGAGGTTCCCGTCCGTGCGCACCGTGTCGCCGGCCGGGGGCATCGCGCTGCGTCGCGTGCCGTCCTCGACGCACGCGGTGTGCAGGACCGAACGGAGTGCGCCGGCGGCGAGGTGGAGGGTGCCGCCGGTGAAGCGGCTGCCGGTGGCCGCGTAGTGGTTCGTGCCGTCGGCGATGCGGATGTGCGCGGTGTCGGCGCCGGTGGCCGTACTGCTGAGGCCGGTGAGGTCCCAGGTCGCCTCTCCCGGGCCGGCCGCACGGCCGAGCAGCGCCGCGGCCTTGTTGCCGCCGGTGAACCTGGCCCCACCGGTGACGGTGATCCGCTGGTCGCGCACGCCGCTGAGCTCGATGCCGGTGTTGTCGTACGTACCGCCGTCGATCCGCAGGTCCGCGGAACCGACCGAGAGCGGGGCCGCGTTCTCGGTCCCGGTGACGGTGCAGTCGGTGAAGTGGACGGGGCCCGCGCCGCGCAGAACCGCTCCGTCGACCCCCCGGAACGTGCAGCGCACGAAGTGGACCGGTGCGGTGACCGGCGTCTGTACGAGGACGGCGCCGGCGGGGGGTGCGAAGGAGCAGTCGCTGATGGTGGTCGGCCGCGTGGAGCGGGCCGAGCGCTGGGCGACGGCGAAGGTCTTCGCGGTGCAGCCGCGCACCTGCGCCCCGTCGGCGTTGACGGTGAGGGTGCCGGCCTGGTCGAAGGTGGGGCGCGCGATCACCGTGACGTCCTCCAGCGTCAGGTCGGTGATCTTCGTGTTGGCGGTGAACCAGGAGCACACGTGTCTGCGCACGGTGATCCGTTTGGCGGAGATGCCCCACTGCGCCCCGGAGTTGGCGATGTCCATCAGTCCGGAGTTGCCGTCGAAGAGCAGGTCGTGCTCGTACTGTCCGTGGGTGGTGAAGGGGTTGCCGCCCGCGTCGTCACCGTCGCCGTGGCAGTTCACGACGGTGCAGTAGGCGGAGGCGGTCAGGTCGTTGAGGTGGCGCACGTTGCTGGTCGTGCAGTCGGCGACCCGTCCGTACAGGCAGTAGATCTGCTGGGTGAGGTAGCCCGCGCCGCCGTATTCGACGGTGGGCGGGTTCTTCAGCGAGCAGCTCTCGGTGCGGAAGCGGGTGCACCAGCGGCGCATGATGACGGGCCAGAAGGTCCCGGTGGCGTGGATGCCGGAGACGTCGCAGCCGACGGCGTACTCGAAGCTGACGGGGTGGGAGCCGGTGTACTCGTCGGGCCCCGCGCCCTCGAAGACCAGGTTGCGGATGTGGGTGTCGCGGACCGGTTCGATCCGGGTCCAGGTGAGCTCGCGGCCCGCGGCGAGTTCCCAGCCGTTGAGGTAGCCGATCCGGATGTGTCCGGCGTCGACGATTTCGGTGATCTCGACCAGCTTCTGGAGCTCGCGCTCGTCACCGCCGCCGCCCGCGACCGGGGCGACCTGCACGGCCCACCACTGGCCGACCGCGAACGCCTTGGTGTCGGGGACCGGGAAGGTGTCGGTGAGTTCGACGACCGTGGCGGAGAGCGCGTGCTGGACGGTGGTGTCGGTGACGGTGCCGCGGAAGGAGAGGACGGCGCCGAAGGGGTTGTCGTGGGTGTTCTTCTCGATGCCGGTGGTGTGGACGTGGTGTCCGCCGAAGTCGAGGGTGATGCCGGAGCGGTCGAAGCGGTGGCGCCGGGTGAACAGGAGGTCGGTGTGGGCTTCGACGCGGTGGACGCTTCTGTCGTCGACCATGGCGTCGAGGGCCGCGTCGGCGGGGGTGTCGGCGTCGAAGTGGCCGAAGGTGCGGAAGTCGAGCGTGCCGGTGTGGAGTTGGTGCCAGCGCCCGGTTCCGGTGCCGTGGGGGGCGATGACGGTTCCGCCGTTGTGCGCGGCGGTGGACGCGCGGTCCCAGCGCAGGGCCATGCCGCCGCCGTCGCCGGGCGCGCGGTATCCGGCGACCAGGGCCTGGGCGCCGTCGTCGAGGGGCTGGGTGTTCAGCGCCCGGAGTGCGGCGACCGTGTCGGCACGGAGCACCTGGCCCGGGTGCGCCGGTGCGGCGGGCGCGGAACCCGTGGCCACGGCCGTACCGGCCATGACGAGACCGGCCAGACCCGAAGCCCGCAGAAGATTCCGGCGGGACGATGCATTGACGGACATGGCGCAGGTGCTCCTCGAGTGGTCGATGCGTACGCGGTGAGAACCGGCTGCCGGCCGGTCGCGGTCAGATCGAGTTGCGGTACGGCGGCATGAAGCGCGTCCGCGGCATCTGGTCGGCCAGCACTCCCCCGTCCACGACGAGGCGGGCTCCCGTGAGGTACGCCCCGGCGTCCGAGGCGAGCAGCAGCAACGCGCCCACGCATTCGTCGGGCTGCGCGTACCTGCCGAGCGGGATGCGCTCGCGGTACGCGGATTCGAAGGCCTCCCGGTCGAGGGGGAACGCGCCGTCGATGGGGGTCTCGACCATGCCGGGGGCGAGGGTGTTGGCGGTGATGCCGTGCGGGGCGAGTTCGACCGCCAGCGTCTCGGTGAGCAGTTGGGCGGCGGCCTTGGAGGCGTTGTAGTGGGCCAGGCCCGCCTCCGCCACCAGGGCGTTCTTCGAGGTGATGGTGATGATGCGGCCGGCGACGGAGTCGGCGGTCATGTGTTCGGCGACGCGCTGGCTGAGGAAGAACACGGCGTCGACGTTGACCCGCATGATGCGCGACCAGCCGGCCGGGGTGATCTCGTTGAAGCGTTCCAGGGCCGCGGTGCCCGCGTTGTTGACCAGGATGTGCAGCGGTCCGGCCTCGGCTCGCACCGTGTCGACGAAGCCGGCCAGCGCCTCGGTGTCCGCGAGGTCCTGCCCGTAGGTGCGGCACCGCCGGCCGAGCGCCTCGACCGCCGACGCGGTCTCGGCGACACCCTCGGCCCCGGGCAGGTCGACCAGGACCAGGTCGGCGCCCGCCTCGGCGAGCCCGACGGCGAAGGACCGGCCGAGGCCCCGGGCGGCTCCGGTGACGACCGCGGTGCGGCCGGTCAGGTCGAAGCGGTCGGTGCCACGGGGCGGGACGGCTGCGGTCATGACGGGGTTCCTTCGGACGGGGAGGAGCGGGAGGTGGGCCGCCGCGCGGGGACACAACGGGGGTGGGCGCGGCGGCCCGGCTACGGACCGGCACCGGGGCCGAGGGGGTTCGGCCCGGGCGCCGGCCCGCAGATGGTGGGGAACGGCCGGTCAGCCGTTCAGGCCCAGCAGATCGAGCGAGGGGCGGTGGATGATCTCCTCGACCGCGTCCGCGTCGAGCGGCGGCAACCCCGGGATGCCGGGGATGCGGGCGATCTCCCGCAGCCCCTTCACCGAGTCGTCGACGGTCGTGAACGGGTAGTCGCTGCCGAACAGCACCTTGTGGAAGACCCCGTAGTCCTGGACCAGCCGGAGGCTGTGCCAGAGCTGGAAGGGCCGGTAGTGCAGGGCGCTGAGGTCGGCGTACACGTGCGGGTGCTTGCGGATGACCGCGATGCACTCGCCCTCGAAGGGGTGGCCGAGGTGGGCGAGGACCATCCGCAGTTCCGGGTGGCGGATGGCGACGGCGTCCAGGTGGCGGGGCATCGCCCACTCCAGCGGTGCGCTGGAGACGAAGGTCGTACCGGTGTGCACCAGGAGCGGCAGCCCGTTGCGTTCGGCGTACGTGTACAGCTCGTCGTACTCCTCGGCGGCCGGGTCGAAGCCCGCGTACATCGGCATCAGTTTGATGCCGCGCAGGCCGAGCTCCTGGTGGCCGTAGCGCAGTTCGTCCTGCCAGCCGGGCTGGGTGGGGTCGAGCGCCAGGTAGCCGATCAGCCGGTCGGGGTGTTCTCCGACGTACGCGGCCACGGCGGCGTCGTCGACCCAGAGGCCGCTGCGCCGCGCCTTGCCGCCGACGACGATCGTGCGGGTGGACTCGGGAGCGGTGGCCGCGTACTCCTCCCACTTCACCGTGAGGTCGACCTCGCCCGCGTGGGCGCGGGCGGAGTCGGAGCTGAACGGGTCGGTGAAGTCGTGGCTGTGCCGGAAGAGATGGGAGTGGACGTCGACGATCATGTGCGGTTCCGCTTCTCCCAGCCGTCCGCGAACATGTTCCAGAAGCGGTGGCTGGGCGGGTGCTCCTCGAAGACCTCGTCGACGAGCTCGACGCCGAGCCCCGGGGCGGTCGGCAGGCCGATGCGGCCGCCTTCCATCGGCAGGGTGCCCTTGAGGGCGTCGAAGACGAACGGCTCCAGGAGCCCGTCGAAGGTTTCGAGGATTTTGAAGTTGGGGATTCCGAGCGCCGCGTGCACCGAGACGGTGGTGCAGAGCGGTGAGTTGGAGTTGTGCGGGGCCACGAGCATGCCGTGGGTGTCGGCGATCGCGGCCAGCTTCCGGACCTCGGTGAAGCCGCCGGCCATGGAGAGGTCGGGCTGGATGATGTCGACGGCGTTCGTGGCGAAGAGCTGCTTGTACTCGTAGCGGTTGTGGAAGTGCTCGCCGCCGGAGAGGGGGAAGGCGGCGCGCTGCCGCAGTTCCGCGTACCGCTCGATGTGGGTCCAGGGCATCGGCTCCTCGAACCAGCCGATGTCGAAGGGTTCCAGCTCCCGCACGAGACGGGCGGCGGTCGGCATGGCGAAACGGGCGTGGCCTTCGATGAAGAGGTCGATGTCCGGTCCGACGGCTTCCCGGACGGCGGCCACGAGGTCGAGGGAGCGGCGCAGCTCGGCCCGCTCCAGCTCGTGCAGACCGGGGCCGAAGGGGTCGAACTTGAGGGCGGTGAAGCCCTTGGCCACGGTCTCCTTCGCCTTGGCGGCGAAGACCTCGGGCTCGCGTTCCCCGGTGTACCAGCCGTTGCCGTACACCCGGACGTCGTCACGGCACGCGCCGCCGGTCAGCCGGTACGCGGGAACGCCGAGCGCCTTGCCCATCAGGTCGTACATCGCCTGGTCGAGGCCGGACAGGGCGATGCCGCCCATGTCGCCGCCGCGCAGGAAGTCGCCCTGGTAGACGCGGAGCCAGAGCTCCTCGGTGTCGAAGGGGTCGGCGCCGATCAGGTGCCGCCGGGCGATGGCCTCGGTGAGGGCACAGACCTCGCTCACACGGTAGGGGTGGGTGATCTCGCCGATGCCGCTCAGGCCCTCGTCGGTGTGGACGCGTACGTAGCCGAAGTCGCGCCAGGAGGTGCCGAGCATCAGGGTCTCGACGCGGGTGATGCGTCCGGCGGGGCCGGCGGGGCGGGTGCGGTTGACGGTCAGCATCAGCGGGTCGCTCCGCCCATGGTCGAGGTGTTCTCCAGGTCGCGGGCGCCGCCGTCGGCGAGCACGGCCTTGACCGCGGCCTCGGTGCCTTCGATCAGACGGTCCACGTCGGCGTCGGTGTGCGCGTAGCTGATGTGGCTGCGCTTGAGGTTGAGCGGCAGTTCGAACAAGCCGTGCTCCAGGAGTCTGCGGCGGTAGCCGACGAACATCGAGGCGTCGTTGTTCAGGAGGTCGGCGTAGGTACGGGGGGCCTCGCCGGGCATGAAGTAGCTGACGAAGACGGAGCCGTAACCGGTGACGACCGCGGGGACGCCGAGGCGCTCGTAGAGGCCGGCCAGTCCGGTGCGGACGCGCTCGCCGAGCCGGAAGACGTGGTCGTGGACCGGCTCCTCACGGAGCTTGCGCAGCGTGGCGAGGGCGGCGGCGACGACGGACGGGTGGCCGTTGTACGTGCCGGCGAAGAAGGCGGGGGCCCCGGGACGGGTGGAGAACAGGTCCATCAGGTCGGCCCGGCCGCCGATCGCGCCGACGGGGGCGCCGTTGGCGATGGCCTTGCCGAGGGTCGTGAGGTCGGGGGTGACGCCGGAGATCTTCTGCCAGCCGCCGGTGTCGTGGCGGAAGCCGGTGATGACCTCGTCGAAGATCAGGACGCTGCCCGCCTTCGTGGTCTCCTCGCGCAGCGTGGTGAGGAACTCCTGGTACGGCAGGAGGGCGCCGACGTTGTGCGGGACGGGTTCGACGATGACGGCGGCGATGTCGGAACCGTGCTCGGCGAAGGCGCGGCGCACGGCCTCGCTGTCGTTGAACGGCAGGACGAGCGTGGCTTCGAGGACCTCGGGCAGGATGCCGGTCGAGATCGGGTCGTGGCCGCCGACCTTCGAGGGCTCGGAGATGACGTTGAGGCTGACCGCGTCGTGCCAGCCGTGGTAGCAGCCCTGGAACTTGACGACCAGGCGGCGGCCGGTCGCGGCGCGGGAGACGCGCAGCGCGTGGAACGTGGCCTCGCTGCCGGTGCTGGTGAGCAGCACCTTCTCGATCGAGGGGATCAGCTCGGTGAGCTGTTCGGCGAGGAGGACCTCGCCCTCGGTGACGCCGACGCCCATGTGGCCGAGCGTCGCGCCCGCCTCGGCGGTGGCGCGGGCCACGTCGGGGTCGTTGTGGCCGAGCAGCGGCGGGCCGAACGCCGAGTGGAAGTCGGTGTACTCGCGTCCGTCGGCGGTGCGGAACCGTGCGCCGTGGGTCCCGGTGACGACCAGGTCGGTCAGTCCGGGGACGCTGCGCTGACCGCTGTTCACGCCGCCGGGTACGACCTGGCGGGCGCGTTCGGCGAGTCGGGCTCCGGATTGGTTGCCTACCGGGCCTGAGCTCATGGTGCTTGCTCCTTGCGTCGAAAGTCGTCGGTTTTCGCGGGCCCTGCCCGGCCCGTGAGTCCCTGGCGCCATCCGCCCGGCAGTCGCCGCAGGAAGAGGTGATCCGTGGTGCTCGGTGATGCGTCTCGCTTTTTCAGAACGCTGTTCTGTAGAGCAGAACAGTGCCTGGATATTACGTCCGCCCCGAAATCCGGTCAACCCCCTGCCGGGCAATCGACGCCTGAAATCGCGGGCCCGCTTGCCCGGAGGCACTCTCGGCACCACCAAAAGGCACTACGCTGTTCTGCTATGACGAACAGTGCTGCGCCAGAAGAACCGAAGTACTGGGTCAGGAGCGTGGCCAGGGCAGCGGACATCCTCGAAGCGCTCGCCGCTCCCTCGCAGGGGAACGGCCTGAGCGTCACCGAGGTCGGCCAGGCCTGCTCCATCTCCAAGAGCGCCGCCTTCGGCATGCTCCAGACCCTGCGTGCGTACGGCCTCGTCTCGGACGACGGCGAGGGCATGAACCGCCGCTACCGGCTGGGCATGAGCCTGGCCCGGCTCGGCGACCGCGCCAGGTCCCAGGTCTCCTTGCGCGGCGTCGCCCACCCGGTTCTGCGCGACCTCACCGGGGTCACCGGCATGGCGTCCCGGCTCGCCGTCCCCGAGGACGGCCACGCGGTCGTGGTGGACCAGGTCGAGCTCGACCAGCGCGTCCGGCTCGATCTGCGGATGGGCCAGCGCGAGCTGCCGCACTGCACGGGTCTGGGCAAGGCGCTGCTCTCCGCCGTTCCGCAGAGCGAGGCCGCGTCGATCGTCGAGCGGTTCGGGCTGCCCCGGCGCACGTCCCGCACCATCACCGACCCGGCGACGTTCCTGTCCCACCTCCGCGACATCGCCCGGGTCGGTTACGCCCTGGACGACGAGGAGGACGCCGAGGGCATCATCTGCATCGGGGCGCCCGTCTTCGACGACCGGTCGGTGTGCGCCGGGGCCGTCTCCATCACGGGTCTCAAGCTCGGCCTTCCGGCCTGGCGCTACCAGGAACTGGGCGGCCAGGTCCGGGACGCGGCCCGCCGGATCAGCGTCTCACTGGGCTGGACCGAGGACCCGGACCCGGATGCTTCCGGCTCCGAGGCGTCTCAATCCGACGGATTCGGGTCTTGACCGATCGGCTTCACCCGCCGTAGGTTCCCTGCCAACCGAGGTGACATTCAGCCGTCACCGACGGTTTGCCCCCTCCGGTCCGCTTCCGGCGCCTGCCCACCGCGCCGTGAACATCCGATGACCGAACCCTTTTCAGCCATCCGCCCCATGGCAGTTCACCACAGGAACGCTCCCTCACTCGTCGCACTTCTCGGAAGGCGAAGTCCGCATGAGCGTTCCGCACCACAGCACCCCTGCATCGTCCCGCCGCAATCTGCTGCGGGCTTCGGGTCTGGCCGGTCTGGTCATGGCCGGTACGGCCGTGGCCGCCGGCACCGCGCAGGCCGCGCCCGCCCCCGCCGGTGACGTCCTGCGCCTGGACACGGTCGCCGCTCTGCGCGCCCTGAACACCAAGCCCCTCGACGACGGCGCCCAGGTCCTGCTCGCCGGCTACCGGGCCCCCGGCGACGGCGGCGCCATGGCCCTGCGCTGGGACACGAAGTCCACCGCCGCGCACAACGGCGGAACCGTCATCGCCCCCGACCGGACGACCGCGACCGGACGCTGGCACCAACTCCACACCGGCACGCTCGACTTCCGCACCTTCGGCCACTTCGACGCCGAGACCCCGGCCGACGCCGCACTCGACGCGATGATCGACGACAGAAGCGTCCACCGCGTCGAGGCCCACACCGACCTCCTCTTCACCGAGCGCCACCTGTGGAACCGCTCGCACATCGAGCTCGACTTCGGCGGACACCGCATACGCACCGAAGGCATCGAGAAGAACACCCACGACAACCCCTTCGGCGCCGTCCTCTCCTTCCGCGGCACCGTCACCGACACCACCGTCCGGCACAGCCTGAGCGCGGCGATGCCGGATCTCTCGGACCTCTTCGAGGTCGGCGACTCGTCGGGGTTCGCCGTCGGCCAGTGGTGGGCCGTCGAGGTCAACGCGCTGGCGGGGACGTACGAGAAGGAGATCCAGCGCCTGGTCCAGGTCACCGACGTCGTCGACCCGGCGCACATCCGGGTCAACTACCAGATCGGCTGGGATCTGGCGGCCGGCCGCACCCTGACCTGGACCCGGATCGAGCCCGTCGAGCGCGCCCACGTACGGAACATGGTCTTCGAGGGCTGGGGCGAGGACGAGATGACCGGCTCGCACCCGGTCGCGTACGAGTACGCGGTGCGCTGCGACGTCTCCGGCATCGAGGCCGTCGGCACCTTCTGGCCCGTGGTGATGCGCCGCTGGTGCACGTACTACCGCACCGAGCAGTGCGCGCTCACCAACCCGAAGTCCGTCACCTACGGCGGCGCGGGCTATCTCACCCAGCAGATCTACTGCCTGTACGGGCACGTGGAGGACTGTCACACCTCCAACGCCCGCCACCTCAACGACTTCACGGCCTCCGCCTACTGCTACGTCACCAACTGCCACGGCGACGGTGACGACGAGGGCCCGTTCGTGACGCACGGCCAGTTCGAGCACGACCTCGTCTACACCGGCAACTCCGGCCTGATGACGTTCGCCAACTCGGGCGCGGCCTGGGGCGGCAGGGCCAAGCGGATCACCGTACGGCGGCACGCCTGCTCCTGGTTCGTCGCCCGCGTCAAGATCACCGATCTGACGCTGGAGGACGTGCTGGTCATCGGCAAGAAGTCGCTGGCGGGCTCCGGGATGCTCTGGGTCAACGCGGACGGGGTGCAGATGCGGGGCTGCACGGCCACCGGTCCGCTGATCGTCTCCCGGGCCTCGGACCTCTCCGCCCGCCCCAACGTGATCGCCGACTCCTCGTTCGCGTTCGCGGCGGGCGCGGAGATCACCCAGTCCAACGTCACCGTCCCGCTCACCCTCCAGCGCACCACGCTGAAGGGCGTCGACGGCGCGGTGTTCAACGGCACCGGGCCGCTCGTCGTCGACCAGTGCACGCTGAGCGGCTCCAGGGACACCGCGCCCCTCTCGCTCGCCCACGCCGACATCACCGTCCTCGGCGGCGAACTCCGCGACACCGGGCTGCGGTTGACGTCCGCGAAGGACCAACGCCTCCGCATCGACGGAACGCGCCTGCGCGGCACCAACAAGGACGGCGCCCTGCTCGCCCGGACCGGCTCCGGGCGGACCGTCGACTGGCAGCTCAGCGGTCTCGACTCGGCCCCCGACGAGGGCACCGCCCATGTGCTGCTCACCGAGGGCGCCAACCGCTACCGGGCGACCGGCTGCACCTTCACCGGCGGCCGGCTCGAACTGCGGCCCGCCGCCTTCGCCGGCGCCTCCAGCCATCTGCTGCACACCGGCTGCGTCGAGGACGGCACCGAGCGCACCGCGCTGCCCGAGGAGGGCGAGCGCGTCGCCCACACCGCGGCCACGCTCCGCTTCTGACCACATCCCCCTTCGAGCACCAGGGATTCCCCGTGTCCACGCATACCCCGATCACCGGCCGGCCCGTACGGGTCGCCCTCGTCGGCGCCGGCAACCGCGGTCTGACGTACGCCGAGTGGATCAAGGCGCACCCCGAGCGCGCCGAACTCGTCGCCGTCGCCGACCCGCGCCCCGCCGCACGGGCGGCGGCCGGTGCGCCCGTCGAGTTCGACGACTGGCGGCCGCTCGCCGAGAACCGCATCGCGGACGCCGTGATCGTCGCCACCCAGGACCGCTTCCACGTGGAGCCGGTGCTGGCCCTGGCGGAGGCCGGCTACGCGATCCTCGCCGAGAAGCCCCTCGCCCCGACCGAGGAGGAGACCCGCCGGATCGTCGAGGGGGTGGAGCGGGCCGGGGTCCTCTTCGCGGTCTGCCACGTCATGCGGTACACCCCGTACACCGACCTGGTGAAGGGGGTCGTGGACTCCGGTGTGCTCGGGCAGCTGGTCTCGATCGACCATCTGGAGCCGGTCGGCTGGTGGCACTACGCCCACAGCTACGTACGCGGCCCCTGGCGCAGCGAGAAGGGCTCGTCCCCGATGCTGCTCGCCAAGTCCTGTCACGACCTGGACTGGATCACGTACGTCATGGGCGGCCGGATCGAGCAGGTCACCGGTTTCGGCGGGCTGAAGCACTTCCGGCCCGAGAACGCCCCTGCCGGGTCCGCCGACCGCTGCCTCGACTGTGCGGTCGAGTCCGGCTGCCCGTACAGCGCGCTGAAGCTGTACCTGCCGACGCTGCGCGAGAAGGGCCCGGTCTGGCCGGTCACGCATGTCACCGAGGCGACCGACGAGGCCGGTCTCGTACAGGCGCTGCGCGAGGGCCCGTACGGGGTCTGCGCGTACCGGAGCGACAACGACGTGGTCGACCACCAGGTGCTCGCCATGCAGCTGACGGACGGCGTGACCGCGACCTTCCAGATGGTGGCGTTCACGGAGCAGACCCACCGCCAGACCCGGATCTTCGGCTCGCACGGCTGGCTCATCGGTGACGGCGAACGGGTCACGGTGCAGGACTTCCGGACCGGGGAGTCGGCCGTCCACGAACTCGGCGCGTCCGGGTCGAACGCCGCCGACGGGCACGGCGGCGGGGACGCCGCGCTCGTCGAGGCGTTCGTCACCGCCGTCGCCACCGGCGACGCCGGGGCCGTGCGCTCCGGCCCCGCCACCTCGCTCGGCAGTCATCTCGCGGCCTTCGCCGCCGAACGTGCCCGGCACACCGGCACCGTCCAGACGGTTCCGGCGCAGTGACCTCTTCCCGCCCCACCCTCACGTCCTCGGAGGACCCCCTCATGTCCCGTCTTCTCACGCGTCGTTCCAGAGTCCGTGCGCTGGCCGTCCCCGTCGTGGCCACCTCGCTCGCCGCCGGTGTGCTGGCCGGCTGCTCGGGCAGCGGCGGCGACGACGACACCGTCACCATGTGGACCTACCCGGTCATCTTCGACGAGGCCAAGAACAAGGCGTACTGGGACGGCCTCGTCAAGGCCTTCGAGAAGGAGCACGCGGGCGTCACGGTGAAGGTGGAGACCTTCCCGTGGGCCAACCGCGACACCGCTCTGGCCACGGCCATCGCCTCGGGCAAGGGCCCGGACGCCGTCTATCTGATCCCGGACCAGCTCCCGAAGTACGCCAGGAGCATCGTCCCGGCCGACGACTACATGCCGGCCGACGCCAGGTCCGACTACACCGACTTCGCGCTGAAGTCCGTCACCGTCGGCGGGAAGGCGCTCGCCACCCCGATCCTGACCAGCGCCAACCCCCTGATCTGCGACAAGCGCGTGTTCGCCGCCATCGGCGAGAAGACCTACCCGGCGAGCTGGGCGGACCTGGAGGCGCTGGCCCCGAAGCTGAAGGAGAAGGGCTACTACGCCACCAGCTACAGCGGTGACACCCAGCAGACGCTGAACATGACGTTCTACCCGCTGCTGTGGCAGGCCGGCGGTGACGTCTTCTCCGAGGACGGCAAGAACGTCACCTTCAACGACGCGGCCGGCGTCAAGGCGCTGACGTACCTGAAAAAGCTGGTCGACGGCGGCTACACCGACAAGGACCTGGTCACGACCACGCCCAAGCTGGAGCAGACGCCGACGGCCAAGGGCAAGGTGGCCTGCACCTGGCAGAACACCCCGGCGGACGTCGAGCCGTTCTGGGGCAAGGAGAACATCGTCGTCCAGCCGCCGCTCAAGGACACCGCGTCGGTCGGTTACGGCACCGTGGGCGCGCTGTCGATGCTCAAGGGCGCCGACAAGAAGAACACCGGGGACTGGCTGAACTTCGTCGCCGAGTCGAAGAACGCGGCCGGTCTCCAGAAGGCCGCGGGCTTCTTCCCGGCCCGCACGTCCGGCGGCGACCTGTACCCCGGCGACGCGCTCCAGAGCGCCGTCGGCGCCACGCTGCCGAGCATGGACGTGGGCCCGCTGCAGGACAAGGCCCGTGAGGTCCAGGGCATGCTCGCGCCGGAGATCCAGGCGGCCCTGCTCGGCAAGAAGAGCCCGCAGGACGCACTGGACGCCGCGCAGAAGGCCGCGCAGGCGATGCTCGGCCGCTGACCGGAACCGCGGGGCCGGACCCCGGCCCCGCACCCCGTCGGGGGCACTCCCCCGACCTCCCCGCAATCCCCCCGTACCGCAAGGAGATCCCCGTGGCAGTCGTCGCGGAACCCACCCGCCGGGGCCGTCGCAGCGGGCCGCAGGCGCGCCGCGAGGCCCGGATCGGCCTGCTCTTCGTCCTTCCGTGCTTCCTCCTCTTCCTCGCCTTCCGGTTCGGTCCGGGCGTCGCCGGTGTGCTGATGAGCTTCACCGACTACTCCCTCACCGGCGGCGGCAGCTTCATCGGGCTCGACAACTTCACCCGCCTGTGGGACGACCCGCTGTTCTGGCAGGCGCTGAGGGTCACCGTCCTCTACACCGTGCTCGCCGTGCCGGGCACGCTCATCGCGTCGGTGTCCCTGGCGCTGATCACCCGCCGGGCGTTCCGCGGCGCGAAGTTCTTCCGTTCGGTGTTCTTCCTGCCGGTCGTCACCTCGCTCGTGCTGGCCGCGACCGTCTTCGTGTGGATCTTCTCGACCGGCGGCCCCTGGTCCACCCTGATGGGCTGGTTCGGGATGTCCGAGGGCTCCTGGCTCTCCGACGACGTGCTGGTGCTGCCCGCGCTCGCGCTCGTCGGCGTCTGGTCCCGCTTCGGGTACGGGATGCTCATCCTGCTCGCCCGGATGCAGGACATCCCGCGCGAGCTGGAGGAGGCCGCCCTCACCGACGGGGCCGGGCCCTGGCAGCGGTTCCGGTACATCGTGCTGCCGCAGCTCAAGCCCGCGCTGTTCTTCCTCGCGGTGATCGAGACGACGGCCTCGTTCCAGGTCTTCGACGCCGTGTACACGATGACCGGCGGCGGCCCCGCCAACGCCAGTTACACGCTCGTCTTCCAGCTCTACGACGCGGGCTTCAAGTACTTCGACCTGGGTTACGCCTCCGCCATCGGGGTCGCGCTCTTCGTGCTGACCGTGGTGGTCGCCGTGATCCAGCGGCTCGTGATCGGGAAGGACCAGTGACCATGACCGCAGCACCCACGAAGACGAAGGCCGCCCCCGCCGGCCGGACGCCCGCGCCCCAGGACCGGGCGGCGCGCCGGGCCGGACGCAGGCTGCGCAAGCTCTCCGAGCAGGACACCGTCCCGTACGGCATGCGTGCCACGCGCACCGGCCGGATCGCGCGCGGCGTGCTGCTGACCGTGGCCGCGCTCGTGACGGTGTTCCCGTTCTACGCGATGGTCGTGCTCTCCCTGAAGCCGTCCGCGGCGGTCGACTTCCCCGGAAGCCTCCTGCCGTGGCCGCTGACCGGCGAGGCGTACGACACCGTCATGGGCGCCCAGGACGTGCCGCGCTGGCTGCTCAACACGCTGGTCTACTCGGTCGTCTCCGTCGTCGGCGTGCTGCTGCTCGCCTCCCTCGCCGGGTACGCCTTCGCCAAGAAGCGCTTCCCGGGCCGGGAGACGATGTTCTGGTCGTTCCTGTCGATGGTGATGGTCCCGTACCACGTCACGATGATCCCGACCTTCGCCATGATCGCGAAGCTGGGCGGCGTCGACACGTACTGGGGTCTGATCGTGCCGACGCTGGCCAACGCCCAGGCGGTCTTCCTGATGCGGCAGTTCATCCAGGGGCTGCCGGACGAACTCTTCGAGGCGGCCCGGCTCGACGGCTGCAACGAGTGGCAGATCTTCTACCGCATCGTGCTGCCGCTGCTGAAGCCGATCCTCGCCACACTCGGCGTGTTCGTCTTCCTGTGGCACTGGAACGACTTCCTCTGGCCGCTGGTCATCGGCCAGTCCACCGACATGCGCACCCTCACCGTCGGCATCGCCTCGCTCCAGCAGCAGAACGTGCCGCTCAACGTGGTGCTCTCCGGCTCCGTCATCGCGTTCGTGCCCATCTTCGCCGCGTACATGGTGGGCCAGCGCTACTTCACCGAGGGCGTCACCGCGTCCGGAATCAAGGGATAGACAGCCATGTTCACCGATGAGGCCGCGCTCGAAGAGCGGCTCGCCACCCCCTCCCCCGCACTCGTCGCCGATCTCGCCCGCCTCGAAGGCGATCTGCTGGTGCTCGGCGCGGGCGGCAAGATGGGCCCGAGCCTGTGCCGGCTGGCGCGCCGGGCACTGGACGCCGCGGGCCGCGAGGACGTGACCGTGTACGCGGTCTCCCGCTGGTCCGACCAGGCCGCCGCGGCGGAACTGGAGGCGGCCGGGGTCCGTACCGTCGCCTTCGACCTGATGGACCCCGCAGCCGACCTGGCGGGTCTGCCCGACGCCGGGAACATCGTCTTCATGGTCGGCGCCAAGTTCGGTTCCGCCGGGGCGCCTTCGCACGCCTGGGCGGTGAACGCCGCGATGCCGGACCGGGTGGCCGGGCGCTGGCCGCAGGCGCGGATCGCCGCGTTCTCCACCGGCAATGTGTATCCGCTGGTGCCCGTCTCCTCCGGCGGCTGTACGGAGAGCGACCCGGTCGGGCCGGTCGGCGAGTACGCCATGTCGTGCCTCGGCCGCGAGCGGATCTTCGCTCACGCGGCACTGACCCGTGGCACCAAGGTCGCCAACATCCGACTCAACTACGCGGTCGACCTGCGCTACGGCGTCCTCGCGGACATCGCGTACCGGGTCCGGGCGGGCGAGCCCGTCGACGTGACGACCGGTCACGCCAACGTGGTGTGGCAGGGGTACGCCAACGAGGTCGCCCTGCGCTCCCTGCCGCACGCCACCGACGGCGAGGCGTTCACCCTCAACCTCACCGGTCCCGAGACCGCCTCGGTGCGCCGCCTAGCCCACTGGTTCGGCGAGGAGTTCGGCAACGAACCGGTACTCGCCGGCACGGAGGCGCCCACCGCGCTGCTCTCCGACGCGAGCCGCTGCCACGCCCTGTTCGGCTACCCGGACGTGGCGCTGCGGACCCTCGTCGAGTGGCAGACCGACTGGCTGCGCCGCGGGCTGCCGCTGTCCGGCAAGCCCACCAAGTTCCAGGTACGTGACGGAAGGTTCTGATCCACTCCATGTCCACTCCCTCCCTCCTGTCCACGCCCGCGCTGGAGCTGCTGGCCCACGGCGCGGCGATCCCCGCCCATCCGCTCGCGCTGCACGCGGACGGCAGGTTCGACGAGCGCCGGCAGCGCGCCCTGACCCGGTACTACCTCGCCTCCGGCGCCGGCGGCGCCGCCGTCGCCGTGCACACCACCCAGTTCGAGATCCGCGAGCGGGAGGTGGGACTCTTCCGCCCCGTGCTGGAGCTCGCCGCCGAGACGATCGACGCGGAGGCCGGCCGGCCGTTCGTGAAGGTGGCCGGGGCCTGCGGGTACACCGCGCAGGCCGTCGCCGAGGCCGAGACCGCCGCCGCGCTCGGCTACGACGCGGTGCTGCTCAGCCCGGCCGTGCCCGGAGCGGACGAGAAGGGGCTGCTGGAACGGGCGCGGGCGGTCGGCGAGGTGCTGCCGGTGATCGGCTTCTACCTCCAGGAGGCCGTCGGCGGGCGGTACCTGTCGCCCGGCTTCTGGTCGGCCTTCACCGACCTGCCGCACACCGCCGCCGTGAAGATCGCCCCGTTCGACCGGTACCGCACCGCCGATGTCGTCCGGGCGGTGGCCGCCGCGGACCGGGCCGACGAAGTGGCCCTGTACACGGGCAACGACGACGACATCGTCGGCGACCTGCTCACCCCGTACGAGACGGCCGCCGGCTCCCCGCGCTGGTTCGCCGGCGGGCTGCTCGGCCAGTGGGCGGTGTGGACGGGCTCCGCGGTGAGCCTGCTCGCCGACGTCCGGCGGGCCCGCGCCGGGGACCACGAGGCGATGGTCCGCTGCCTGGCCCGCCGCCGTGAACTCACCGACGCCAACAGCGCGGTCTTCGACGTGCGGGGCGCGTTCCGGGGCTGCATCGCCGGCGTGCACGAAGTGCTGCGCCGGCAGGGCCTGCTGGCGAACATCCGCTGCCTGGACCCCGCCGAGACGCTGTCCCCCGGGCAGGCCGACGAGATCACCCGGGTGGCCGCCGCCTACCCTTGGCTGACCGATGACGCCTTCGTTGCGGAGCACCTCGATGCCTGGCTCTCCTGACCCCGCCGACCGCTCCTCACGGGTCGTCGTCGCCGTACCGCCGCACCTGCGCGCCCAGTTCTTCACCGCCGAGGTGTGGCGGGAACTGGAGCGGGCGGCCGAACTCACCGTGATCGACGACCACTCCGACCGGGACGCGGTCGCGGCCGCCCTGCCCGGAGCCCGTGCCCTGATCACCTCGTGGCGGGCGCCGAAGGTGGACGCGGACCTGCTGGCCCACGCGGACCGGCTGGAGTTGGTGGCGCACACCGGTTCGGCGGTCGCTCCCTACGTCACCGAGGACGTCTTCCGGCGCTCCATCCTGGTCACCCAGGCCGGTGACGAGATGGCCCGCCCGGTCGCCGAGGTGGCTCTCGCCTTCACCCTCTCGCTGCTCCACCGCATCCAGCGCTTCGACCACGCCCTGCGCGGCGGACTGGAGTGGGCGGCGGCGAGCGAGGCCCCGCCGCGCCACGAGATCCACGGCAGCGACATCGGCGTGATCGGCGCCTCGCGCACCGGCCGCGCCTACATCCGGCTGGTGCGGGCGATGGGGGCGCGGGTGAGCGTCACCGACCCGTTCCTGACCGAGGCGGACGCCCAGGCGCTCGGCGTGACGTCCGTACCGCTGGAGACGCTGCTCTCCCGCAGCCGGATCGTGGCCGTACACGCCCCCGTCACCGAGGCGACCCACCGGATGATCGGCGCCGCACAGCTGGCGCTGATGCCGGACGGGGCCGGTCTGGTGAACACCGCCCGGTCGTGGCTGGTGGACGAGGACGCGCTCCTGGCCGAGCTGACCACGGGCCGGCTGGACGCGGCGATCGACGTCTTCGACGCCGAACCGCTGCCCGTGGACCACCCCTTCCGCGCGCTGCCGAACGTGCTGCTCACCCCGCACCAGGCGGCGGGCAGCGTCGAATGCCGGCAGCGGCTGGGAACCAGCGCCGTCAACGAGGTGCTGCGGCTGCTGGCCGGGCGTCCCCCGGTGCACGCCGTCACCGCCGACGCCCTCACCCGCCTGCACTGATCCCCCCAGTCCCGCACCCCGTACCCGTCAGGAGACCTCACCGCCATGCGACTGATGCGCATCGGCGAGCCGGGCCGTGAACGCCCGGTCGCCGTCTGCCCCGAGGGGCGCCCCTACGACCTGTCCGGCATCACCGACGACATCGACGGCGCCTTCCTCGCCGCCCTGGCCGACCAGCCGCACCTGATCCCCGCCGAACCGAGGCTCCCTGGGACCGACATCACCGGACAGCGCGTCGGCGCGCCGGTGGCCCGGCCCTCCGCCCTCCTGTGCATCGGCCAGAACTACGCGGCCCACGCCGCGGAGTCCGGTGCCGAACCGCCGGAGCAGCCGATCCTCTTCTACAAGTCGCCCAACACGGTGGTCGGTCCGTACGACGACGTGCTCATTCCGCGCGGCTCGAAGAAGACCGACTGGGAGGTGGAGCTGGCCGTGGTGATCGGCCGCCGCGCCTCCTACCTGGACTCCCCCGCCGACGCCGCCGCACACATCGCGGGTTACGCGGTGAGCAACGACGTCTCCGAGCGGGCGTTCCAGCTGGAGGAGTCGGGCGGCCAGTGGTCCAAGGGCAAGAGCTGCGCCACCTTCAACCCGCTGGGCCCGGTGCTGGTGACCGCCGACGAGGTGGGCGATCCGCAGCGGCTGCGCCTGCACAGCTCCGTCAACGGCGAGCCCCGGCAGGATTCCTCCACCGCGGACATGATCTTCAGCGTGGCGCATCTGGTGCACCACCTGTCGCAGTACCTGGTGCTGGAGCCCGGCGACATCATCAACACCGGTACGCCGCAGGGCGTGGCGCTGTCCGGGCGCTTCCCGTACCTCGGCCCGGGCGATGTGATGGAGGTCGGGATCTCGGGTCTGGGCCGGCAGCGCAGCGTCTGCCGGCCCGCGTAGCGCCCGGCTCAGTCCTCCGGGAGTTCGACCGGGGCGATCTCGTCGAAGAGGTCGCCGGGGCCTGGGTTGGTCGCGTCGGTCGCCCCGCCGAACTGGGTCATCACGCCCCAGACGGCGTTCAGCGCGGTCTGCACGGCCCCCTCGGCCCAGCCGGCGGTCCAGGAGATGTCGTCGCCCGCCAGGAACAGGCCCCGCTTGTCGGCGGGCAGCCGGTCCTGCATGAAGTGGGTGAACAGGCGGCGCTGGTAGCGGTAGTGGCCGGGCAGATTCGCCTTGAACGCGCCCATGAACCAGGGCTCGTTCTCCCAGGAGACGGTCACCGGGTTGCCGGTGATGTGCCCCCGGATGTCCACGTGCGGATAGATCTCGCCGAGCGACTTCAGCATGACGTCCATGCGCTCGGTCGCGGACAGCGGCAGCCACTTCAGGCTGTCGTCGCACCAGGTGTACGAGAGGCAGATGCTGGCCGGCTTGTCCGGGCCGTCGTCCAGGAGGTACGTGCCCCGTGTCATCCGGTCGGTCAGCGTCATCGACATGGCGTCGCGTCCGGTGGTCTCGTCCTTGTCCAGCCAGAACGGCCGGTCGACGGGGACGAACAGCTTGGACGACTCCATGTAGTGGGTGCGCTCCATCGCCGTCCAGTGGTCGATCGGGAAGAGCGCGTCGTCACAATCGATCTTGGACAGCAGCAGCCAGGACTGCCCGGTGAAGACGGCGGCCCGGAAGGTGCGGATGTCACCCGTGGCGTCGGTGACGGTGATCCGGTTGCCGGCGGTGCGGTTCAGCCGGGTCACCGCGGGGCGCGGCTCACCGTCGTGCAGCGAGGCCAGCGAGGTGCCGAGCGGCCAGTGGACGATCTTCTGCGGTTCGCGTTCCCACAGGCGCAGCGGGAGCTGCTGGCTTCCGCCGACGATGGAGCGGTGGTGGTCGTCGGCCTCGGTGTAGACGACGCGGAGGATCTCCAGGATGGAGTTGGGGAAGTCGGTGTCCCAGCCGCCGGTGCCGAAGCCGACCTGTCCGAAGATCTCGCGGTGGCGGAAGGACGCGAAGGCGTCGGAGTCGCAGAGGAAGCCGTAGAAGGTCTGGTTGTCGAGCTTCTCGACGAGCCGGGCCCAGATCTCCCGGATCCGCGGCACGTCGCGCTCGCGCATGGCCCGGTTCATGTCGGAGAAGTCGGCGCCCTCCTCCAGGCAGGCGTTCCAGGCGTCCATCACATCGCGGTAGACCTGCGGGAGGTCGTCGATGGTCTCGGCGTAGTGCGACTCGCCCTTCAGGTCGACGACGGTCGACGGGGTGGTCGGGGAGAGCGGGTTGGGGAACGGCTTCGTCTCCAGGCCGACCAGGTCGATGTAGTGCTGGAGCGCGGTCGAGGACGGCGGGAAGCGCATCGCGCCCATCTCGGCGGTGAGCGGTTCGCCGTCGGTTCCGCAGCCGTCGAACTCGACGGTGCGCAGCCGTCCCCCGATGCGGTCGGCCTCGTAGACGACGGGCCGCAGCCCCATCTTCATCAGCTCGTAGGCGGTGACGATGCCCGAGAGCCCGCCGCCGATGACGGCCACCTCGCTGCCGTGCTCGGTCGCGGGTATCTGCCCGATTCCGGCGGGGTGCGCGAGGAAGTCGTCGTACGCGTACGGGAAGTCCGGCCCGAACATCGTGATGGGCGGGGCAGCGTCGGTGTGCGGGACGGCCGGGGGCACCGTGGACGTCATGGGGTACGGACTCCTTGCGGGAAAAGGGAAAGTGAGCGGGGCGGCGGGCTCAGACGAGGGAGCCGTACAGGCCGGGGCGGCGGTCGCGGAGGTAGGGGTTGCCGGCCCGGGACGCGGTCAGCAGGCCGGGGTCGACATCGCCGATGACGAGTTCCTCGCCCCGTCCCGCGCGGGTGCGGACCGTGCCGTCGGGGCCGGCGAGGGCACTGAGTCCGACGAACTCGAAGGGCCCCTCAGGGCCGGTCCGGTTGGCGTAGGCGACGTACATCTGGTTCTCGAAGGCGCGGACCGGGACGACGGACTCCGCGACGAACGGATAGGGGTGCATCAGCGCGGTGGGAACCAGCAGCAGATCGGTGCCGGCCAGGGCGTGCGCCCGTACGTTCTCCGGGAACTCGACGTCGTAGCAGATCAGCAGCCCGACGCGGACGCCGTCCAGCTCGGCCTGGACGACCGGGAGGTCACCGGGGGCGAACCAGCGCTCCTCGAAGTCGCCGAAGAGGTGGGTCTTGCGGTAGTTGGCGAGGGCGGACCCGTCGGGCCCGATCAGCTGCGCGGCGTTGTAGAGGACGTCGCCGTCGCGCTCGGGGTAGCCGTAGTGGACCGCGATCCCGTGCCGTACGGCGATGTCGGCGACGGCCCGGGCCGCGGGCCCGTCGGCGGCCTCGGCCAGCAGGGGCACGTCGTCCCCGATCGCGTATCCGGTCAGGAACATCTCGGGACAGACCAGCAGCCGGGCGCCGCTCGCGGCGGCGCGGCTCGCGGCGCTCTCCAGCACCTCGATGTTCCGGGCCACCGAGCCCGGACATCCGGAGCTCTGGAGCAGGGCGGTGCGCAACGGCGGCATGGCTGACCTCGGACGATACGGGCGGGGCGGGGACGTATTGACGGTACGTTCCGCGATTCCCCCCGGACAAGGCGCGAGCGTTGCGCACCGACCGCCGATCCGTTGCGTCCGATCGCGCGGTCGCGGCGATTCGTTGCGTGAGGGGGGCGGACCCAGCGCGAATCCGGGCCGTCCGGCGTTCGACGACAGGACCACCGCGGCAGGACCCGGCCGCCCCTGCGCCACCGGCCGACGGTCGCGCCCCGCTGCGCGGACAGCCGGCGCTACCCCGGTGATCCCGACGAATACCGCCGCAGCAGCGGCGAGAGGACCAGCACGGACTTCGTCCGCTCGACGTACGGCTCGCCCGCGATGCGCTCCAGCACCTGCTCGAAGTGGCGCATGTCGGCGGCGAAGACCTGGACGAGCGCGTCCGCGTCACCCGTCACCGTGGACGCCGAGGCGACCTCCGGATAGCGGGCCAGCCCCTGCTTGATGGACTCCGGGGAGGTGTTGCGGCTGCAGTAGATCTCGATGTACCCCTCGGTCTCCCAGCCGAGCGCCGCCGGGTCCACCCGCACGGTGAACCCGGTGATCGCCCCCTCGGCGCGCAGCCGGTCCACGCGGCGCTTCACCGCGGGTGCGGACAGACCGATGATCGAGCCGATGTCGGCGTAGGAGCGGCGGGCATCTTCGGCGAGGGCGTGGACGATGCGTTCGTCGAGGTCGTTCAGTCGCACGTCGTACGGGTCACTTCTCTGCGATGGCGAGGCCTGGTGGGGCCGGGGCGCGGCTGTTCCGGGGGCGGCGGTGCCGCCCCCGGAAGTAGACCACGGGCCCGCCCCGCGGGGCGCGCTCAGCGCGGGTGGTGCCGGGTCGCGAGGGGTCGGAGGGGGATCAGAAGGGGAACTGCGAGCGGCCGTGCTGGACGGAGATCCACTTCTGGGTGGTGAAGGCCTCCAGCATGGAGTCGCCGTTCAGCCGTCCGAGCCCGGAGTTCTTCTCGCCGCCGAAGGGGACGATGGGCTCGTCGTGGACGGTCCCGTCGTTGATGTGGATCATGCCGGTGCGGATGCGCTGCCCGACGCGGACGCCGCGCTCGATGTTGCCGGTGTGCACGGCGCCGCTCAGCCCGTACGGGGTGTCGTTGGCGATCCGGACCGCTTCGTCCTCGCCGTCGAACGGCACGAGGAGGGCGACCGGGCCGAAGATCTCCTGGGACAGCACGGGGGAATCGGCGGGCAGCCCGGTGAGGACGGAGGGGCTGACCACGTTCCCTTCGGCCCGTCCGTGCAGCAGCGCCGTCGCGCCGGCCTCGACGGTCTGGTCGACGAGGGCGGCGATGGCCTCCGCCTGCGTCGAGTTGATCAGCGGGCCGATCTGCGTCGCCGGGTCGGCCGGGTCCCCGACCCGCAGGGAGGCGACCTTCGCGACGAACTTCTCGGTGAACTCCTGCTCCACCGCCCGGTCGACGAGGATCCGGTTGGCGGCCATGCAGACCTGCCCCTGGTGCACGTACCGGCTGAACACGGCCGCGTCGACGGCGTAGTCCACGTCGGCGTCGTCGAGCACGATCAGCGCGCTGTTGCCGCCGAGTTCGAGCACGGAGCGCTTGAGGTTCGCCGCGCACACCGTCGCGACGTGCCGTCCGACCTTGTCCGAACCGGTGAAGGAGATGACCTGCGGTATGGGGTGCTCCAGCAGCGCGTCACCGATCTCCGCGATGTCGGTGACGACGACGTTCAGCAGACCGGCCGGCAGTCCGGCGTCCTCGAACACCTTGGCCACCAGGGTGCCCCCGCAGACCGGGGTGTTCTGGTGCGGCTTGAGCACCACGCCGTTGCCCAGCGCCAGGGCCGGCGCCACCGACTTCAGGGACAGCAGGAAGGGGAAGTTGAAGGGGCTGATGACCCCGACCACGCCGACCGGCACGCGGTAGACGCGGTTCTCCTTGCCCGGGGTCGGCGAGGGCAGGATCTGCCCGGTGGAGCGCAGCGCGAGCCGGCTCGCCTCGCGCAGGAACTCCTTCGCCAGGTGCAGTTCGAAGGCCGCCTTCAGCCGGGTGCCGCCGAGCTCGGCGACGATCGCGTCGCCGATCTCCTCCTCGCGCTCCTCGACGATCCGCAGGGCCTTCTCCAGCACCGCTCGCCGGGCGTACGGGTTGGTGTCCGCCCACGCCTGCTGAGCGGTCTCGGCCGCGCGGTAGGCCTGGTCCACCTCGTCGGCCGTGGCGACCGTGATGGAGGCGAGCTTCTCCCCGTCGAACGGGTTGAAGTCGATGATGTCCCAGGCCCCCTTGCCCGGCCTCCACTGTCCGTCGATGTACTGGTGGGCCAGGTCGGTGAAGAAGGACATGTGATCCCTTACAGCAGAGTGACGGGCAGCTGATTGGGATTCATATTACTTATCTTTCAACAGAGTTGGTATGGATCTCGGCCCCGTCCCGAGCACGGTTTCCAGCCATGTTCCACCCCTCGGACGCCCGGAGAACGCCGGTGCCCCTCCCGGCGCGGACAGCCGGAAGGGGCACGGTCGGTGCGAGGGCGCGGGATCAGCTCCAGCTGGCGTGCAGCGCCTTGCCCTCCGCGTATCCGGCGGCGCTCTGCACCCCGACGACGGCCTTCTCGGCGAACTCCGCGAGGGAGCCGGCGCCGGCGTAGGTGCAGGAGGAGCGGACACCCGCGATGATCGAGTCGACCAGGTCCTCGACGCCGGGGCGCGCCGGGTCCAGGAACATCCGCGAGGTGGAGATGCCCTCCTCGAAGAGCGCCTTGCGGGCCCGGTCGTACGCCGACTCGTCGGACGTGCGGTTCTTCACGGCACGCGCGGACGCCATGCCGAAGGACTCCTTGTAGAAGCGTCCGTCGGCGGACTGCTGGAGGTCGCCGGGCGACTCGTACGTCCCCGCGAACCAGGAGCCGATCATCACGTTGGAGGCGCCGGCGGCGAGCGCCATGGCCACGTCGCGCGGATGGCGGACGCCGCCGTCGGCCCACACGTGCTTGCCGTGCTTCTTCGCCTCGGCGGCGCACTCCAGGACGGCGGAGAACTGGGGCCGGCCCACGCCGGTCATCATCCGGGTGGTGCACATGGCGCCGGGTCCGACCCCGACCTTGATGATGTCGGCGCCGGCCTCGATGAGATCACGCACGCCCTCGGCGGCGACGATGTTGCCGGCGACGATCGGCACCTGGGGGTCCAGTGCCCGGACGGCCCGCACCGCGCTGATCATGGACTCCTGGTGACCGTGCGCGGTGTCGACGACCAGGGTGTCGGCGCCGGCGTCCAGGAGCTGCTTGGCCTTGCCCGCCACGTCGCCGTTGATCCCGACGGCGGCCGCGATGCGCAGCCTGCCCGCCGCGTCGGTGGCGGGCGTGTAGAGCGTGGCGCGCAGTGCGGCCTTACGGGTGAGGATGCCGACGAGCCGGCCGTCCGCGTCGACCGCGGGGGCGAGCTTGCGGTTGGCGCCGTCGAGCTTGTTGAAGGCGTCGCGCGGGTCGATGTCCGCGTCGAGCAGCACCAGGTCCTTGGACATGACCTCGGAGAGCTGGGTGAAGCGGTCGACGCCCGTCAGGTCGTGGTCGGTGACCACACCGACGGGACGCCGGTCGCCGTCGACGACGACCCCGGCGCCGTGGGCGCGCTTGTGCAACAGGGACAGGGCGTCGGCGACCGTCTGGCCGGGCGCCAGCACGATGGGGGTGTCGAGCACGAGGTGGCGCGTTTTCACCCAGCTGATGACCTCGGTGACGACCTCGATCGGGATGTCCTGCGGGATGACGACGAGCCCACCGCGGCGGGCGATGGTTTCGGCCATCCGGCGGCCCGCGATGGCCGTCATGTTCGCGACGACGAGCGGGATGGTGGTGCCGGTGCCGTCGGGCGAGGACAGGTCGACCCCCTGGCGGGATCCGACCGCCGACCTGCCCGGAACCATGAAGACGTCGTCGTACGTGAGGTCGTACGGGACGGCGGGCTGCTCTGTGTATCGACCGGTGCCGGGCTCAAGAAAACGCATAACACTCATTTTTTCATACGAAATGGCGCAGGTCGTTGCCCCGAAGACACAGCAAACGACTCCCGCCTTCGTATGTTCCTCCGAGGAACAGGATCGGGAGTCCCGGGCAAGTGGAACCTGCCTTACCCACGGACCTTACCCGACGGGCATCCGGATCATTCGTGATCATCTTCCCTGGACCTGGTGACTGGGGGTCAGGTAGCTTCAAACGCGCAGGTCCCGCGGGTCACCCGATACCCCTGAGCATCAGGCGGAGCGGTCACAACTCCCGCCATCCTTGCGACCGGAGAGGAGCACGACCCGCCCGTGGAGAGCGAACTGCCGGACATCTACTGCCCGTTCCCCCAGCGGACGAACCCGCACGTCGGGCACGTAAGGGAACACCTCGACAGCTGGACCCGCAACACCGGCCTGGTGCACCGGGATTCGGCCAGGGACCGCTTCGAGCAGGCGGACTTCGGAGCCTTCGTCGGCATGGTCTACCCGACCGCCGACAGCAAGAACCTGGACCTCGTCGCCGACTGGTTCGTCTGGCTGTTTCTGGTCGACGACCAGCTGGACGACGGACACCTGGGCCGCAGCCCGGAGCGCGTACGGGACGTCGTCGCCCTGATGCAGTCCGTGGTCGAGGGCAGCGGCACGGGCACCCTGGCGAACGAGAGGCTGCCGGCCGCGGTCGTCGCCCTCGTCGACCTGTGGGAACGCACGACGCCCGCCGCCGCGGCGCCCTGGCGGCGGCGCTTCGCCTGGCACCTGATCACGTACCTCACCACGGCCACCACCTGGGAGGCCGGGAACCGCGCGAACGGCGTGGTCCCGTCCGAGGAGACGTACATCGAAAAGCGCCGCCACACGGGCGCGATACACGTCTGCATGGACCTGATAGAGATCGTGGCCGGCATCGAGGCGCCCGAGTCGATCCACAACGACCCGCGCTTCATCACCGCGCTCGAAGCCTCGTGCAACGTGGTGTGCTGGGCCAATGACGTCTACTCGTACGAGAAGGAGCAGGTGCTCGGCGAGATCCACAACCTGGTCCACCTCGTCCGGCACCACCGCGGTCTCGGCAAGCGGGAGGCGCTGGAACACGTCTGCGCGGAGATCGCCACGGAGACCGAGCGCTTCCTGACCGCGGAGGCCGAACTGCTGGCCGCCTACCCCCAGCTCGCGTGGATGCTGGAGCCGTATCTGGACGGGATGCGGAGCTGGATGCGGGGCAACCTCGACTGGTCCCGGCAGACGCCGCGCTACAACCCGGCCGACGTCAGCCAGTACGAGGAGCCGGAGCAGTATCTGGAGGCGACGGTCCTGGGCGTCCGGCAGGACTGAGCGGAGCCCCGCGCAACGGACGGAAGGGGCGGGCGGTGAGGACACCGCCCGCCCCTTCCGTCGCCTTCCGGTTCAGTCCCCGTCCGGGTCGGCCCGCTCCAGCGCGGGACGGCGCGGCGCGGCCGAGTCCGTGAGCAGGTAGTCGGCCGCCGCGGTGTCGGTCACCAGACTGGTGACGAGACCGGACCGCAGCACCGCTCCGATCGCCGCGGCCTTGCGCTGGCCGCCGGCGATCGCCACCACCTCGGGGATGCGGCGCAGCCGGTCAGCCTCCACCGTGATGCAGCGCTCGCCGAGGTCGCGGCCGACCCTCCGCCCGTCGGCGTCGAAGAGGTGCGCCGACATCTCGGCGGCCACGCCGAGTGAGGCGTAGTGCTCGCGCTCCGCGTCGGTGAGCATGTCGTGGACCGTGGAGATGCCGGGCTCCCAGGAGCCGATGGAGACGGCCGCGACCGTCACCTTGTCGAAGTACTCGAAGGCTCGCGCGATGCCCGTCTGATGGCGCAGCGCGGCGGCCGTCGCCGGGTCGGGCAGCAGCATCGGCGCGTAGATCGGATGGGCCTCGCCGCCGGACACCTGTGCGGCCCGCCGCACGGCCTCGACCGAGCCGCGTTCGGCCGTGCCCGCGTCGTACACCCCGGTGAGCTGCACGACCGTGCACGGCGGCAGCCGGTCGAGGGCCGCGGCCATGTGGATGGTGGACCGCCCCCAGGCGAGCCCGAGCACATCGCCCTCGTTCACCAGTTCGCCGAGGAGGTCGGCCGCGACCTCGCCCAGGTTCTCCGGGTCGGCGGCGTCGTCCTGCTCCTCCGCCGGGGATTCGACCACGACCGCGTGGCGGAGCCCGTAGCGGGCGCGGAGCGCGTCCGAACGCTCGGCGTCCAGCTCCGCGGGCACGCGGATCTCGATCCGTACGAGGTCACGTTCCAGGGCCGTCTCCAGGACCCTGGCCACCTTGAAGCGGCTGACGCCGAACTCCTCGGCGATCTGGATCTTGGATTTGCCCTCGAGGTAGAAGCGGCGGGCCATGGCCGCCGCCTGCACCAGCTCCGCGGGCCCCATCCGCAGGGCGGACCGGCCCGCCGACATTGCAGACACCGCGTTCTCCTCACTGCTGTTCACGCTCTCGATACGCCGTTCATCCTGTCAGATACGGCGATCCTTGATCGGTCCCGTCGGACCGCGTTCATCTGCACTTGGCCCGGCCGACTTGCGATCGGGGACCGGAGCGGGTGCCTGCGCCGGCATCGGCCTCAGTGGCCGCACGCCCACCCCGCCGAGGCGATGGCCCCGTCGGCCTTGTCGCGCAGGGCGCGGACGGCCGCGGCCGGGTCCTGCGCTCCGTACACGGCGGAACCCGCGACGAAGACGTCCGCCCCCGCCTCCGCGCACCGTTCGATCGTGGACTCGGAGACGCCGCCGTCGACCTGGAGCCACAGTTCGAGTCCGTGCTTGGAGATCAGCTCACGGGTACGGCGGATCTTCGGCAGCATGATGTCGAGGAACGCCTGGCCTCCGAAGCCCGGCTCCACCGTCATGATCAGCAGCATGTCGAGCTCGGGGAGCAGGTCCTCGTACGGCTCGATGGGCGTCGCCGGCCTGAGCGCCATGGACGCGCGGGCGCCCTTGGCCCGGATCTCCCGCGCCAGCCGGACGGGGGCCGCCGCGGCCTCCACGTGGAAGGTGACGGAACCCGCGCCGGCCTCGACGTACTGCGGGGCCCAGCGGTCCGCGTCCTCGATCATCAGATGGCAGTCCAGCGGCGTGCTGGTGGCCCTGCTGAGCGATTCCACGATCGGGACGCCGAGCGTCAGATTGGGCACGAAGTGGTTGTCCATGACATCGACATGGAGCCAGTCGGCGCCTTCGACGGCCTGCGCCTCCTCGGCGAGACGTGCGAAGTCGGCGGAAAGAATGCTGGGGTTGATCTGGGCCATGGGGCCAAGCCTGCCACGTTCCAGGGCACTTCCCCGCTTCGGTGCGCTTCAAAGCCTCACGGGATCATTACAGTTCGCGCATTCCCGCCGTTTTCGCCCCCGAGAGGCATGATCAGCCGGTGCGCCGCAGCAAGGCCAGGTACATCGCGTCCGTGCCGTGCAGATGCGGCCAGAGCTGGACGTCCGGTCCGTCTCCCAGTGCGGGCACCCCGGGCATCAGCGGGCGGGCGTCCACCCACTCGGCCTCGACGGGTGCGCCGCCGCGGCCCTTGAGCACGTCCTCGACGACCACCCGGGTCTCCGCCAGGTGCGGCGAGCACGTCGCGTATCCGACGACACCGCCGATCCGTACGGCCTTCAGCGCCTCGCGCAGCAGTCCGCGCTGGAGGGGCGCGAAGCTCTCCAGATCCTCCTTGCGCCGGCGCCAGCGGGCCTCCGGCCGGCGGCGCAGCGCACCGAGTCCCGAGCACGGGACGTCCATCAGGATGCGGTCGAAGGTGTCGGGGAGCCACGGCGGGCGGGTGCCGTCGGCGGTGATCACCTGGTACGGGCCGGGGTTGCCGGCCAGCGAACGCTCGACGAGGCGGGCCCGGTGCGGCTGCTTCTCGGCGGCGATCAGCGCGGCGCCCCGGCCGGCGGCGAGGGCGGCGAGCAGGGCGGCCTTGCCGCCGGGACCCGCACAGCCGTCGAGCCAGCGGGTGTCGCCGCCTTCCAGCGGGGCGTTGGCGAGAGCGGCGGCGACGAGCTGGCTGCCCTCGTCCTGGACACCGGCCCGGCCCTCCTGCACGGCGGTCAGGGCGCCGGGCTCGCCGCCCTCGGCCATCCGTACGGCGTAGGGGGACCAGCGGCCCGGCAGGCCGCTCTCCTCGCCGAGGGCGTCGAGCAGTTCCTCGGTGGTGGAGCGTCCGGGGCGGGCGACCAGGGTGACCTCGGGCCGCTCGTTGTCGGCTTCGAGCAGGTCCTCGATCCCCGCGCGGCCGCCGCCGAGCGCGTCCCAGAGAGCGGAGACGACCCACCGCGGATGCGAGTGCACGATCGCGAGGTGGTCCTCGGCGTCGTCCTCGTACGAGGGAGCGACCTTCGCGACCCAGCCGTCGAGGTCGTCGGCGGACACCTTACGCAGGACGGCGTTGACGAACTTGGCGCGTCCCTCGCCGAGCACCACCCGGGCCAGCTCCACGCTCGCGGAGACCGCGGCGTGGGTCGGGATGCGGGTGCCCAGCAACTGGTGCACGCCCATGTTCAGCACGTCCAGCACGGGCGGGTCGACCTCGCGCAGCGGCCGGTCGATGCAGGCGGCGACGATCGCGTCGTACGTGCCCTGGCGGCGCAGCGTCCCGTAGACCAGCTCGGTCGCCAGCGCCGCGTCGCGGTGGTCGAAGTCTCCCTTGGCGCGGGCCTTCTTCAGCAGCGGGGGAAGGACGAGGTTGGCGTACGCGTCGCGTTCGTCGACGGCCCTGAGGGCTTCGAAGGCGAGGAACCGGACCGGGTCCTTCTGCGGGCGGCGGTGCGGCTTGGCGGGACGGCGACGCGGCTGGTCGTTCACGTGAAAGGTGCTCCGCTGATGGTGAGGGGGCGAACCCTCCCAGCCTACGTCCCCGGCCCGGCCCGCCGGTCCTTCAGCTGCCCAGGAGCTCGCCGTGGACGATGCGCACCCCGCGCGCCCAGTCCGCGGCGCGCATCGGCTTCTTGCCCTGCGGCTGGACCCAGAGCAGCTCGACCGCGTGGGACCCGGTGCCCACGTACACGTTGTTCTTGGCGGCGGACAGCTCGCCGGGCGCCAGATCGGCCCGGTCCACGACGGGCACGGCCTGGATCAGCTTGAGGCGCTCGCCGCGGAACAGCGTCCACGCGCCGGGGGCCGGGGTGCAGCCCCGGACCACCCGGTCGACGCGCAGGGCGGGGGCCGACCACTCGACCCGGGCGTCCTCGACGGTGATCTTAGGGGCGAGGGTGATGCCCTCGGCGGGCTGCGGCACGGCGTGCAGGGTGCCGTCCTCGATGCCGTCCATCGTCGCGGCGAGCAGCCCGGCACCGGCGAAGGCCAGCCGGGTCAGCAGATCACCACTGGTGTCGGTGGGCCGCACCTCTTCGGTGAGGACGCCGTAGACCGGTCCGGAGTCGAGCCCCTCCTCGATGAGGAACGTCGAGGCCCCCGTCACCTCGTCGCCGGCCATGACGGCGTGCTGGACGGGCGCGGCGCCGCGCCAGGCGGGCAGCAGCGAGAAGTGGAGGTTGACCCAGCCTCGGGCGGGGACGTCGAGGGCGGTCTTGGGCAGCAGCGCCCCGTAGGCGACGACGGGGCAGCAGTCCGGCGCGATCTCCCGCAGCCGCGCCAGGAACTCCTCGTCCCGGGGCCTGGCCGGCTTGAGCACCTCGATGCCGGCCTCCTCGGCCCGCTCGGCCACGGGACTGGCCACCAGCCGGCGACCGCGCCCCGCGGGCGCGTCGGGCCTGGTCACGACCGCCGCGACCTCATGGCGACCGGAGGCGATCAGGGCGTCCAGTGCGGGTACGGCTACCTCGGGGGTGCCTGCGAAGACGAGCTTCATGGGTGGCTGACTGCCTCTCAGGCCGAAACGTTACGGTGACGAGCAACGCACAAGTCTATGGGTCCGGGGGCCGGCGGGGGGCTGGGGGGCGTACGCGCGGACACGCGCCCCTCGCTTGTGCGCATGCGCCCCCGGAGCGTGACCAGATCGCCCGGTGAGGCGTTGGTCAAGAGAGATTGACCGAAGCGAGCCGCTCTGGTGCGGCCCGATCCCTTTCAACGCCGGTTCGAGAGGCTTCTTCATGGCCGACCACGCAACCCACGACGCCCAAGCGCGGGCCAGCTTGCATCTTCTGGTGCGGGACATCGAGCGGGTCCGGCGGCAGGTGGACGCACTGCGCACACTCACCGCGCAGCTGGGCAACGTCTACCGTCCGCGCCGCTCCGGCCCGTCCGCGGGCTTCGTCGTCTACGGCAGGGCCCCGGCCCCCACCGTCAGGCTGGCCCAGGAACTGCGGGACAGCGTCGAGACCCTGGTCACGGCGGCGGTGGACTTCGACCGTTCGCTGGGCTTCTCCTGGGACGCGGTGGGCTCCGCGCTCGGAGTCACCAAGCAGGCGGTCCACCGCCGCTACGGCGCACGGCGCGCCGCTCCCCAGCCGGCACCGGCCGAGAGCCCGGCCGACGTGGTGGCCCAGCGTCCGGTGCCGGTGGCGCCCGGAACCCCGGCTTCCGCGCTGCCCACCGTCCCGGCCGCGCGCTCGATGCCGCCGCAGCCGTCTTCGGACCGCCCGCCGCTGCGGGAGGACCTGCGCCCCGGCGCCTTCCCGGGACCGCGCAACGGCTGACCCTCCCCGGGCCCCGCACACCTGCGCCGGGGCCGGCCGGTGCGGGTCCGCTTCGGTGCGGGGTTCCGTCCTCAATCGCCGGACGGGCTGCATTGTGCGGGTTCCCCGCGGGGTTCCCTGCGGGGCGCTTCTGTCCGGTGGGTGGGGGTGGGGGCCCTCCGGGCAGACTCCTCAAAAATGGCGTGTGCACCCGACGACGCACGGGGACCCGGGTCGTACGCCATTTTCTGCGGGGACTGCCCTGCACGCCCCCACCCGGCATCAGTCGCGTCTGCGGATCAGTCCGATGGCTGTCGCAGCCGCGAGACGGCTGGGTTCGGGGGCGTGCAGGGGAGTCCCCGCAGGACGACGAACAGATACCCGGGTCCGCTACGTACCCGCAGAACGTTCGTCGTCCGAGGAGACGCCCCGGAGGGCCCCCGGACCCCCACCCACCGGGCAACGGCACACCCCACGGAGCAAGCCGCACCACCCAAGCCCGTCCGGCGATTGAGGACGGAACCCCGCGCCCGGACCGGGGCGAACAACAGGGGCCCGCGCCCCGGACCACCGCACCCCGCCACCCCGCGGAGCACCCGCACCAACCGAGCCCGTCCAGCGATTGAGGACGGAACTCCGCGCCTCGGACCGGGGCGAGTAACGGGGGCCCGCCCCCCGGACGCCCCGGACCGGGGCGAACGACAGAGGGGACCGCAACCCCGGAGGACCCCCCGGGCAGCGCAGCCGGCCGTTACCCGATGTCAGGCGGGTCCACCCTGATCCGTACCGCGCCCCCGCCGCCCCCACGGGACATCCGCGCGGCCTGTGCAGCCTTCAGCGCGGCCGCCAGCGCCGCCCCGCTGCCCGGCGGCACCCTGATCAGGGCGCGCTCCCAGGCCTCGCCCACCGGCGGGTCGGAGGGCCGGCGGGGACGTCCGGGCTCGCCCCCCGGGACCGGCACCGGACCGAGCACCTCGGCGTCGGGGGGAAGCGCTGCGGCGGCGAGGAACGCGGCGAGCGCCTCCGGCGTCCCCGTCACCGATGCCATCCGGGACACCGGGGGAAAGCCCAGCTCGGCCCGTTCCGCGAGCTCACGCCGGGCGTGTCCGACCGGGTCCCAGCGCACCAGGGCCTGTACGGGCCGCAGCGTCGGCTCGGCGACGATCACCACCGTGCCGCCCTCCGGCTGCCCGCGGACCAGCGCGGCAGCGGCCGTCCAGCGGCGCAGCGCCTCCTCACCGGCCCGCAGGTCGGGGCGGCCGACCATCGCCCAGCCGTCCAGCAGCAGGGCCGCCGCGTAGCCGCCCTCCGCGACCGGCTCGGCGCCCGGGGTGCTGACCACCAGCGCGGGCTGATCGGGCACGGCCTCCAGGATGTGATCCCGGCCCGAGGTACGCACCGGCACGGCGGGGAAGGCCCGGCCGAGCTCCTCCGCGGTCCGGCGGGCGCCGACGATCTGGGCCCGCAGCCGGCGGGAACCGCAGGCGACGCAGTGCCAGGACGTCTCGGCCCGCCCGCACCAGGTGCAGTTCAGATCCTGCTGGTCGGGCGCCTCCAGCGGTCCGGCGCAGTGCCGGCACCGCGCGGGCTCCCGGCAGCGCTCGCAGGCGAGCCGGGGCGCGTAGCCGCGGCGCGGCACCTGCACCAGCACCGGACCGGTGCGCAGCCCGTCCCGCACGGTCTGCCAGGCCAGGCTCGGCAGCCGGGCGGCCCGGGCGGCTCCGTCCCGGGCGAGTTCGCCGTCGCCGACGGTGCGGACCAGGGGCGCCGCGATCCGCAGCTGTTCCCGGTCGGCGCGCAGCGGCAGCGCCCAGCCGCTCTCGACCAGTTGCGCGGCCTCCACGGTGCAGCTCGTGCCGCCGAGCAGGAAGGCGCACCGGCCGTGCGCGGCCCGCAGCTCCAGCACCTCGCGGACGTGCGGGAAGGGCGCGTTGTCGTCGCTGTGGCTGGAGTCCCCGTCGTCCCAGACCGCCACCAGGCCGAGGTCGGCGACGGGGGCGAACATCGCGGACCGGGTCCCGACGACCGCCCGGACGGATCCGCGGCTCACGGCGAGCCACTCCCGGTAGCGCTTCTCGGGCCCCGAACCGGCCGTCAGCAGGGCGTGCCTGCCCTCACCGAGCAGTCCGGTCAGGGCGGCGTCGACCCGCCCGGCGGTCCGCCCGTCGGGGACGACGACCAGCGCGCCGCGTCCCGAGGCGAGGGTCGCGGCGACGGCAGCGGCGATCTCCTGGGGCCAGTGCGGTCCCGGCAGCGCGGTCCACACGGCGCGCGGCGCTCCCCCGTCGGCCAGGGCCGACAGGAAGGCGGGGCCCTGCGCGTACCGCTGCCAGGTCCCGGCCGGCGGCGGCGGGGGCGGCGGCAGCGGCTGCGGCGACGGCTTGGCCTCGGCCCGGGCGTTCCTCGGCGGGACCGCGAGCTGCAGGACGTCGGCGAGGCTGCCCGCGTACCGGTCGGCGACGGCCCGTGCGAGTGCGAGCAGCTCAGGCCCGAGGACGGGTTCGGGTGAGACGACGGAGGCCAGCGCGGCCAGCGCCCCGCCGTAGTCGGACTCCGCCAGCCGTTCGACCAGGAATCCGTCGATGAGCCCGCCGCCCTCGCGGCGCCCTCCCCGGACGTTGCGTCCCCCGGCCCCGAACCGCACCCGCACCCGCACGCCCGGCCGCGCCTCGGCGTCGAGCTCTTCGGGCACGGCGTAGTCGAAGTACTGGTCGAGGTGGAGCGCCCCCTTGTTGACCAGCACGCGGGCGACGGGAAGCTCCTTGGCGAGCGCCGCCCCGCGCCAGGTCCGCGGTTTGGCACGCGGCACCTTGGCCCGGCGTACGGTCTCCCGGATCAGCGCAAGCTGTTCCGGTGCCCCGGCGTCGGGCTCGTCGGACCGCTTGTCGTCGCTGCTCACAGCCAAATTCCTACCAGACGCCACTGACAGCCGGGCCCCGCCGGCCGTCGGGGAGCTCGCCCCCGGGCCGCCCCGGACAGGGACAGCCGGGGCCGCGGGTCCTCCGGGGCCGGGGCGGCCCGTCCGGGGCGCGGACGCGCAGGAGCCCGGACACCGTGACGGCATCCGGGCTCCTGCGCGTACGTACGAAGCCCCTGGAGGGGCGGACCGCGGGTCTAGAGGCCCGCGGCCGTGCGCAGTGCGTCCACGCGGTCGGTGCGCTCCCACGTGAAGTCGGGGAGCTCACGGCCGAAGTGTCCGTACGCGGCGGTCTGGGCGTAGATCGGGCGCAGCAGGTCGAGGTCGCGGATGATCGCGGCCGGGCGCAGGTCGAAGACCTCACCGATGGCGTGCTCGATCTTCTCGGTCTCCACCGCGGCGGTGCCGAAGGTCTCGACGAACAGGCCGACGGGCTCGGCCTTGCCGATCGCGTACGCGACCTGGACCTCGCAGCGGGCCGCGAGGCCGGCGGCGACGACGTTCTTGGCGACCCAGCGCATCGCGTACGCGGCGCTGCGGTCCACCTTCGACGGGTCCTTGCCCGAGAAGGCGCCGCCACCGTGACGGGCCATGCCGCCGTAGGTGTCGATGATGATCTTGCGGCCGGTGAGACCGGCGTCGCCCATCGGGCCGCCGATCTCGAAGCGGCCGGTCGGGTTGACCAGCAGGCGGTAGCCCTCGGTGTCGAGCTTGATGCCGTCCTCGATGAGCTGGCCCAGGACGTGCTCGACGACGAACTCGCGGATGTCGGGAGCGAGCAGCGAGTCGAGGTCGATGTCGCTCGCGTGCTGCGAGGAGACGACGACCGTGTCGAGACGGACGGCCTTGTCACCGTCGTACTCGATGGTGACCTGGGTCTTGCCGTCGGGGCGCAGGTACGGGATGGTGCCGTTCTTGCGGACCTCGGACAGACGGCGCGACAGCCGGTGCGCGAGGTGGATCGGCAGCGGCATCAGTTCGGGCGTCTCGTCGCAGGCGTAGCCGAACATGAGGCCCTGGTCGCCGGCGCCCTGCTTGTCGAGCTCGTCCTCGTCGCCTTCGACCCGCTTCTCGTACGCGCTGTCGACGCCCTGCGCGATGTCGGGCGACTGCGCGCCGATGGACACCGAGACGCCGCAGGAGGCGCCGTCGAAGCCCTTCTTGCTGGAGTCGTAGCCGATCTCCAGGATCTTTTCGCGCACCAGCTGGGCGATCGGGGCGTAGGCCTTGGTCGTGACCTCACCCGCAACATGCACCAGACCTGTGGTGATCAAGGTCTCGACGGCGACACGCGACGTCGGGTCCTCGCTGAGGAGTGCATCGAGAATGGTGTCGCTGATCTGGTCAGCGATCTTGTCGGGGTGACCCTCGGTGACGGACTCCGAGGTGAAGAGACGGCGGGACACATCGCTCCCTGGGGTTGCAGCGGCTGCTGGCTGATCATTGGCGGACGGCCCGGGAGCTGCGCCCGGTACGAACCTCGGCACAGTTTATCGGTCGGCTCCGGCTACCGGACAACGTGTCTCGCCCTTTGGAGGATCTGTGACATGCCACACCGCTGCCCGGATGTGCCGCGAGCGCCGCTCCCGCACCGTTCGCGCCCGTGGCGCAAGGGCTCGGACGGCCGGGGCGACGACACGCGGAATTCACCCGAGTCGCGCCGCCACGAGATCCCAGACCGTGTCGGCGAGCGCCTCCTTGGGCCCGTAGGGCACCGGCGTCTCGCTCCCGTCGGCCGCGAGCACCACCGCCTCGTTCTCCTCCGAGCCGAAGGTCTTACGCTCCCCCACCTCGTTGACCACCAGCAGGTCGCAGCCCTTGCGGCGGAGCTTCACCCGCCCGTTGGCGAGGACGTCGTCGGTCTCGGCGGCGAATCCGACGACGACCTGCCCGGGCGCGGCGCGGTCGGCCGCCACCTCGGCGAGGATGTCGGGATTGCGTACGAGGGCGAGGGGCGCGGGCTCCTGGCCGTCCTTCTTCTTGATCTTGCCCGTCATGTACTCGGCCGGGCGGAAGTCGGCGACCGCCGCCGCCATCACCACGACATCGGCGTCCGCCGCCGCCTTCAGCACGGCCTCGCGCAGTTGCACCGCGGTGCCGACGCGGACGATGTCGGCGCCGGACGGATCGGGCAGACCGGTGTTGGCCTCGACCAGCGTGACCCGGGCGCCGCGGGCGACGGCGGTACGGGCGAGGGCGTACCCCTGCTTGCCGGAGGAACGGTTGCCGAGGTAGCGCACCGGGTCGAGCGGCTCACGGGTGCCGCCCGCGCTGATCACCACGTGCCGGCCGGCGAGGTCGGGGGCGAGGGGGCCGCGGGCCAGGACGCGGCGGCAGACCTCGAAGATCTCCGCGGGGTCGGGCAGCCGCCCCTTGCCCGTGTCGACGCCGGTGAGCCGGCCGACGGCGGGCTCGATGACCACGGCGCCCCGGCGCCGCAGGGTGGCGACGTTCTCCTGGGTGGCCGGGTGCTCCCACATCTCGGTGTGCATCGCGGGCGCGAAAACGACCGGACAGCGGGCGGTGAGCAGGGTGTTGGTGAGCAGGTCGTCGGCCAGGCCGTGCGCCGCCTTGGCCAGCATGTCCGCGGTGGCGGGGGCGACGACGACGAGGTCCGCGTGCTGTCCGATCCGCACGTGCGGGACCTCGTGGACGTCGTTCCAGACCTCGGTGGAGACGGGGTGGCCGGAGAGCGCCGACCAGGTGGCGGCGCCCACGAAGTGGAGCGACGACTCGGTCGGGACGACCCGTACGTCGTGTCCCGACTCGGTCAGCCGGCGCAGCAGCTCGCACGCCTTGTACGCGGCGATGCCCCCGCTGACCCCCAGGACGACCTTCGGCTTGTCCACTGCGTCTCCCCGCACTCGGATACGTACGCGCTCCGTACATCCCCCATGCTGCCTCACCGTCGCGGGCGCCGGTCCGTCGCCCCGGGACACACCACAGGCCCGGCGGTCGTGACCGCCGGGCCTGTGGTGAAGGTGCGTTCTCCTGCTTACTGCGCGGGGCCCTCGATGGCCTCGGAGGTGAGCAGGCCCGCGTTGATCTCGCGGAGCGCGATCGAGAGCGGCTTCTCGTGCACGTGGGTGTCGACGAGCGGACCGACGTACTCGAGGAGTCCCTCACCGAGCTGCGAGTAGTACGCGTTGATCTGGCGCGCGCGCTTGGCGGCGTAGATCACGAGGCTGTACTTCGAGTCGGTTGCTTCGAGGAGCTCATCAATCGGCGGGTTGATGATGCCCTCGGGCGTGGTGATGGAAGAGGACACTCTCTGCCTTCCGAAGGGGGTGAAGATCAAAGAAATCTTTGACACTCAGGGGCTTTGTGGCCGTGCCCCCGTGTCGTGCGCTACTCGCCGCCGGCACGGTGGCCGGAAGCCTCCAGCATCAAGGCTAGCAGCTCGCGTGCCACGTCCTCGACGGAGGTGTTGACGAGCGTCGTGTCGAACTCGGATTCGGCGGCCAGTTCGACCTTCGCCGCGCCGAGACGGCGCTCGATCACCTCGGGCGCCTCGGTGCCGCGGCCGGTGAGCCGGCGGACCAGCTCGTCCCAGCTCGGCGGCGCGAGGAAGACCAGCTGGGCGTCGGCCATGGACTGCCGGACCAGCCGGGCGCCCTGGAGGTCGATCTCCAGGAGCACCGGCTCACCGGCCTCCAGCCGCTCCTGCACGGCGCGGCGCGGTGTGCCGTAGCGGTTGCCGGCGAACTCGGCCCACTCCAGCAGCTCGCCGTTGGCGATCAGCTTGTCGAACTCCTCGTTGTCCACGAAGAAGTAGTGGACGCCGTTGCGTTCGCCGGGGCGGGGCTTGCGGGTCGTCGCCGACACCGAGAGCCATACCTCGGGGTGGACCTTGCGCATATGCGCGACGACCGTGCTCTTGCCGACCCCCGAGGGGCCGGAGAGCACGGTCAGCCGCGGACGTACGTCCGGGGGTACGGGGGACGTCCCCCGGGATGTTGCAGCCATGGAACGATTATCCCGGTTCTCAGGAGTGCCTGAGACCGTCAGGCGGCGCTGCCGCCGAACTCACGCTCCAGGGATGCGATCTGGTTGGAGCCGAGACCCCGGACCCGGCGGCTTTCGGAGATGCCGAGCCGCTCCATGATCTGCTTGGCGCGGACCTTGCCCACGCCGGGCAGGGACTCCAGCAGGGCGGAGACCTTCATCTTGCCGATGACGTCGTTCTCCTGGCCCGACTTGATGACCTCGTGGAGGGAGGCGCCGGAGTGCTTGAGTCGATTCTTGACCTCGGCCCGCTCCCGGCGAGCCGCGGCGGCCTTTTCGAGCGCGGCTGCGCGCTGTTCAGGGGTAAGGGGCGGAAGAGCCACGCCTACGTCACCTCGGATGTCGATCTGTCGGATACGGACCGGTGAGGCAGCGGGATCGCCCCTCACCTGGTGAGCCGCGAACAACCTGTGCTCGTTGGCTCTCGACGGAGACTAGCGGCCAAGGCCGCCGGAGTCAGCGAGAACAGACGAAAAGTCCTGGTCAGCCTGCGCCGACCAGGACATTTCTGGCATAACACCTGAGTTTTTTGGTCAGGATTCCGTCAACAGGCTGTTACGTGACAGTGTCAGCGGTCCGAGAGGGCCGCGCGGACCTCGTCCGCGAACCGCTCGGCGGCTTCGCGCAGCCCTGACGCGTCCGGACCGTGGCGCAGCACGCCCCGGCTGACGCTGGGCACCACGTTGCCGACCGCGTCACCGAAGACGCCCGGCAGATCCGCGGGCGTCGCGCCCTGGGCGCCGATGCCGGGCGCGAGCAGCGGGCCGTTGATCGCGAGGTTCGCCCCCGCGTCGCCGAGCGTCGCGCCGACGACCGCGCCGACCGAGCCGAGCGGGGTGGCGCCCTCGTTCTCGGCGGCCATGTGGTCGAGCATCACCTGGGCCAGCGAGCGGCCGTCGGCCGCCGTGGCGCGCTGCACCTCGGCGCCCTCCGGGTTGGAGGTGAGGGCCAGCACGAAGACGCCGGAGCCGGAGACCGCCGCCGCGTCGAGCGCCGGCCGCAGCGAGCCGAAGCCGAGGTACGGCGAGACCGTGACCGCGTCGGAGAACAGCGGCGAGTCCTTGTCCAGGTACGTCGCGGCGTAGGCGCCCATGGTGGAGCCGATGTCGCCGCGCTTGGCGTCCATCAGGACCAGCGCGCCGGCAGCCCTGGCCTCCTCGACGGCCTTCTCCAGTACGGCGACGCCCCGCGAACCGAACCTCTCGAAGAACGCGGACTGCGGCTTCAGGACGGCGACCCGGTCGGCCAGTGCCTCGACGACCGTGCGGGTGAAGCGCTCCAGTCCCGCGACGTCGTCGCTCAGACCCCAGGAGCTCAGCAGGGAGGCGTGCGGGTCGATGCCGACACAGAGCGGTCCACGGGTGTCCATGGCGTGGCGCAGACGCGCGCCGAAGGGTTCCTGGGTCATTTCGCGGCCTTCCGGGTTTCCGCGCCGACCGCGTCGGCGAGGGTGGCGTACGGGGAGGCGGCCAGGCGCGCGGCCAGGCCCTTGTGGATCGCGCGGGCGTAGAACGGGCCCTCGTAGATGAAGGCGCTGTAGCCCTGGACGAGCGTGGCGCCCGCGAGGATGCGCTGCCAGGCGTCCTCGGCGTTCTCGATGCCGCCGACCCCGACCAGGGTGATCCGGTCGCCCACCCGCGCGTACAGGCGGCCCAGGACCTCCAGGGAGCGCTTCTTGAGGGGCGCGCCGGACAGGCCGCCGGTCTCCCCGGTCAGGGAGGCCGGGGACTTCAGCCCCAGTCCCTCGCGGGCGATGGTGGTGTTGGTGGCGATGATGCCGTCGAGGCCCAGTTCTACGGCGAGGTCGGCGACGGCGTCGACGTCCTCGTCCGCGAGGTCGGGGGCGATCTTGACGAGCAGCGGGACGCGCCGGGCGGTGACCGTCCGGTCGGCCGCCTCGCGCACGGCGGTCAGCAGCGGGCGCAGCGACTCGGTGGCCTGGAGGTTGCGCAGTCCGGGGGTGTTGGGCGAGGAGACGTTGACGACGAGGTAGTCGGCGTGCGCGGCGAGGCGCTCGGTCGACTTCACGTAGTCGGTGGCCGCGTCGGCCTCCGGGACGGTCTTCGTCTTGCCGATGTTGACGCCGACCGTGGTCCGGAAGACCGGGTTGCGGGCGGCCAGGCGCTCGGCCACGGCGGCCGAGCCCTCGTTGTTGAAGCCCATGCGGTTGATGAGCGCGCGGTCCGCGACGAGGCGGAAGAGCCGCTTCTTGGGGTTTCCGGGCTGCGGTTCGCCGGTGACGGTGCCGATCTCGACGTGGTCGAAACCGAGCATCGCCATGCCGTCGATGGCGATGGCGTTCTTGTCGAAGCCGGCGGCGAGGCCGAAGGGGCCGTGCATCCGCAGGCCGAGCGCCTCGGTGCGCAGTTCCTTGTGGCGGGGGGCGAGCGCGGCCGCGACGAAGGTACGCAGGACGGGGGTGCGGGCGGCCAGGCGGATCCAGCGGAAGGCCAGGTAGTGGGCCTCCTCCGGGTCCATCCGCTTGAAGACCAGCTGGAAGAAGAACTTGTACATCGGTGGTGTCCTCGGGGTTCTCACGGAGCGTCGGTGTCGCGCGTGGGTGTTCTCGCGAAGAGGGGGACACCGTTTCCGGTGTCCCCCTCTGGGCTGCTAGTCGCGCGCTGCGGTCAGATGCTCCGCGTGTTCCTGGAGGGAACGGACTCCCACGTCTCCGTGGTTGAGGGCGTCGATGCCCTGCACGGCCGCGGCGAGCGCCTGGACCGTGGTGAGGCAGGGCACGGAGCGGGCGACGGCCGCGGTGCGGATCTCGTAGCCGTCGAGCCGGCCGCCGGTTCCGTACGGCGTGTTGACGATGAGGTCGACCTCGCCGTCGTGGATCAGCTGGACGATCGTCCTCTCGCCGTCGGGGCCTTCGCCCTCGGACTGCTTGCGCACGACGGTCGCGCTGATCCCGTTGCGCTTGAGCACCTCGGCCGTACCGGAGGTGGCCATCAGCTCGAAGCCGTGGGCGACCAGCTCGCGGGCCGGGAAGATCATCGAGCGCTTGTCGCGGTTGGCGACGGAGATGAAGGCGCGGCCTTTGGTGGGCAGCGGGCCGTAGGCGCCGGCCTGCGACTTGGCGTACGCCGTGCCGAAGACCGAGTCGATGCCCATGACCTCGCCGGTGGAGCGCATCTCCGGGCCGAGGACCGTGTCGACGCCGCGGCCGTGGATGTCGCGGAAGCGCGACCACGGCATGACGGCCTCCTTGACGGAGATCGGCGCGTCCAGCGGCAGGGTGCCGCCGTCGCCCTGCTTCGGCAGCAGGCCCTCCTCACGCAGTTCCGCGACGGTCGCGCCCAGCGAGATGCGGGCGGCGGCCTTGGCGAGCGGGACCGCGGTCGCCTTCGAGGTGAAGGGGACGGTGCGGGAGGCGCGCGGGTTGGCTTCGAGGACGTAGAGGATGTCGCCGGAGAGCGCGAACTGGATGTTGATCAGTCCGCGTACGCCGACGCCCTTGGCGATGCCCTCGGTGGAGGCGCGCAGCCGCTTGATGTCGTAGCCGCCGAGCGTGATCGGGGGCAGTGCGCAGGCGGAGTCGCCGGAGTGGATGCCGGCTTCCTCGATGTGCTCCATGACGCCGCCGAGGTAGAGCTCGGTGCCGTCGTAGAGGGCGTCGACGTCGATCTCGATGGCGTCGTCGAGGAAGCGGTCGACCAGGACCGGCCGGGTGGGGCTGATCTCGGTGGACTCGGCGATGTACGAGGAGAGCCGGGTCTCGTCGTACACGATCTCCATGCCGCGTCCGCCCAGCACGTAGGACGGGCGGACGAGGACGGGGTAGCCGATCTCGTCGGCGATGGCCTTGGCCTCGGCGAAGGTGGTGGCGGTGCCGTGCTTCGGGGCGGGCAGGCCGGCCTCGGCCAGGACGCGGCCGAAGGCGCCGCGGTCCTCGGCGGCGTGGATCGCCTCCGGGGAGGTGCCGACGACGGGCACGCCGTTGTCCTTGAGCGCCTGCGCCAGGCCCAGCGGGGTCTGGCCGCCGAGCTGCACGATGACTCCGGCGATGGGGCCCGCGAGGGACTCGGCGTGCACGATCTCCAGCACGTCCTCGAGCGTCAGCGGCTCGAAGTACAGGCGGTCGGAGGTGTCGTAGTCGGTGGAGACCGTCTCCGGGTTGCAGTTGACCATCACGGTCTCGTAGCCCGCGTCGCTCAGGGCGAACGAGGCGTGGACGCAGGAGTAGTCGAACTCGATGCCCTGGCCGATGCGGTTGGGGCCGGAGCCGAGGATGATCACCGCGGGCTTGGTGCGGGAGGCTACCTCGCTCTCCTCGTCGTAGGAGGAGTAGAAGTACGGCGTCCTCGCCGCGAACTCGGCGGCGCAGGTGTCGACCGTCTTGTAGACCGGGCGGATGCCGAGCGCGTGCCGCACCTCGCGCACGACGTCCTCGCGCAGGCCGCGGATCCCGGCGATCTGGACGTCCGAGAAGCCGTGCCGCTTGGCCTCGGCCAGCAGCGCGGGGTCGAGCTCGTCGGCGGCGGCCAGCTCGTCGGCGATCTCCTTGATGAGGAAGAGCTGGTCGACGAACCAGGGGTCGATCTTCGTGGAGTCGAAGACCTCTTCCTGGGTGGCGCCGGCCCGGATCGCCTGCATGACGGTGTTGATCCGGCCGTCGGTCGGGCGGACGGCCGCGGCCAGCAGCTCGGCCTTGTCGCCGGGCTCGCCGGTGAAGTCGAACTGCGAGCCCTTCTTCTCCAGGGAGCGCAGTGCCTTCTGCAGCGCCTCGGTGAAGTTCCGGCCGATCGCCATGGCCTCGCCCACGGACTTCATGGTGGTGGTGAGGGTGGAGTCGGCGGAGGGGAACTTCTCGAAGGCGAAGCGCGGGGCCTTGACCACGACGTAGTCGAGGGACGGCTCGAAGGAGGCCGGCGTCTTCTCGGTGATGTCGTTGGGGATCTCGTCGAGCGTGTAGCCGACGGCCAGCTTGGCGGCGATCTTGGCGATCGGGAAGCCGGTGGCCTTCGACGCGAGCGCCGAGGAACGGGAGACGCGCGGGTTCATCTCGATCACGATGACGCGGCCGTCGGCCGGGTCGATGGCGAACTGGATGTTGCAGCCGCCGGTGTCGACGCCGACCTCGCGGATGATCGCGATGCCGATGTCGCGCAGCCGCTGGTACTCGCGGTCGGTGAGCGTCATCGACGGGGCGACGGTGATCGAGTCACCCGTGTGGACGCCCATCGGGTCGAAGTTCTCGATGGAGCAGACGACCACGACGTTGTCGTTCTTGTCGCGCATCAGCTCCAGCTCGTACTCCTTCCAGCCGAGGATGGACTCCTCCAGGAGCACCTCGGTGGTCGGGGAGAGCGTGAGGCCCTGTCCGGCGATGCGGCGCAGCTCCTCCTCGTCGTGGGCGAAGCCGGAGCCGGCGCCGCCCATGGTGAAGGAGGGGCGGACGACGACGGGGTAGCCGCCCAGGGTGTCGACGCCCTTGATGACGTCGTCCATGGTGTGGCAGATGACCGAGCGGGCGGACTCGCCGTAGCCGATCTTCGCCTTGACGGCTTCGACGACGCCCTTGAAGAGGTCGCGGTCCTCGCCCTTGTTGATGGCCTCGACGTTGGCGCCGATGAGCTCGACGCCGTACTTCTCCAGGACGCCGTTCTCGTGCATGGAGATCGCGGTGTTGAGCGCGGTCTGGCCGCCGAGGGTCGGGAGCAGCGCGTCGGGGCGCTCCTTGGCGATGATCTTCTCGACGAACTCGGGGGTGATCGGCTCGACGTACGTGGCGTCGGCGATCTCCGGGTCGGTCATGATCGTCGCCGGGTTGGAGTTCACCAGGATGACGCGCAGGCCCTCGGCCTTGAGGACGCGGCAGGCCTGGGTGCCGGAGTAGTCGAACTCGGCGGCCTGCCCGATGACGATCGGACCGGAGCCGATGACCAGGACGGACTGGATATCGGAGCGCTTAGGCACGCTGGTCCTCCATCAGGGATACGAAGCGGTCGAAGAGGTAGGCGGCGTCGTGCGGGCCGGCTGCTGCCTCCGGGTGGTACTGGACGCTGAAGGCCGGCCGGTCGAGGAGCTGGAGGCCCTCGACCACCTGGTCGTTCAGGCAGACGTGGGAGACCTCGGCGCGCCCGTAGGCGGTCTCGGAGACCTTGTCGAGCGGGGCGTCCACGGCGAAGCCGTGGTTGTGCGCGGTGACCTCGACCTTGCCGGTCGAGCGGTCCTGCACGGGCTGGTTGATGCCGCGGTGGCCGTACTTCAGCTTGTACGTGCCGAAGCCGAGCGCGCGGCCCAGGATCTGGTTGCCGAAGCAGATGCCGAAGAGCGGGGTCTCGCGCTCCAGGACGCCCTGCATGACGGAGACGGGGTGGTCGGCGGTGGACGGGTCGCCGGGGCCGTTGGAGAAGAAGACGCCGTCGGGCTTCACCGCGTACACCTCCTCCAGCGTCGCGGTGGCGGGCAGGACGTGCACCTCGATGCCGCGTTCGGCCAGCCGGTGCGGGGTCATGCCCTTGATGCCGAGGTCGACCGCGGCGACGGTGAACTTCTTCGTGCCGATCGCGGGGACGACGTACGCCTCCTTGGTGGCGACCTCGGCCGAGAGGTCGGCCCCCTTCATCTGGGGGGCCCGGCGCACCCGGTCGAGCATCGTGTTCTCGTCGGCGACGGCGTCACCGGAGAAGATGCCGACGCGCATCGCGCCGCGCTCGCGCAGGTGGCGGGTGAGCGCGCGGGTGTCGATGCCGCTGATGCCGACGACGCCCTGGCTCGCGAGCTCCTCGTCCAGGGACCGGCGGGAGCGCCAGTTGGAGGGCACGCGCGCGGGGTCGCGGACGACGTAGCCGGCGACCCAGATCCGCTTCGACTCGGGGTCCTCGTCGTTCACACCGGTGTTGCCGACGTGCGGGGCGGTCATCACGACGACCTGGCGGTGGTAGGAGGGGTCGGTCAGGGTTTCCTGGTAGCCGGTCATGCCGGTGGAGAACACCGCCTCGCCGAAGGTCTCCCCCACGGCCCCGTAGGCGCGGCCGCGGAAGGAGCGGCCGTCCTCCAGGACGAGTACGGCGGGAGCTTTGGCGGCTCCCCGGGTGGAGATCGTCATCGTGCGGTGCCTTCCGTAGTGCTGGTGAGGTGGTTGACGGCTTCGACCCAGGCCAGGTGTTCGGCCGAGCGGTCGGAGCGGAAGCCGGAGTCGATCAGCTGGTCGCCGAGCGCCCAGGTGATGACCAGCAGGCCGCCCTCGGGCAGGACCTTGCCGGCGAGTGCCTTGTCGGTCCGGGCGCCGCGCAGGTCGGCCGCGGGGACGAAGAAGTCCGTCGCGCCGGGCCGGTGGACGTCGAGGCCCTGCTCGGTGAGGGTGAGTTCGACGCGGCTGCGGGTGCCGAGGCCGTGGGCGACGATGCGGTCGAGCCACTGTCCGGCCGTCGTCGAGGCGTGGTAGCGACCGGTCAGCGTGAGCAGCTTCTCGCCGTCAGCGAAGCCTTCCGGGGTGGCCGCCAGGTCGGAGAGACCGGACTGGAGGCTGCCGCGCCACTTCCATCCCTGGCGCATCAGCCAGTAGACGAAGGCGATGAGGACGATCAGGCCGATCACCCAGCTGATGCGGGCCGACCAGTCGGTCACGTCCGCCGACTTCTGCTCGGCGGCCAGGTGGTACAGCTGAGAGGTAGGGCTGAGTGTTGTCACGCGAGCTTCCCGTCGACGACCGTGGCACGGCCCCGCAGGAAGGTGTGCGTCACTCGGCCCGGCAGCTCGCGCCCCTCGTAGGGGGTGTTACGGCTGCGGGAGGCGAAGCCCGCGGGGTCCACGACTCCACGGTATGCCGGATCGACCAGAGTGAGGTTGGCGGGCTCGCCCTCCGAGACGGGCCGGCCGTGTCCGTCGAGGCGGCCGATGGCGGCGGGGCGGACGGACATGCGGTCGGCGACGCCGGCCCAGTCGATCAGTCCGGTCTCCACCATCGTCTGCTGGACGACGGAGAGCGCGGTCTCCAGGCCCACCATGCCCATGGCGGCCGCGGCCCACTCGCAGTCCTTGTCCTCGTGCGGGTGCGGGGCGTGGTCGGTGGCGACGCAGTCGATGGTGCCGTCGGCGAGGGCCTCGCGCAGGGCCATGACGTCGGCCTCGGTGCGCAGCGGCGGGTTCACCTTGTAGACCGGGTTGTAGGACCGTACGAGCTCGTCGGTGAGGAGCAGGTGGTGCGGGGTGACCTCGGCGGTGACGTTCCAGCCCTTGGACTTGGCCCAGCGGACGATCTCGACGGAGCCGGCGGTCGACAGGTGGCAGATGTGCACCCGGGAGCCGACGTGCGCGGCGAGCAGGACGTCGCGGGCGATGATCGACTCCTCGGCGACGGCGGGCCAGCCGCCGAGACCGAGCTCGGCCGAGACGATGCCCTCGTTCATCTGGGCGCCCTCGGTGAGGCGGGGCTCCTGGGCGTGCTGGGCGACGACCCCGTCGAACGCCTTCACGTACTCCAGGGCGCGGCGCATGATCACCGCGTCGTCGACGCACTTGCCGTCGTCGGAGAAGACCTTCACTCCGGCGGCCGAATCGTGCATGGCCCCGAGTTCGGCGAGCTGCTTGCCCTCCAGGCCGACGGTGACGGCGCCGATGGGCTGCACGTCGCAGTAGCCGGACTCCTTGCCGAGCCGCCAGACCTGCTCGACGACGCCGGCGGTGTCGGCGACCGGGAAGGTGTTGGCCATGGCGTGCACGGCGGTGAAGCCGCCGACCGCGGCGGCCTTGGTGCCGGTCAGGACGGTCTCGGAGTCCTCGCGGCCGGGCTCGCGCAGGTGGGTGTGGAGGTCGACCAGCCCGGGCAGCAGGATCTGGCCCGCCGCCTCGATCACGGTGGCGTCGCCGGCGTCGAGCCCGGTGCCGACCGCCGCGATGGTCTCGCCGTCGATGAGGACGTCCTGGGGTTCGCCGCCGAGGATCTTCGCGCCGCGGATAATGATCTTGCTCATGGTTACTTGCTCTCCTCGGTACGGGCGTGAACGGCGGGGGCGGCGGGCTCGGAGCCGCCGAGCAGCAGGTAGAGCACGGCCATCCGGATCGACACGCCGTTGGCGACCTGCTCGACGACCGTGCACCGGTCGGAGTCGGCGACCTCGGCGGTGATCTCCATGCCGCGGACCATCGGGCCGGGGTGCATGACGACGGCGTGCTCGGGCATCTTCGCCATCCGCTCGCCGTCCAGGCCGTAGCGGCGGGAGTACTCGCGCTCGGTCGGGAAGTACGCGGCGTTCATCCGCTCACGCTGCACACGAAGCATCATCACCGCGTCCGACTCCGGCAGCACCTCGTCGAGGCTGTAGCTGATGTCGCAGGGCCACTGTTCGACCCCGACCGGGACGAGGGTGGGCGGGGCCACCAGGGTGACGTGGGCGCCGAGGGTGGTCAGCAGATGGACGTTGGAGCGGGCGACCCGGCTGTGCAGGATGTCGCCGACGATCGTGATCCGGCGGCCGTCGAGGTCCTTGCCGAGCCCGGCGTCGGCCCCGACCAGCCTGCGGCGCATGGTGAAGGCGTCCAAGAGGGCCTGGGTGGGGTGCTCGTGCGTCCCGTCGCCCGCGTTGACGACCGCGCCGTCGATCCAGCCGGAGGTGGCCAGGCGGTACGGGGCGCCGGAGGCGCCATGCCGGATGACGACGGCGTCCGCGCCCATCGCCTCCAGGGTCAGGGCGGTGTCCTTGAGCGATTCGCCCTTGGACACCGAGGATCCCTTGGCGGAGAAGTTGATGACGTCGGCGGACAGCCGCTTGGCCGCCGCCTCGAAGGAGATGCGGGTCCGCGTCGAGTCCTCGAAGAAGAGGTTGACGACGGTACGGCCGCGCAGGGTCGGGAGCTTCTTGATCGGCCGGTCCGCGACCCTGGCCATCTCCTCGGCGGTGTCGAGGATCAGGACGGCGTCGTCGCGGGTGAGGTCGGCGGCCGAGATGAGGTGACGCTTCATCTGGGTGTTCTCCGGGTGGCTGGAGGGTTCAGGCGTGCGGGCGTGCGGAAGCCGCCGTACGGCTGGTGGGCCGTACGGGAGGGCAGCTAGCGCTCGACCGCCGGGGCGGCCTGCTCGACCCCGAGCAGCACGGCGTCACGGCCGTCCTCCTCGGCGAGCTGGACCTTGACCGTCTCCCGCAGCGACGTGGGGAGGTTCTTGCCGACGTAGTCGGCACGGATCGGGAGTTCGCGGTGCCCTCGGTCGACGAGGACCGCGAGCTGTACCGCGCGGGGCCGGCCGATGTCGCCGAGCGCGTCGAGTGCGGCGCGGATCGTGCGGCCGGAGAAGAGCACGTCGTCGACGAGAACGACCAGGCGGCCTTCGATGCCCTCGCCGGGGATCTCGGTGCGGGCCAGGGCGCGCGCGGGGCGCAGCCGCAGGTCGTCGCGGTACATGGTGATGTCGAGCGACCCGACCGGCATTTTCCGGCCGGTGATCTCTTCGAGCTTGTCGGCGAGCCGGCGGGCGAGGAAGACGCCCCGGGTCGGGATGCCGAGGAGCACCACGTCGTCGGCGCCCTTGGCGCGTTCGACGATCTCGTGGGCGATGCGGGTCAGTACCCGGGCGATGTCGGGAGCCTCGAGAACGGGGCGTGCCGCATTGCCGGTGGCGTCGTGCTGTGCGTCCATAAGAAACGGACCTCCTTCTCCGCCTCACTGGACGGATCTTAAAGGACGTCGAAATTGCGTCATCCACGTTACCAGGGCCTGAGCAGGGCCCTTGTCCCACCCCCGGGAGGTGTCGGTCCGGACCATTCAGCTTGACGCACCCAAGTAACGCTGCGTAACCTCACAGTGAGTTACCAGCCACGCGGCGGAGCCGCACAATGTTCCAGCGTCCGGGGAGCCTTATGTCCAGCGAATACGCAAAACAGCTCGGGGCCAAGCTCCGCGCCATCCGCACCCAGCAGGGCCTCTCCCTCCACGGCGTGGAGGAGAAGTCCCAGGGCCGCTGGAAGGCCGTCGTGGTCGGCTCGTACGAGCGCGGCGACCGTGCCGTGACCGTGCAGCGCCTTGCCGAGCTGGCGGACTTCTACGGCGTTCCGGTGCAGGAGCTCCTGCCCGGCACGACGCCCGGCGGGGCCGCCGAGCCGCCGCCGAAGCTCGTGCTCCAGCTGGAGCGCCTCGCCCACGTCCCGCCGGAGAAGGCCGGACCCCTCCAGCGCTACGCGGCGACGATCCAGAGCCAGCGCGGCGACTACAACGGCAAGGTGCTCTCGATCCGCCAGGACGACCTGCGGACGCTGGCCGTGATCTACGACCAGTCGCCGTCCGTGCTCACGGAGCAGCTGATCAGCTGGGGCGTCCTGGACGCGGACGCGCGCCGCGCGGTCGCTCACGACGAGGGCTGACCACCCCAGCAGAAACGTACCGCCGGGTCGGCGGGGCCCTTCCCGGGCGCCCCGCCGGACCCGGCGTTTCCGTTTTCCGGGCAGCTCCCGGCCAGCCGGCCATGCCGGCAATGCCAAGGGGCCGGGCATGCCGAAGGGCCCACGGCCGGTGGCCGTGGGCCCTTCGTCGGCAGAACACCGCCGGGCTACTGCTCCCGGCGAAGGTTCGGCTTGAGCTCCTTGAAACGGGCCAGCAGGCCGTTCACGAAGGACGGGGAGTCGTCGGTGGAGAACTCCTTGGCGATCTGCACCGCCTCGTCGATCACCACCGCGTCCGGTGTCGCGTCCACCCAGATCAGCTCGTACGCACCGAGCCGCAGGATGTTCCGGTCGACGACCGGCATGCGGTCGATCTCCCAGTCCACGGCGTAGGTGACGATGAGGTCGTCGATCCGGTCCGCGTACTGCGCGTACCCCTCGACGAGCTCCATCGTGTACTCGGTGACCGGCGGCTGACGGGTGTCGGACCGCGAGTGCCGGACCCAGTCCGCGAGGACCGTCTGCACGGACTCACCGCGCTGGTCGGCCTCGAAGAGGATCTGGAAGGCGCGCTTGCGGGCCGTATTCCGGGCAGCCACGGTTAGCTGTTCACCCGGCCGAGGTAATCGCCCGAGCGGGTGTCGACCTTGATCTTCTCACCGGTGGTGATGAAGAGCGGGACGCCGATCTCGTAGCCGGTCTCCAGGGTGGCGGGCTTGGTGCCACCGGTGGACCGGTCGCCCTGGACGCCCGGGTCCGTGTGCTGGATCGTCAGCTCGACGGCGGCCGGCAGCTCGACGTAGAGCACCTCGCCCTCGTGCTGGGCGACGGAGGCGGTGAAGCCCTCGATCAGGAAGTTGGCGGCGTCGCCGACTGCCTTGCGGTCGACCATCAGCTGGTCGTAGGTGTCCATGTCCATGAAGACGAAGTACTCGCCGTCCATGTACGAGAACTGCATGTCGCGCCGGTCAATGGTGGCCGTTTCGACCTTCACGCCGGCGTTGAACGTCTTGTCGACGACCTTGCCGGAGAGCACGTTCTTGAGCTTGGTGCGCACGAAGGCCGGGCCCTTACCGGGCTTGACGTGCTGGAACTCGACGACGGACCAGAGCTGGCCTCCGTCGAGCTTGAGCACCAGGCCGTTCTTGAGGTCGTTCGTGGAAGCCACGGTTGCGGAATCTCCTGGACTGAAGCTGGTGGAACGGCCAAGGATGCGCGCCGGAGGCTCCGTGAGGAGTTCTCCTAGAGCGCGAGCAGCTCCTTGGTCGTAATGGTGAGTAGCTCGGGTCCGCCGTCCGCCTCTGGGCGCACGACGAGCGTGTCATCGATCCGGACTCCGCCCCGGCCCGGGAGGTGGACCCCCGGTTCGACGGTGACCGGCACACAAGCGTCCAGTTTACCCATGGCCGCAGGTGCCAGCTGCGGGTCCTCGTCAATTTCGAGCCCGACCCCGTGCCCGGTCCAGGGTGCGAGGCCCTCACCGTGGCCCGCGGAGTCCAGGACCTGGCGGGCCGCACGGTCCACGTCACGGTAGGCGGCGCCGGGCACGAGCGCCTCGCGTCCGGCCCGCTGAGCGGCGAAAACCAGGTCGTAGAGCTCGATCTGCCAGTCGGCCGGCGCCGTTCCGATGACGAAGGTGCGGCCGATCTCGCACCGGTAGCCGCGGTAGTTGGCGCCGAGGCAGACGGAGAGGAAATCTCCTTCCTCGACCCGTCGGTCCGAGGGGCGGTGGCGGCCCTGGCCGGAGTGGGGACCGGTGGCGACGGACGTCGCGAAGGCGGGTCCGTCGGCGCCGTGGTCCACCAGCCGGCGTTCGAGTTCGAGCGCGAGATGCCGCTCGGTGCGGCCGACCAGGATCGATTCGAGGAGTTCGCCCAGCGCCTGATCGGTGATCTCGGCGGCGATCCGCAGACAGCCGATCTCCTCCTCGTCCTTGACGATGCGCAGCTGCTCGACGTTGGCGCCGAGGTCGGCCAGCCGGAGCTTCGGGGCGACCGCGGCCATGGCCCGGTGCCGGGCGACGGTCAGGTCGTGTTCCTCGACGGCCAGGGACTCCGCCCCGCCGGCGGTGGCCAGATCCGCGGCGGCGACCACCGGATCACCGCCGGCCACCGGCAGCAGGTCCACCCGCAGCTGTTCGTCGGTGCGCCCGTCGGCCGGATCACCGGCCACGGAACGCGGGCAGAGCAGGACGTCCTCGTCGGGGCCGAGCAGCAGCACGGCGCCCGGGGGCGCTCCGCCCGCCAGGTAGCGGACATTGGCGGGGCGGGAGACCAGGGCGGCCGCGGATCCGACGGCGGCGCACCGGTCGCGCAGCAGCCCGCGGCGGACGGCGTACACCTCTGACATGCGTCGAGCGTACGAGCGCGGGCGCGGGCCCGCCCGGCCAGCGCACCCGACCGGGGGGCGGCCGTCCCTCAGCCGCCGGGCGGCCCTGCCGGGCGCGGGCTCACCAGGCCGGAGGGCTGGCGAGGGAACGGGCGAGCACGTCGTCCAGGACGCGGGCCGTGGTCTCCACGTCGTACGTGGAGTTGTCGATGATCGGCAGACCGGAGCCGTACCAGCCGGCCATCCGGCCGTGGATCCGGGCGACTTCCTCGTCGGAGAGGCGGCGGTTGCCGCTGCGGGCCGCGTTGCGCTCGAGGACGACCTCCAGGCCCGGCAGCAGGACGACGGGGAGCAGGCCGGGGCCGACGTGGCGCTTCCAGCCGCCGAGGCCGACGACGGGCCGGTCCGGGAAGACCGCGTCGTCGAGGATGCAGGAGATGCCGTTGGCCAGGAAATTGCGGGCCGCGAAGCCGCAGGTGCGCCGGGCCAGGCGGTACTGGGCCTCGGACTGGTCGTTCCACCCCGCCTGCGGGTCGGCGAAGCCGGTGCAGACCCACTCGCGGACGTCGTCGAGGCTGATGTGGGCGGTCGGGACCCGGCGGCGGCCGGCCCAGAGCTTGGCCACCGTGGTCTTCCCGGCGCCTGCCGGGCCGATCAGGAGCACGGCGAGGGTCGCGGTGCCGGTGCCGGGCCCGGCGGGCGGTGCGGGCAGCGGCACGGGCCCGCCGGGCGGCAGCTGGATGTGGCCGGTGGTCTCCCTGGAGACCGGGACGGACGCCTGGTGGGGGGCGGGCCCGGTCCAGCCCTGGCCGCGCGGGGCGGGCGGTGGACCGGGAGGGCCGGCCGGCGGCCGGCCCGGGTGCCCGGGCGGGGGCTGAACGGGCGGGCCGGCCGGCGGGACCGGCGCGCCCGGGTGGCCGGGGTGCTGGGCCTGGTGCGACCAGCCGACGGGCCCGTTACCGGGTCCCTGGGGCGGCGGCAGCGGAGCCCCCACTGCGTGCTGCATCCGGTGGCACTCCGTCTCGTACAGGCAACTGGCGCTGGTGGAACGGCAACCGTACCGTCCCCGGCCGCCACAGAGGCAACGGCCGGGGGCGGCCCACAGTGCCCCGTCGGCCAGTCGGCCTTCCGGTGCGGTGGTGCGTCAGTCCGTCAGTTCGTCCGCGAGCGCGCGCAGGGCGAGCCGGTAGGAGCCGATGCCGAATCCGGCCACGGTCCCGGTGGCGACCGGCGCGACCACGGAGTTGTGCCGGAATTCCTCCCGCGCGTACGGGTTCGAGATGTGCACCTCGATCAGCGGGGCGGTGCGCTGGGCGGCCGCGTCCCGCATCCCGTACGAGTAGTGCGTGAAGGCGCCCGGGTTGAGAACGACCGGAATTGAACCGTCCGCGGCCTCGTGGAGCCAGCGGATCAGCTCGCCCTCGTCATTGGTCTCCCGGACGTCGACGTCGAAGCCGAGTTCCTTGCCGAGGGTGCGGCAGGTCTCGACGAGTCCGGCGTACGAGGTGGCTCCGTAGACATCGGGTTCCCGGGAGCCCAGGCGGCCGAGGTTGGGTCCGTTGAGGACGAACACCCGGCGGCTCACGCGGAGACCTCCCCGTAGGCGGCGAGCAGCACGGCCGGGTCGGGGCCCTCCAGGACGGCGGGCTTGCCGAGCCCGTCCAGGACGATGAAGCGCAGCAGGTTGCCGCGGGACTTCTTGTCGACCTTCATGTTCTCCAGCAGCTTGGGCCACTGGTCGCCGCGGTAGGTGAGCGGCAGCCCGACGGACTCCAGGACGCTGCGGTGCCGGTCGGCGGTGGCGTCGTCCAGGCGTCCGGCGAGGCGGCCCAGTTCGGCGGCGAAGACCATGCCGACCGAGACGGCGGCGCCGTGGCGCCACTTGTAGCGCTCGTTCTTCTCGATCGCGTGGGCCAGCGTGTGCCCGTAGTTGAGGATCTCGCGGAGTCCGGACTCCTTGAGGTCGCTGGAGACGACCTCGGCCTTGACCCTGATGGCCCGCTCGATGAGCTCGGAGGTGTGCGGTCCGGCCGGGGTGCGGGCGCCCTGCGGGTCCGCCTCGACGAGGTCGAGGATCACCGGGTCGGCGATGAAGCCGGCCTTGATGATCTCCGCCATGCCGGAGACGTAGTCGTGGACCGGCAGCGAGTCCAGCGCGGCCAGGTCGCAGAGCACCCCGGCCGGCGGGTGGAAGGCGCCGACGAGGTTCTTGCCCTCGGCGGTGTTGATGCCGGTCTTGCCGCCGACGGCCGCGTCGACCATGCCGAGCACGGTCGTGGGTACGGCGATCCAGCGCACCCCGCGCAGCCAGGAGGCGGCGACGAAGCCGGCGACGTCCGTGGTGGCGCCGCCGCCGATGCCGACGATGACGTCGGTGCGGGTGAAGCCGGTCTGGCCGAGCGCCTTCCAGCAGTAGGCGGCGACCTCGACGGTCTTGGCCTCCTCGGCGTTGGGCAGCTGGATCGCGATGGCCTCGTAGCCCTGGTCCGCGAGGTCCTGGCGGACGGCCTCGCCGGTCTCGGCGAGCGCCTCGGGGTGCAGGACCGCCACGCGCTGCGCGCGGTCGCCGATGAGCGTGGGCAGCTCGCCGAGGAGCTGCCGGCCGATCAGCACCTCGTACGGGTCGGTGCCCGCGCTGCCGGCGATCTGGATGCGGGTGGGTGCCTGCTCGGTCATGCGTGTCTCCCGGCCGGACGGTGCGTCCGGCAGCTCCAGTGCGTCGAGGACCGCCTGGGCGACCTCTTCCGGTGTGCGCTCGTCGGTCGCGACGACCGCGCGGGCCACCTCCGTGTAGAGGTGGCGACGGGCCTCCATGAGCTCGCGCCACTGCCGGCGCGGGTTCACGGCGAGCAGCGGGCGGGCGGTGTTGAGCCCGACCCGCCTGACCGCCTCGTCGACGTCCATGGAGAGGTAGACGACGGGGTGGTCCGCGAGCAGGGCGCGCGTCGCCTCGTCGAGCACGGCGCCGCCGCCGAGCGAGAGGACTCCCGTGTGTTCGGCGACGGCGGCCCGGACGGCGTCCCGCTCCAGGGCGCGGAAGTGTTCCTCGCCCTCGTCGTAGAAGATCTCGGCGATGGGCTTGCCGGCCGTCGCGACGACATCGGCGTCGGTGTCCCGGTAGCCGGTGCCCAGCCGGCCGGCGAGAAGCTCGCCGACCGTGGACTTGCCGACGCCCATCGGCCCGACCAGGACGATCAGCGGACCGCTCATCGGATCTGGAGGTGGTCGAGGTACGACTGGACGTTGCGGTGGGTCTCGGCGACGCTGTCCCCGCCGAACTTCTCCGCGACCGCGTCGGCGAGCACCAGCGCGACCATCGCCTCGGCGACGATGCCGGCCGCCGGAACGGCACAGACATCGGAGCGCTGGTGGTGCGCCTTGGCCGGCTCGCCGGTCACCACGTCGACCGTGGCCAGGGCGCGCGGCACGGTCGCGATCGGCTTCATCGCGGCGCGCACGCGCAGCAGCTCCCCGGTGCTGAGTCCGCCCTCGGTGCCGCCGGCGCGGCCGGAGGCGCGCCTGATCCCGTCGTCCGTCACCAGGATCTCGTCGTGCGCCTTGGAGCCGGGCACCCGGGCGAGGTCGAAGCCGTCGCCGACCTCGACGCCCTTGATGGCCTGGATGCCCATGAGCGCGGCGGCGAGGCGGGCGTCGAGCCGGCGGTCCCAGTGCACGTGCGATCCGAGGCCGACCGGCACTCCGTACGCCAGCACCTCGACCACGCCGCCGAGCGTGTCGCCGTCCTTGTGGGCCTGGTCGATCTCGGCGACCATCTGCTTGCTCGCGTCGGCGTCGAGGCAGCGCACCGGGTCGGCGTCGAGCTTCTCGACGTCGGCGGGGACCGGGTAGACCCCGTACGGCGCCTTGGCCGCCGCCAGTTCCACGACGTGGCTGACGATCTCGATGCCGGCCGTCTCCTTGAGGTACGACCGGGCGACGGCGCCGAGGGCGACTCGGGCCGCGGTCTCCCGGGCGCTGGCGCGCTCCAGGATCGGCCGGGCCTCGTCGAAGCCGTACTTCTGCATGCCGGCGAGGTCGGCGTGGCCGGGCCGGGGGCGGGTCAGCGGGGCGTTGCGGGCCTGGGCGGCCAGCACCTCGGGGTCGACCGGGTCGGCCGACATGACCTGCTCCCACTTGGGCCATTCGGTGTTGCCCACCATCACGGCGACGGGCGAGCCCATGGTGAGGCCGTGCCGGACGCCGCCGAGGAAGGTGACCTCGTCCTTCTCGAACTTCATCCGGGCTCCGCGCCCGTAACCGAGCCGTCGCCTGGCGAGCGCGTCCGCCACCATCTCCGTGGTGACGGGGATACCGGCGGGAAGACCCTCCAGCGTCGCCACCAGTGCGGGGCCGTGCGACTCTCCGGCGGTCAGCCAGCGCAACCTGCTCAACGGTGCTCCTCATGCTCGCGCCTGTAACTGCGACGGCGCGACCGGGTGCGCGGCCCTGGCCCGCCGCCCCCGATCCTCCCACGACCGGGCCCCCCGGCCCGCCGCCGGTCCAGCAGACGGACGGGGGCGGGGCGGGGAGGTGCGCGGTCAGCGGGCGGCCAGCGCCTGTTCGCCGGCCTGGCGCATGGGGGCCAGAGGGGCGGGCGAGCGGCCCGTCATCTGCTCGACCTGGAGGACGGCCTGGTGCACCAGGAGGTCAAGACCTCCGACGACTGCCCCGCCATGGCCCGCCCAGACGGATGCGAGGGCTGTGGGCCAGGGCTCGTACAGCACGTCGAAGAGAGTGCCCGGATGCTCCGGCACGGCGTCCGTCAGCCCGTCCGTGGCCCCGGCCGGCGTGGTCGCGATGACCAGGGGCGCGTGCAGTGCCTGCTCGGCCTCGGCCCAGTCGGCGATGCGCACCTCGGTCCCGAGCCGCTCACCCCAGCCGCGCATCTCGTCACCGCGCGCGCGACTGCGGACGTAAGCCGTGACCGGTCCCGTGCAGATCTGCGAGAGCGCGGCGAGCGCGGACGAGGCGGTGGCTCCGGCGCCGAGGACGGCGGCGGATTCGGCCTTCTCCACCCCCCGCTCACGCAGGGCGGCGATCATGCCGGGGATGTCCGTGTTGTCGCCGACCCGTCGGCCGTCGCCGGTGAACACGACCGTGTTCACGGCCTCGACGGAAGCGGCCGTCTCACTGACCTCGTCCAGCAGCGGGATGATCGCCCGCTTGAGCGGCATGGTGAGGGAGAGCCCGGCCCAGGTGGCGTCCAGGCCCTCGACGAAGCCGGGCAGCGCCTGCTCGTCGATCTCGAACCGGTCGTACGACCAGCCGTCGAGGCCGAGCGCGGCGTACGCGGCCCGGTGCAGGACCGGGGAGAGCGAGTGGGCGATGGGCGAGCCGAGGACGGCCACCCGGCGGGGCCCGTCAGTCGAGGGCATCGAACTTTTCCTTGAGCTTCAGGAACTCGGCGTAGGTCTTGGCGAACTCGGTCTTGTGCTGCCCGTCGGTGGCGACGAAGTAGACCCATCCGTCCTTCGTCGGGTTCAGGGCTGCGGCAAGGGCTTCGTTTCCAGGGTTCCCGATGGGGCCAGGGGTAAGACCCTGTCTCGTGTACGTGTTGTACGGATCCTTGTTCTTCCGGATCTCTTCCAGGGTGATATTGATCTTGCTCTGCTTATTGAGGTAGTTGAACGAGGAGTCGAACTGAAGATACTGGTTCGTCTCCGTATTGGTCGGCTTGAGCCGGTTGTAGATGACTTCCGCCATCTTCCGGAAGTCGTCGTGCGTCTTGCCTTCTGCCTGGACGAGACTGGCTGCCGTGAGCATCTGCCAGGGGCCGTCCAGATTGTGCTTCTTGGCCGCACCCGCGAGGTCGAGCTCTTCGTACTCCTCGTTGGACCGAGAAACCATCTTCTTGAGGAGCGCCTCCGGCTTGGTCGCCTTCGTGACCGGATACGCCGCCGGATAGAGGAATCCTTCGAGCGGGTCCTTGATGTCCTTGTTCGTGCTCGCCCAGTCGGGCAGGCCCAGGTCGGACTTCTTGGACTTGGCGATGCCCTCGGTCGTGCCCTTCTTGAGGTTCAGCTTCTTGTCGACCATCGCGTAGACGGCCACGTTGCGCGTGCCCTCGGGAATCACCAGAAGGTTCTGGCTCTTCGGGTCGACCATCATCTTGACGGCCTCGGACGCGGACATCTCCTCGTGGAGCAGGTAGACCCCGGCCTGGATCGACTTCCCCTTCGGGTTCTCGTTCTGGGCCGAGACGAACGCGTCGACGCTCTTGACCACACCCGCCTTCTTCAGGATGTTGCCGATGTCGTATCCGTACGCGCCCTTCGGGATCTCGATCTCGACCGACCCCGAACCGCTGCCGGAGTAGTCGGGGGCCGAGCCGAACTTGTCCTTGTAGAACGAATAGCCGAAGTAGCCCACTCCGCCGACGCCGCCGACCAGGACGAGGGAGACGACCAGGCAGGCGCAGCCGCTGCGGCCCTTCTTCTTCTTGCCCTTGCCGCGGCGCTCCCCTCCCCCGTCAGCGCGGCGGGACTCGCGGGGGTCGTCGTCGTCCTCGTCGTCCTTGGCTTCGCCGTCGTCCGCGCCCGTGAAGAACGAGTGGGTCTCCTCCGGCTGGACCTCAGGGTCCCAGTCCGGGTTCTGCTCGGGAGCCTGTGGGGGCGCCGCCTCGCGGCGGCCCGGGGGCTGCGGCGGCGGGTAGGCCTCGGGGGTGCCGTAGTAGTCGTTCGTCTCGCCGTAGCCGTACGCGCCGGGCTGGCCCTCGTACGGCATCGCGGCGGCCTGCTGACCGGTGTCCCACCCGCCGTCGTAGGCAGGCTGCTGGGCATACGGGTCCTGCTGCTGGCCGTACGGGGGCTGCTGCTGGTACTGCGGCTGCTGTGCGTACGGATCCTGCTGGTGCTGCTGATCTTGCGGGTGCTGTTGGTGCTGTTGGTGCTGCTGATCTTGCGGGTGCTGCTGGTGCTGTTGGTACTGCTGCGCGTAGGGGTCGTGCTGGGGGGCGTACGGGTCATGCGACTGGGCATACGGGTCCTGCGGCTGCTGCTGGCCGTACGGGTCCTGCGGCTGCTGCTGGGCGTACGGGTCCTGCTGCTGGCCGCCGTACTGGCCCTGGCCGTGGGCAGGCTGCTGGCCTTCCCATCCCTGGTCCCCAAACAAGGGGTCCTCGGGATGCCACGGTTCGGAGCCGGGGCCCCGGCCATACTCAGTCATCGATCCCCTTGAGCCGCGAGACGATGTCCCGTCTCTTTGCTGTGCGGTGTTTGTTCGAACCCGCCGCATCGCGCGGAACGTTACCGTATCGCGATCAGACAACCACTTCGACGCCCTCGCCAGGCGGATTGCCCGAAGCCCGTTCGGACTCCAGAGCGTTCTGAAGGATCACCACAGCGGCAGCCTGGTCGATCACGGATCGGCCTTTTTTGGACTTCACGCCGGATGCGCGCAGCCCTTGAGTGGCCGTCACTGTGGTCATCCTCTCGTCCACCAATCGCACCGGAATGGGTGCGACCGCACGGGCGAGCACGTCGGCGAAGGCGCGGACCTTGACCGCGGCCGGACCCTCACCTCCGCCCAGGGAGCGGGGCAGGCCGACGATGACCTCGATGGGCTCGTACTCCGCGACGATCTGCCCGAGCCGCCGGTGGGCGGCCGGGACGTCACGTCCCGGCACGGTCTCCACCGGCGTGGCGAGGATCCCGTCGGGGTCGCACGAGGCGACCCCGATCCGGGCGTCCCCGACGTCGATCGCCAGCCGGCGACCGCGGCGCATCCGCGTCATGTCCGGCGTCACGCCGTCTCGGTGACGAGGCGTTCGACAGCGGCGACCGCGTCGCCGATGGCGTCCGGGTTCTGGCCGCCGCCCTGGGCGACGTCCGGCTTGCCGCCGCCCCCGCCGCCGAGGGTCTTGGCGGCGGTACGGACCAGGTCGCCGGCCTTGAGGCCGCGCTCGCGGGCGGCCTCGTTGGTGGCGATGACCGTCAGCGGACGCCCGTTGGCCGTGGTGAACAGGGCCACGACGGCCGGCCGGCCGCCCTGGATGCGCCCGCGGACGTCGAGGACGAGCTTGCGCAGGTCGTCGGCGGTGGTGCCGTCCGGCACCTGACCGGTGACCAGGGCGACGCCCCGTACGTCCTTCGCGGAGTCGACCAGGCCCCCGGCGGCCGCCAGGACCTTCTCCGCACGGAACTTCTCGATCTCCTTCTCGGCGTCCTTCAGCTTGCCGAGCATGGAGGCGATCTTCTCCGGCAGCTCCTCCGAGCGGCCCTTGACCAGCTCCTGGAGCTGGGCGACGACCGTGTGCTCCTTGGCGAGGAAGTTGTACGCGTCGACGCCGACGAGGGCCTCGATGCGGCGCACACCGGAACCGATCGACGACTCGCCGAGCAGCTTCACCAGGCCAAGCTGGGCGGTGTTGTGGACGTGCGTGCCGCCGCACAGTTCCTTGGAGAAGTCGCCGATGGTGACGACGCGGACCCGCTCGCCGTACTTCTCGCCGAACTCGGCGATGGCGCCCTGCTTCTTCGCCTCGTCGATCGACATGACCTCGGCCTGGACGTCGAGTTCCCGCGCGAGGACCTCGTTGATCTTCTGCTCGACGTCGACGAGCACGGTGCCGGGCACGGCGGCCGGCGAACCGAAGTCGAAGCGGAAGCGGCCCGGGGAGTTCTCCGAACCGGCCTGCGCGGCCGTCGGGCCGAGGGCGTCGCGCAGCGCCTGGTGCGTGAGGTGGGTGGCGCTGTGGGCGCGGGCGATCGCGCGTCGGCGGGTGTTGTCGATGGTGGCGAGGGCGGAGGCGCCGACCGTCACCTCGCCGACCTGGACGGAGCCCTTGTGGACGGAGACGCCGGGGACCGGCTGCTGGACGTCGCGCACCTGGACGACGGCGCCGTTGTCGAGCCGGATCCGGCCCTGGTCGGCGAGCTGGCCACCGCCCTCGGCGTAGAAGGGGGTGCGGTCCAGGACGACCTCGACCTCGTCGCCCTCGGAGGCCGCGGGCGAGGAGACGCCGTTGACGAGGAGGCCGACGATGGTCGACTCGCCCTCGGTGGAGGTGTAGCCGGTGAACTCGGTGACTCCGGAGTTGTCGGCGACCTCGCGGTAGGCGGACAGGTCGGCGTGACCCGTCTTCTTGGCCTTGGCATCGGCCTTGGCCTTGTCCCGCTGCTCCTGCATGAGGCGGCGGAATCCGTCCTCGTCCACGGACAGGCCCTGTTCGGCGGCCATCTCCAGGGTGAGGTCGATCGGGAAGCCCCAGGTGTCGTGGAGCAGGAACGCCTTGTCCCCGGGGATGACCCGGCCACCGGCGGCCCTGGTCTCCGTGACGGCGGTCTCCAGGATGTTGGTGCCGCCCTTGAGCGCCTTGAGGAAGGCGGCTTCCTCGGCGAGGGCGACGGTCTCGATGCGCTTGCGGTCGGTGATCAGCTCGGGGTACTGCAGCCCCATCGTGTTGATCACGACGTCGGCCAGCTCGCTGACCACCGAACCGGTGGCGCCCATCAGCCGCATGTTGCGGATGGCCCGGCGCATGATGCGGCGCAGCACATAGCCGCGGCCCTCGTTGCCGGGGGTGACACCGTCGCCGATGAGCATGACGGAGGTGCGGATGTGGTCGGCGACGACGCGGAGCGATACGTCCGTGCCGTGGGCGGCGCCGTAGCGCACGCCGGTGAGCTCGGTGGCCCTGTCCATGACGACGCGCAGGGTGTCGGTCTCGTACATGTTCTGCACGCCCTGCAGGATCATCGCGAGGCGTTCGAGGCCGAGGCCGGTGTCGATGTTCTTGGACGGCAGGTCGCCGAGGATCGGGAAGTCGTCCTTGCCGTCGCCGGCGCCGCGCTCGTACTGCATGAAGACCAGGTTCCAGATCTCCACGTACCGCTCGTCGTTGACGGCCGGGCCGCCCTCGACGCCGAACTCGGGGCCCCGGTCGTAGTTGATCTCGGAACAGGGGCCGCAGGGGCCGGGGACGCCCATGGACCAGAAGTTGTCCTTCTTGCCCAGGCGCTGGATGCGCTCGGCGGGGACACCGATCTTGTCGCGCCAGATCTGCTCGGCCTCGTCGTCGTCGAGGTAGACCGTGATCCACAGACGCTCGGGGTCGAGCCCGAAGCCGCCGTCGGCCAGGGAGCTCGTGAGCAGCTCCCAGGCGTACTCGATGGCGCCTTCCTTGAAGTAGTCGCCGAAGGAGAAGTTGCCGCACATCTGGAAGAACGTGCCGTGCCGGGTGGTCTTGCCGACCTCTTCGATGTCCGGCGTACGGACGCACTTCTGCACGCTGGTGACGCGCGGGGCGGGCGGCTTGACCTCGCCGAGGAAGTACGGCTTGAAGGGCACCATGCCGGCCGGCACCAGCAGCAGAGTCGGGTCGTCCGCGATGAGCGACGCCGAAGGGACAACGGTGTGACCGCGCTCCTCGTAGAAGCTCAGCCAGCGGCGACGAATTTCAGCCGACTCCATCAGTGGTCCTCATTCCGGTTGTACGAGTTGTAGGTGCGTGACGTGGGGGGAAGCGTGCGCTGCGCCTCGGGCTCCGCCGCCTCGACGGCGAAGCGGCGCCGCACGGGGAGACCGGGGTCGACGGGCGCTTCGAGCCCGAGCGCCTCGCCCAGCTCGGCCTCGCGTCTGGCCATGCCCTCGCGGACGTCCAGGGCGAAGTCCTTGAGCTTGTGACCGGCCACGAGCGCCTTGTCGGCGGCCTGCGCCGCAAGGCTTTCGGGGGTCAGCTGCTTGATCTTCCGGTTGACCTTGGCGGTGGCCCAGACGCCGGCGGCTGCGCCGGCGGTGAACCAGAACGTACGGCGGAACATCGCTGCGTCAGTCCTTCGATCCGCGGGAGTTTCTGCCGTCACGCTTCCTGCCACGCGCGGACGGCACGGTCCGGCCGACGATCACCGCGCGCCGGGAACGCGCCTCCGGTTCGGCCCCGGCCTTGCGGCCGATGGCCTGCCGGACCCCGTACCCGAACGCCGCGACCTTGACCAGCGGGCCGCCGAAGGTGGAGGCGACGGTGGAGGAGAGCGCCGAGGCGTTGGAGGTGACCTCCTGGACGTCCGTCGCGATCGCGTCGACCTTGTCGAGCTGGGTCTGCGCGGACCGTACGGTCGCGGAGGCGTCGGCGAGCAGCGGGACGGCCTGTTCGGTCACGTCCGCCACGAGTTTCGTGGTCGCCCTGAGCGTCTGGGCGAGCCTCACCAGCACGACGGCGAGGAACGAGACCAGGATCGCCCAGAAGACGGCCACCAGGATCCCGGCCACCTCACCACCGGACACAGTGCACCGCTCTCTGGCTTGTCGTCTGTCTGTCTTGTACGTGCTCTTCGGCGACGGCCGCCGCGGCGGCCGGACACCGTCCCCCGAGCCTATCGCGCCGCGGCTCGCGCCCTGTACCGCATGACCGGCCGGGGCAACGGGAGTTCCCGCGACGAGATTGTACGGAGCGCTTTCGGGCCAGTACTCTGCGTGTTTCATGCGACGCCCTCAGTCCCCCCTTCCGTCCCCCGACGATTCGAGTCCCCCCGTCGGCTCCCGCGCGACGCCCGCGCCCCGCCGGCCCGGCAACCTCCCGGCGGAGCTGAACGGATTCGTGGGCCGCGAAGGCGAGTTGGCCGATATCACCCGGCTGCTGGAGGAGTCCCGGCTCGTCACCGTCGTCGGGGTGGGAGGGGTGGGCAAGACCCGGCTGGTCACCAAGGTGGCGGCGCTCCTGGAGAAACGGTACTGCGACGGCGTCTGGCTGGTGGAGCTGTCGGCGGTCCACGACCCCGCGCTGCTGGAGCACGCCCTGGCCGGCGCGCTGGGCCTCACGGACCACACGAGCAGGTCGCCCCGCACGACACTCCTCGAACACTGTGCCGAGCGCCGGCTCCTGCTGGTGATCGACGGCTTCGAGCATCTGGTCGACGCCTGCGCCCAGTTGGTACGCGATCTGCTGCGCCGGGCTCCCGGACTGCGGGTGCTGGCCGCCGGCCGGCTGCCGCTGGACCTCGACGGCGAGGCCGGATACCCGCTGGCGACGATGAGCGACGAGGACGCGTTGCGGCTCTTCGCCGAGCGGGCCGCCTCGGTGCGGCCCGAATTCCGGCTGACCGAACACACCCAGGACGCCGCCCTGGAGCTGTGCCGCCGCCTCGACGGCATCCCGCTCGCGCTGGAACTGGCCGCCGGCCGGCTGCGCGCGCTGTCGACGGAACAGGTGCTGCAGCGTCTGAACGACCGCTTCCGGCTGCTGACCGGCGGCAGCCGCAGCGCGCTCGCCCGCCACCAGACACTCCGTACGGCCATCGGCTGGAGTCATGAACTCTGCGCCCCGGAGCAGCGGCTGCTGTGGGCGCGGCTGTCCGTCTTCGCCGGACAGTTCGACCTGGAGGCGGCCGAGTACATCTGCAGCGGCCCCGAGCTGCCGGCCGGCTCGGTGCTGGACGTGCTGTCCGGGCTGCTGGCGCAGTCCGTGGTCCTGCGGGAGGAATCGGCGGTCGGCGCCCGTTACCGGCTGCTGGACACCGTGCGGGAGTACGGCGCCGAGTGGCTCGCGGCCACGGGCGACACCGACCGGCTGCGCCGCCGCCACCGGGACTGGTACCTGGGGCTCGCGACCTGGTGCGAGCTCGACTGGTTCAGCCCGCGGCAGGCCGAGGTGGCCGCGCGGGTGGAGAGCGAGCTGCCGAATCTGCGGCGGGCCATGGAGTGTTCGCTGGAGAGCCCCGAGGAGGCGCACCTCGCGCAGTACCTGGCGGGCGCGCTCTGGTTCCTGTGGGTCGGGTGCGGACGCCTCGCGGAGGGGCGGCACTGGCTGGAGCACGTACGGGAGGAGGACACGCCCTACGACGCCTCACGACTGAAGTCGCTGTGGGTGCTCGGGTACGTCGCGGTCCTCCAGGGCGATCCGGTGGCCGCGATCTCCGCGCTGACCGAGTGCCGGGAGGAGGCGGACCGGGCGGGCGACGCCGTGGCGTCGGCGTACGCGGTGCACCGCACCGGCTGCCTGGCCCTGGTCACGGACGACATGGCGCGCGCCCACGACATGCTGCAGGAGGCGCTCGGCCGTTACCGGGAACTCGGCGAGCTCAACAGCAATGTGCTGATGGCCCAGGTCGAGCTGGCCATGGCCGTCGGGTTCCAGGGCGATCTGGACGGCGCGGCCGTGATCTGCGAAGAGGTCCGGGAGATCTGCGAGGACCACGGGGAGCGGTGGGCGCTCAGCTACGCCTTGTACGTGCTGGGTTTCGCCGCACTCCAGCAGGGCCGTCCCGCCCGGGCCCGGGAACTGCTCCGGGAGTCGCTGACCATCAGCCACACCTTCCACGACCGGCTGGGCACCGTGCTCACGCTGGAGCTGCTGGCGCTCGTCACGGTGATCGAGGGCGACGCCGCTGAGGCGGCTCTGCTGCAGGGGGCCGCCGACCGCATCTGGCCGTCGGTGGGGCTGCGGCTGTTCGGTTCGGCGCACTACGGGAGGCCGCGGGTCCGGTGCGAGGAGCTGGCCCGCCGTGAGCTGGGCGAGGCGTCGTACGCGTCGGAGCGGGGCGCCGGCGCGAGGCTGGGCACGGACGCGGTGGTGGCCAGGGCGCTGTCGGCCCGGCCCGGCAAGCGGCGGCCGGGGGCGGAGCCGGCCGGGGCGGAAGCGCCGCCGCCCCCGGCCGGGAAGACGCGAAAGCCCGCCGCCTCCCCGGTCGGGGAGGGGCGGGCCTGAGCGCCGGTGACGAGCGGCTACGCCTGAATCAGCGGGCGTAGTACTCGACGACGAGCTGCTCGTCGCAGATCACGGGGATTTCCTTGCGGTTCGGGTCCCGGTCAAGGCGGAAGGCCAGGGCCTTCAGGTTCACCTGCAGGTAGCGCGGGGTCTCACCGTCGGTGTCGTAACCACCCTCGCGGGCAACCTGGAAGGGGTACTTCTCGCGGCTGCGCTCACGGACCATGACGATGTCGTCCGGACGGACACGGAACGACGGCTTGTCGACCTTGCCACCGTTGACCTCGATGTGGCCGTGGACGACCATCTGGCGGGCCTGGTAGATCGTCTTGGCGATGCCGGAACGCAGGACCAGCGCGTCGAGGCGGCGCTCGAGCTCGACGACGAGCGCCTCGCCCGTCTTGCCTTCGGCCTTCTTGGCGCGGTCGTAGGCACGCGCCATCTGGCGCTCGCTGATGTCGTACTGGGCGCGCAGACGCTGCTTCTCGAGCAGACGGACCTTGTAGTCCGAGTTCTGCTTGCGGCCACGGCCGTGCTCGCCCGGCGGGTAGGGGCGCGCCTCGAAGTACTTGACGGCCTTCGGCGTCAGCGCAATGCCGAGCGCGCGGCTCTTCTTGACCTTGGGACGCGACTGATTAGGCACGTTCTCCAGACCTCCGTTGTAGGTTAGGTTAGGCTCACCTTACTCAAGGAGATCGCATGTCTCGCCCTGGGAACACCACACACGTCACGGACAGCACTGACAGCGTCGACGCAACTGAAGGCGTCGAAACGACGGAGGACCGATCAGATCGTGGTCAGCCGCGTCCCAGCGGGCTTGAAAACACTCGGATGCCGTCAGCAGCCGAGCGCACACGAACTCTCGTACAGAGTACCTGCTCCGCGGTGCTGCTCGTACCCGGGCTGGAGACCGCGGGCTCGGACCAGCTGATGCCGCTGTCCCGGACCGTGGGTCCGGACGGCGACCTGTTCCTCGAACTCCCCGCTGATTCCCCGGCCGTGCGGGCCGCGACCCATGCCCAGGACGACGAGCTGACGGCCGTGCTGGAGATCACGGACGTCGCTCCGGTCTCCGTCCCGCACCGCGTCCGCGGCCGGGCCCGCGTCTGCGGATGGCTCACGTCCGTACCCGGGGTGGCGGGCCCCGGCCGGATGCTGCTGCGGCTGGAGACGGGCGAGGCCTACGTCGAGGACCTCTGGGGCGCCGAGGCGGTCGAGCCGGAGGAACTGCGGGACGCGGCCGCAGACCCGCTCCTCGCGCACGAGGCGGAGCTGCTGCAGCATCTGCACGCGGCGCACGGGGACCGGCTGGGGACGCTGTGCGAGCTGGTCGGTGCGCGGGCGGCCCGCGCGGGCGCGGAGAACCGGCCGTCCGTCGTGCCGGTCGCCCTGGACCGTCACGGGCTGCGGGTCCGCTTCTTCGAGCGGAACGGGCCGTGCTTCGACGCCCGCTTCGAGTTTCCCGAGCCGGTGCGCGACGTGGAGGAGCTCCGCCGGGCCATGCGCACCCTCTTCGACGCGGCCGCGCACTGAGAACGGCCCCCTACGCCTCCGGGCCGTCCGGCGCGCTCGTACCGCCGTCGGTGTCCGTGCGGCCCAGGCGCTCGCGGACCCGGTCGGCCACGTCCGCGTACCGCGCCTCCGCCCCGTAGCGGGTGGGCCGGTAGTAGCGCTTGTCGCGGACGGCGTCCGGAGCGTACTGCTGGGCGGCGATGCCGCCGGGGACATCGTGCGGATAGACGTACCCCTGCGCATGGCCGAGCTTGGCGGCGCCCTTGTAGTGGCCGTCGCGCAGATGGGCCGGCACCGGGCCGGCCAGTCCCTTGCGCACGTCGTCCCGGGCCGCGGAGATCGCCAGCGTCGCCGCGTTGGACTTCGGGGCCAGCGCCAGCGCGATGGTCGCGTGGCTGAGCGTGAGGGCCGCCTCGGGGAAGCCGATCAAGGCGACCGCCTGGGCCGCCGCGACGGCGGTGGGCAGCGCCGTGGGGTCGGCGAGACCGATGTCCTCGCTGGCCGAGATCATCAGCCGCCGGGCGATGAACCGGGGGTCCTCCCCCGCCTCGATCATCCGGGCCAGATAGTGCAGCGCCGCGTCGACGTCGGAGCCGCGGATCGACTTGATCAGCGCACTCGCCACGTCGTAGTGCTGGTCGCCGTCCCGGTCGTACTTCACCGCCGCCCGGTCGACGGTCTCCTCCAGGGTGACGAGGGTGATCTCGGCCTCCTGCTTGGACAGCGCCGCACCGGCCGCCGCTTCCAGCGCGGTCAGCGCCCGGCGCGCGTCGCCTCCCGCGATGCGCAGCAGATGCTCCTCGGCGTCCTCGGGCAGTGTCACCGCGCCGCCGAGTCCGCGCTCGTCGGTCAGGGCCCGGCGCAGCAGGCCGCGCAGATCGTCGTCGGTCAGCGACTCCAGCGTCAGCAGCAGCGAGCGCGACAGGAGCGGGGAGATGATCGAGAAGTAGGGGTTCTCGGTGGTCGCGGCGATCAGCGTGACCCAGCGGTTCTCCACGGCGGGGAGCAGGGAGTCCTGCTGCGCCTTGGAGAAGCGGTGGATCTCGTCCAGGAAGAGGACGGTCTCCTTGCCGTAACCGCCGGTGGCACGACGGGCGCCCTCGATCACGGCCCGTACTTCCTTGACGCCCGCGGTGATCGCGGAGAGCTCGACGAACCGCTTGTTCGTGGCCTTGCTGACCACGTACGCCAGGGTCGTCTTCCCGATGCCGGGCGGGCCCCAGAGGATCACCGACGAGGGGCCGGCCGGTCCCCCGCTCCCCTCGCCGACGAGGCGGCGCAGTGGCGAGCCCGGCTTGAGCAGATGCTGCTGGCCCACGACCTCGTCAAGGGTGCGTGGACGCATCCGGACAGCGAGGGGGCTGCTGGACGGGTCCTTCTCCTGGCGGTCTTCGGCTGCTGCGGTAAAGAGGTCGGGCTCCACGTCGTGAAGCCTATGTCACCGCACTGACATCCCGGCCGGGCCGGACCGCCGGGCCCCGAGCGGCGGGCGGGCCGGTGCGGCGGGCCGGCGCGACGGGCCGGTCAGCTGGTCCAGAAGTCCCACCAGCGGGTCAGGATGAGCATGCCGATGATGCCGACCCACAGGACCGGGGGCACCCAGTGGAACTCGGTGAGCCCGTTGCGCAGCCAGTTCGGCGCGGGGAGGATCCGGTGCTTGATGTTGTGCGTGGTGACGTAGCAGAACATGGTGATCGTGGCGACCCACGCCAGGCAGCACCACAGGCACAGCGAGTTGATGTTGTACAGCGACTGGTACTGCAGCCAGGTGCAGAAACCGACGCCGAACAGCGTGCCGGCGTTCATCCCCAGCCAGTACCAGCCGCGGAAGCGGGCGCCGGCGAGCAGGGCCAGTCCGATCCCGATGATCACGGGATAGGTGGCCATGCCGAGCCACGGGTTGGGGAAGCCGAAGGCCGAAGCCTGCTCGCTCTTCATGATGTTGCCGCAGGCCACCACGGGGTTGAGGCTGCACCCCGGGACGAAGGAGGGGTCCTCCATCATCTTGAGCTTGTCGTGCGTGATGACCCACGCGGCGAGGAGTCCGGCCGCGCCCGTGATCACCAGCAGCAGTGCCAGCGCGCGACTGCCGCCGATGGTCCTCTTCCCGCCGTCCTCGTCCTGCTCGGAAGAGGGATGGTGAACCGTTGCAGTCGTCATATCGCCGTTCCGTCAGTGAGTGGCCTGCTGGGGCACGGTCATTGTGCCGTACGGTTCCACCGCTCTTCCGTTCGATGCGCATAAAGAAGCGCGCAAAAAACGGGGGCGCTGACGCCGTCCGGCGAGGGGGTGCCGGGCCGTCGCCGCCGTGACGGGGGACCTGCCCGGGTCGCGGGGCGGAAGCCGTCCGCCCAGGGGAGTCACCGCCGCCCCCGGGGAGGAACCGCCCGGCAGGATGAATCGGCGTCCGCCAGGTTGACGGCGGAGGAAGAGGGCGTCCGCGGCGCCCTCCTGGGAGGGGGCGGCCACCGCGCTCACCGTCGCGGGCGGGTGCCTGGGCCCGCCCGCGACGGGTGGTTCACGCGAGGCGCGTGCGGACCGCCTCGGTCACCTCGGCCAGGGGCACGGCCGTCTGCTCGCCGGACTCCATGTCCTTGAGCTGGACGACGCCCTCGGCCAGATCACGCTCACCGGCCACGATCGTGAAGCGCGCGCCCGAGCGGTTGGCGCTCTTCATCGCGCCCTTGAGGCCGCGGCCGCCGAACGCGAAGTCCGCGGCCACGCCCTCACGGCGGAGCCGGGTGACGACGCCGAAGAGCACGCGCCGCGCCTCCTCGCCGAGCGGTACGGCGAAGACGCTGGTGGTGGAGGGGAGTTCGAGCTCGATGCCCTCCGCCTCCAGCGCGAGCACGGTGCGGTCCACGCCGAGCGCCCAGCCGACCGAGGGCAGCGCGGGGCCGCCGATCATCTCGGACAGGCCGTCGTACCGGCCGCCGCCTCCGACGGCCGACTGCGATCCCAGACCGTCGTGGACGAACTCGAAGGTGGTGCGGGTGTAGTAGTCGAGGCCGCGGACGAGCTTCTCGTCGTCCTCGTACACCACGCCTGCCGCGTTCAGCAGGTCCCGGACCTCCTCGTGGTACGCCTTGCAGGCGTCGCACAGGTAGTCGCGGAGCACGGGTGCGCCGGTCAGCTGCTTCTGGACCTCGGGGCGCTTGTCGTCGAGGACCCGGAGCGGGTTGATCTCGATGCGCCGCCGGGTCTCCTCGTCCAGGTCGAGTTCCCGCAGGAAGCCCTGGAGCGCGTCGCGGTAGACGGGCCGGCACTCCTTGTCGCCCAGCGAGTTCAGCAGGATGCGGAACTCGCGCAGCCCCAGGGCGCGGTAGGCCTGGTCGGCCAGGATGATCAGTTCGGCGTCCAGCACCGGGTCCTCGGCGCCGATCGCCTCGGCGCCGACCTGCGAGAAGTGCCGGTAACGGCCCTTCTGCGGGCGCTCGTAGCGGTAGTAGGAGCCGGAGTACCAGAGCTTGACCGGCAGGTTGCCGAGCTTGTGGAGGTTGGCCTCCAGGGCGGCGCGCAGCACGGACGCGGTGCCCTCCGGGCGCAGCGCGAGCTCCGAGCCGCCCTTGGTGGTGAGCGTGTACATCTCCTTGCTCACGATGTCGGTGGACTCGCCGACGCCGCGGGAGAAGAGGGCCACGTCCTCGAAGCCGGGGGTCTCGATGTAGCCGTAGCCGGAGCTCTTCAGCGGTGCGGCGATCGCCTCGCGCACGGCCAGGTACTTCGCGGAGTCGGGCGGGGTCAGGTCGTACGTGCCCTTGGGGGCCTTGAAGGTGCTCACGGTTTCGCTCTCGTCACATTCCTCGTCGGGGCGCGTCCATACCGCTGAGATACGGATTGGTGGCGCGCTCGCGGCCGATGGTCGTCTGGGGGCCGTGGCCGGACAGCACCACGGTCGAGTCGTCGAGCGGCAGGCACACCCGGGCCAGCGACTCGAGGAGCTCGGCGTGGTCGCCGCCGGGCAGGTCGGTGCGTCCGACGGAGCCGGCGAAGAGCAGGTCGCCCGAGAAGAGGACCTGCGGGACATCCGCGGCCTCGGGCATCCTGAACGTCACCGACCCCTTCGTATGGCCGGGCGCATGCGAGACGCCGAACTCCATGCCCGCCAGCGACAGCCGCGCGCCGTCGCTCAGCTCCTTGACGTCGTCCGGCTCCCCCACCGTCAGCTCGCCCATGAGCGGCATCCCGATGGAGCGGCCGAGGGCCTTCTCCGGGTCGCTCATCATGAAGCGGTCCTCCGGGTGGATCCAGGCGGGGACGTCGTGCGCGCCGCACACGGGGACGACCGAGGCGACATGGTCGATGTGGCCGTGGGTGAGGACGACGGCGACGGGCTTCAGCCGATGCTTCTTCAGCGTTTCCTCGACCCCCGAGGCCGCCTGATGGCCCGGGTCGATGATCACGCACTCCTCACCCGCGGCGGGGGCGACCAGGTAACAGTTGGTCCCCCAGGCCCCGGCGGGAAACCCGGCAATGAGCACGATCGTCCTTAATGGTCGTCCGACGAGGGAGGTCGGCTGCGAGGTCGCAGCAGTTCAGAGCCTACCGGCGCTCCTCATTCCACAGCTAACCCATATACGGTACGGGGCAACCCAGGCCCGATCACACGACGTACAAGGAGATCACCCGGTGGTCAGCAGCGATCAGCGGCGGCGGCAGCTCGCCAGGGAGAAGTTCGAGCGGCAGCAGCAGCGCCGGGAGGACGCCCGTCGAAGGACGAGGCGGCTGACCGTCGTCATCGCCTCCGCGGTGGCCGTGGCGGCGGTCATCGCCGGTGGCACGTACTTCGCCACCCAGGGCGACGACGAGAAGAAGGACACGGCCGACGCGGCCGCGAGCCAGAGCCCGTCGCCCACGCCCTCGGCCAGCGAGAAGACGGTGCCCGAGCCGGCGATGAGCATCGACAAAAAAGCGAAGTACACGATGTCGCTCAAGACGAGCCAGGGCGACATAGCGTTCGCGATGGACGCCGCGAAGACCCCGCACACGACGAACTCCTTCAAGTCCCTGGCGGACAAGAAGTTCTTCGACGGCACGAAGTGTCACCGGCTGACCACGGACGGCATCTTCGTCCTGCAGTGCGGTGACCCGAAGGGTGACGGCACCGGGGGTCCCGGCTACACGATTCCCGACGAGAACCTGACCGCTCTGGGCAAGGCGGGCGCCGACGGCACGGTGACCTACCCGGCCGGGACGGTGGCGATGGCCAACACCGGTCAGGCGCACACCGGCGGCAGCCAGTTCTTCCTCGTCTACAAGGACAGCAAACTGCCGCCCAGCTACACGCCGTTCGGCACGATGGACCCGGACTCCCTGAAGGCCGTCGAGGCCATCGGCAAGGCCGGCGTGAACGGCGGCGGCGCCGACGGTGCGCCGAAGAAGGCCGTGAACATTTCGAAGGCAGCCGTCGACAAGTCCTGAGCGCGGCAGGATCCGCCCGGCGGTCACGCGGTGGGGCCGGATAATTTCGGCCGCGCTGAGTGCGGACAGCCGGGCGGCCCGTCGCCTAGATTGGCGTGGTGCAGGGCGGGCGCGGCCCGCCCCAGGAAACTGTGGACGATGCCAAGGGGGGCGAACCCCCTCGCGGGCATCAGGTGGAGGAGGCGCTGTGAGCAGCGACCCGTGGGGCCGTGTCGACGAGACAGGCACCGTGTACGTGCGTACAGCCGACGGCGAGCAGGTCGTCGGATCGTGGCAGGCCGGTTCTCCGGAGGAGGCCCTGGCTTACTTCGAGCGCAAGTACGAGGGCATTGTGGTCGAGATCGGCCTCCTCGAGCGGCGGGTGAAGACCACCGATCTGTCGGCGAAGGACGCGACGACCGCCATCGAGCATCTGCGCGGACAGGTCGACGAGCATCACGCCGTCGGCGACCTGGACGCCTTGCGCAAGCGGCTGGACGCGCTGGTCGCGACGGTCGACTCGCGGCGTGAGGAGCGCAAGGCCCAGAAGGCCAGGCAGACCGACGAGGCGAAGCACGCCAAGGAGGCGCTGGTCGTCGAGGCCGAGGAGCTCGCGCAGAGCGAGCAGTGGCGTTCCGCGGGCGAGCGGCTGCGCGCACTCGTCGACACGTGGAAGGGCCTGCCGCGGCTCGACCGCAAGTCGGACGACGAGCTGTGGCACCGCTTCTCGCACGCGCGCTCCGCGTTCTCCAAGCGCCGCAAGGCCCACTTCGCCTCGCTGGACGCCCAGCGCGAGGAGGCCCGCAAGGTCAAGGAGAAGCTGGTCGTCGAGGCCGAGGCGCTCTCCGGGTCCACGGACTGGGGCACGACGGCTGCCCGCTACCGCGATCTGATGACCGACTGGAAGGCGGCGGGCCGCGCCCAGCGCGAGGCCGAGGACGAGCTGTGGGACCGTTTCCGCGGCGCCCAGGACCTCTTCTTCGCCGCGCGCAGCGGGGTCTTCGCGGAGCGTGACGCGGAGCAGGGCGAGAACCTCAAGCTCAAGGAGGAGCTCGCCGCGGAGGCCGAGAAGCTGGTGCCGGTGAAGGACCTGAAGGCGGCCAGGGCCGCGTTCCGGGCCCTCAACGAGCGCTGGGAGGCCATCGGCCACGTGCCGCGTGACGCCCGCCCGAAGGTCGAGGGGCGGATGCAGGCGGTGGAGCGGGCGCTCCAGGAGGCCGAGGAGTCGGAGTGGCGCCGGACCAACCCGGAGGCACGGGCCCGTGCCGCGGGCCTGACCGGGCAGCTCCAGGCGGCCGTCGACAAGCTGCGTGCGCAGATCGACACCGCTCGCGCCTCGGGCAACAACGCGCGCGCCGACAAGCTGGCCCGTGAGATGGAGGGCCGCCAGGCGCTCCTGGACCAGGCGCTCAAGGGCCTGGAGGAGTTCGGCGGCTGACCGGCCGCGGCAGGACATGGACCGGCCCCGGTACGCCTCGCGTACCGGGGCCGGTCCATGTCCTGCGAAAGGGCCCTGGGGCGGGTCGTGGGCCCCCGCCTACGGCCGGCGGGCCGAGGTCACCCGGTAGACGTCGTAGACGCCCTCCACGCCGCGTACGGCCTTCAGGACGTGTCCCAGGTGCTTGGGGTCGCCCATCTCGAAGGTGAACCGCGAGGTGGCCACCCGGTCACGGGAGGTCTGGACGGCCGCGGACAGGATGTTGACGTGCTGGTCGGACAGGATCCGCGTGACGTCCGACAGGAGCCGGGACCGGTCCAGCGCCTCGACCTGGATGGCGACCAGGAAGACCGAGGACTGGGTGGGAGCCCACTCCACGTCGAGGATCCGTTCCGGCTGCTGCGAGAGCGAGTCGACGTTGACGCAGTCGGCCCGGTGCACCGAGACGCCGCTGCCCCGGGTCACGAAGCCGATGATCGGGTCGCCGGGCACCGGTGTACAGCAGCGGGCGAGCTTGACCCAGACGTCCTCGACGCCCTTGACGACCACGCCCGGGTCCGCGTTGGCGCGGCGCTTGTTGCGGCCGTGCGAGGGCGGGGAGCTCTCCGCCAGGTCCTCGTTGGCCGCGTCCTCGCCGCCGAGCGCCTGCACCAGCTTCTGCACGACGCCGGCCGCCGCCACGTGCCCCTCGCCGATCGCGGCGTAGAGGGAGGAGATGTCGGGGTAGCGCATCTCGTGGGCGAGCGTGACCAGGGAGTCGCCCGTCAGGATGCGCTGGATCGGCAGGTTCTGCTTGCGCATCGCCCGCGCGATGGCGTCCTTGCCCTGCTCGATCGCCTCGTCGCGGCGCTCCTTGGAGAACCAGGCACGGATCTTGTTGCGGGCGCGCGGTGACTTGACGAAGCCGAGCCAGTCGCGGGAGGGCCCGGCGCCGGCCGCCTTGGAGGTGAAGACCTCCACCAGGTCGCCGTTGTCGAGCGTCGACTCCAGGGGGACGAGCCGCCCGTTGACCCGGGCGCCTATGGTCCGGTGGCCGACCTCCGTGTGGACGGCGTACGCGAAGTCGACGGGTGTGGCCCCGGCGGGAAGCGCTATGACGTCGCCCTTGGGCGTGAAGACGAAGACCTCGTTGCGGGAGAGGTCGAAGCGCAGCGACTCCAGGAACTCGCTGGGGTCCTCGGTCTCCTTCTGCCAGTCCAGGAGCTGGCGCAGCCACGCCATGTCGTTGACGGTGTCCTGGCCGCGGCCGGTGTTCTTGGGCACGTCGGTGCGCACCTTGGAGGCGCCCGCTACGGCTTCCTGCTTGTACTTCCAGTGCGCGGCGATGCCGTACTCGGCGCGGCGGTGCATGTCGAACGTACGGATCTGCAGCTCGACGGGCTTGCCGCTGGGGCCGATCACCGTGGTGTGCAGCGACTGGTACATGTTGAACTTGGGCATCGCGATGTAGTCCTTGAACCGGCCGGGGACCGGATTCCACCGCGCGTGCACCGTGCCGAGGGCCGCGTAGCAGTCGCGGACGGTGTCGACGAGCACCCGGATGCCCACCAGGTCGTAGATCTCGGCGAAGTCCCGGCCGCGCACGATCATCTTCTGGTAGACGCTGTAGTAGTGCTTCGGCCGTCCGGTGACGGTGGCCTTGATGCGGGCGGCGCGCAGGTCGGACTGGACCTCGTCGGTCACTATGGCGAGGTATTCGTCGCGCTTGGGGGCCCGCTCGGCGACGAGGCGGACGATCTCGTCGTACATCTTGGGGTAGAGGATCGCGAAGGCGAGGTCCTCCAGCTCCCACTTGATGGTGTTCATGCCCAGGCGGTGGGCCAGCGGGGCGTAGATCTCCAGCGTCTCGCGGGCCTTCTTCTCCTGCTTCTCCCGCTTGAGGTAGCGCATGGTGCGCATGTTGTGCAGCCGGTCGGCGAGCTTGATGACGAGGACCCGGGGGTCCTTGGCCATGGCGACGACCATCTTGCGTACGGTCTCGGCCTGCGCGGCCTCGCCGAACTTGACCTTGTCCAGCTTGGTGACGCCGTCGACCAGCAGGGCGACCTGGTCGCCGAAGTCGCGGCGCAGCGTGTCCAGGCCGTACTCGGTGTCCTCGACCGTGTCGTGCAGCAGGCCGGCCATCAGCGTGGCCGGATCCATACCCAGCTCGGCCAGGATCGTGGTCACGGCGAGCGGGTGGGTGATGTACGGGTCGCCGCTCTTGCGCTTCTGGCCGCGGTGCCAGCGCTCGGCGACCTGGTAGGCGCGCTCGATCTGGCGCAGCGTGGACGACTCGATCTTGGGGTCGTTGCTGCGGACGGTACGCAGCAGCGGTTCCAGGACCGGGTTGTACGGGCTGGAGCGCTGGACGCCGAGGCGGGCCAGCCGGGCCCGGACGCGGTTGGAGGAGCCGCCGGTACGGGACACCGGGCCCACGGGGGCGGCCGGCGCCGTCGCGGGCTTGGAGGGCGGCTTCGGGGCGGTGGGCGCCGGGGAGGCGGGGACGGCCGGCTGCGCGGGGGAAGCGGGCGCGGGCCCGTTCGCCTCGGCGGGGGCCGGGCCCGCGCCGGGCTCGGGCGCCGGGGGCTTCGGCTTCTCCGCGGGCTGCTGCTTCGCGGGCGTGGCTGGGGCCGCCGCGGGCTTGTCGGGCTGCGGGGCGGCGACTGGCTGGGCCTCGTCTGGCAAGAGCGCTCCTCGTGCGGATCCGGACACCCGGAAAGGCCATCGTATCGACCCTGTGGCCGGAGCTCCCCCGGGGACGGTGAGAGCCCTCACAACGCGAAACGGGCACCCGGTTGTTCCCGGGTGCCCGCCGCGCTGTGCGGTCAGCTGTGCCGGCTGCCGTCCGGCAGCCGTCGGTCCGTGGTCAGACCGTGATCAGGGCTTCCAGCGGAGCGCCCCGCAGGTGCGGTTCCAGCCGTTCACGGCCGGCCAGGAAACCCAGCTCCATGAGCACGCAGACACCCGCGACCGTGGCCCCGGCCCGCCGGATCAGCTCCAGCGAGGCCCCGGCGGTGCCGCCGGTGGCCAGGACGTCGTCGATGACCATGACGCGGTCGTCGGCCGACAGGTCCTCCGCGTGGACCTCGATCTCCGCGGTGCCGTACTCCAGCTCGTACGCCTGGCCCAGCGTGGCTCCGGGCAGCTTCCCGGCCTTGCGGACGGGGATGAAGCCGAGGCCCGCCCGTACCGCGACCGGCGCGGCCAGGATGAAGCCGCGGGCCTCCAGACCGACGATCTTCGTGGCACCGTGCCGTACGCACAGTTCCGCGAGGGCGTCCGTGAGGGCCGTGAACGCGACCGGGTCCGCGAGCAGCGGGGTGATGTCCTTGAACATCACGCCGGGCTTCGGGTAGTCCGCCACGTCACGGATCCGGCTGAGCAGGAGCTCCCTGGTGCTCTCGGCCGTGCTGGTCATCGGCGCTTCCCCGGGGTCCGGCCGTGGCCCCTGGGGGGCTGCTGGCGCTGGCCGACGACCGCACCGGCGGGCGCGGTGTCCTCGGCGTCCTCGGGGGTCCGCTCGTCCGTCTGCTCGCCCTCGTAGGACTCGCCCTTGGCCGCGGCCGCGGCGCGCTTGGCGAGGATCCGCTTCTTCAGGGCCTTCATCTGCGGTTCGCGTTCCTTGAGGTCGGCGACGAGCGGAGTGGCGATGAAGATCGAGGAGTACGCACCGGCGGCGAGGCCGACGAAGAGGGCCAGCGAGATGTCGTTCAGCATGCCGGCGCCGAGGACGCCGCCACCGATGAACAGCAGACCGGCGACCGGCAGCAGGGCGACGACCGTGGTGTTGATCGAGCGGACCAGCGTGCCGTTGATGGAGCGGTTGGCGATCTCGCTGTACGTCCACCGGGTCTGCTTGGTGATCCCCTTCGTGCCCTCCTTGAGGCTGTCGAAGACGACGACCGTGTCGTAGAGGGAGTAACCGAGGATCGTCAGCAGACCGATCACCGTGCCCGGGGTGACCTCGAACCCGACCAGGGCGTAGACGCCCACGGTGATGGTGATGTCGTGGATCAGCGCGACGAGGGCCGCGATGGCCATCCGCCACTCGAAGGCGATCGCCAGGTAGATCACGACGAGGACCATGAAGACGCCGAGGCCGGTCCAGGCCTTGTTGGCGATCTGCTCACCCCAGCTGGGGCCGACCAGGTCGGCCGCGATCTTCTCGGCCGGGACGTCGAGGCCCTTGGAGAGCTCGCCCTTGATCTGGTCGGACTTCGCGGTGTCGACCTCGGTGATCTGGATGCGCAGACCGCCGTTGCCCAGCTTCTGGACGATGGCCTGGTGGCCCGAGCTCTCGGACGCCAGCTCCTCCGCCTTGTCGACGGAGATGCTCGTCTTCGGGGTGGTGAAGACGGCGCCGCCCTTGAACTCGATGCCCATGTTCAGGCCGCTGACCGCCAGGCCGACGATGGCCGTGATGGTGATCAGGATCGAGACGCCGTACCAGATCTTGCGCTTGCCGATGAAGTCGTAGCCGACCTCGCCGCGGTAGAGACGGGCGCCGAGATTGCCGAGTCGCGACATCTCACGCCTCCTTCGGGTCGGTGGGGGCGTTGACACGGCGCGAACGACGCAGCGGCGGCTTGGCGCCGAGCCGCTTCGGGTCCAGTCCGGACCACGGGTGACCGCTCGCGAAGAACTTCGTGCGGGCCATGAGCGTCATGACGGGCTTGGTGAAGAGGAAGACCACGACCACGTCGAGCAGGGTGGTGAGACCCAGCGTGAACGCGAAGCCCTGGACCTTTCCGACGGTGACCACGAACAGGACCGCCGCCGCCAGGAACGACACGAAGTCGGAGACGAGGATGGTGCGCCGGGCGCGCGGCCAGGCCCGTTCGACGGCCGGGCGGAGGGTGCGGCCCTCGCGGATCTCGTCCCGGATGCGTTCGAAGTACACGATGAACGAGTCCGCGGTGATGCCGATCGCCACGATGGCGCCGCAGACCGCCGGCAGGTTCAGCGCGAAGCCGATGGCCGGGCCGAGCAGCGACATGATCGTGTAGGTCAGGATGCCGGAGACCAGGAGGCTGAGAAGCGCGATGATCGCCAGCCCGCGGTAGTAGGCCACCAGGTAGATGACCACCAGGGCCAGGCCGATGGCGCCCGCGATGAGGCCCGCGCGGAGCTGCTCGCCACCGAGGGCGGCGGTGACGGTGGTGACGCTCTGCTCCTGGAAGGAGAGCGGGAGCGCACCGTAGGAGAGCACGTTGGCCAGATCCTCGGCGGACTGCTGGGTGAAGCTGCCGGAGATCTCCGCGTTGGCGCTGAGCGCCTCACTCACGGAGGGCGCCGACACGACTTCACCGTCGAGCGCGATGGCGAACTGGTTCTGCGGCGACTGCTGCTGGGCGAGCTTGCCCGTGGTCTTCTGGAACTTCTTGGCGCCGCCGCCGGTGAACTCCATCTGAACGATCCACTGACCGCTCTGCTGGTTGATCGCGGCCTTGGCACTGTCCACGTCCGTGCCCGACACCTCGGCCGGGCCGAGGATGTACTTGGCGCTGCCGTCCTGCTCACAGGCGACGACCGTGTCGGTCGACTTGGTGCCCTGGCTCGCCTTGGCGCGGGAGGCCTTGCTGGAGCAGTCCAGCGCCTCGAACCTCTTCTGCAGATCGGCGGCTGCCGCCTGCTCCGCGGCGGAGGGCGTCGGGGTGGAGCTCGCCTTCGGCGTGGGCGAGGAGTCCGCCTTCAGGGCGCCGGTGACCGCGCGGCCCTGGGTGGTGGCGGTCGCGCCGGGCTTCGCGGACGGGCTGCTCGCCTTGTCCGAGGCGGAGGCGCTCGGCGTGGCGGACGGGCTGGCCTTGTCGGTGGACGAGGCGCTCGGCGCGGGTGTGGGCGTGCCCTGGGCGACGGTCAGCACCGGCCGGAAGTAGAGCTTGGCGGTCGTGCCGACCTGCTCACGGGCCTGGGCGGAGTTCGTGCCCTTGGGGATGTTGACGATGATGTTGCGATCGCCCTGGGTCTGGACCTCGGCCTCGGAGACGCCAAGACCGTTGACGCGGCGTTCCATGATCTGGACCGCGGTGTCCATGTTGGTCTTGTTGACCGCCGACTCCTGGCCGGGCTCGGCCTTCGCCTCCAGCGTGATGGACGTGCCACCGGCCAGGTCGATGCCGAGTCGCGGCGTCGGCTGGTGGGCCAGGAACATCCCGCCGGTGAGAGCGACCATGGCGATCAGGATCAGAGCCAGGGAACGCCCCGGCCTGCCCTGACCGCCGGCCGGTCCTCGGCCCTTCTTCGGTGCTGCCACCTTCTCGTTTCTCCCTGTCCAACCGCCCCGCGCCGGGTACGCGCCCGAGCGGCCACGAAGTTTAGTGGGGACCCGCCCCCGCAGAAGACCGCACGGTCCGGGGATGGCCGGATGCCTGTGGGCTCACGGCATCCCCGGGTCGTGTGCTACTTCGCGTCGGCCTCGCCGTCGGCCTTGCCCTCGGTCTTCTTGTCGGCCGTGTCGTCGGCCTGCTCGGCGTCGTCCGCCTCGGTCTTCTTGACCAGGTCGGGCTTCGCGTCCTTCGAGGTGTCCTCGTCGGCTTCGGTCAGCGAAGAGGCGTCGTCCGGGACGATCGCGCCGTCGACGTCGAGCTCCTCCGCGTCGCCGTGGACGATGCGGTTGTACTCCGCGTCGTCGAGGACGGCGCCGATGGCGTTCTTCGCGTAGATGGCGTGGACGCCGGGGGCGACCTCAAGGAGGACCGTGTCGTCGTGAAGCTCCTTGACGGTGGCGTACATGCCCCCGATCGTCCGGACGCCGGTGCCGGGCTGCATTTCATTGCGCATGTTCGCAGCCGCCGCCTGCTTCTTCTTGGCGGACCGCGTCATCAGGAACATGGCCCCGATGAGCACGATGAAGGGGAGGAGAGTCACGGGATTCACGGGACGATTTTCCTTCGCACGACCGCGCTGGAGGGCGGCCTGATCTACGGGGGTGGGTACACCGACCTTTAAGGGCGGCATCGGCGGAGTCTAAGCGAGTCCGCATCGATGGAACAACGCCCAGCATGGCACCGTGGTTCCTCTGTGGGTCAACCTGTGACGCATCACGCCCCGAACAGGCCCTGTTGTCCCTTTCCGCCGTGCTGCGGAGGAACCAGTCCGAGGTGGGCCCAGGCGGCCGGGGTGGCGACCCGCCCCCGCGGCGTCCTGGCCAGCAGGCCTTCCCGTACGAGGAAGGGCTCCGCGACCTCCTCGACCGTCTCGCGCTCCTCACCCACGGCGACCGCGAGCGTGGACAGGCCCACCGGGCCGCCGCCGAAGAGCTTCAGCAGGGCCCCGAGCACCGCCCGGTCCAGCCTGTCCAGTCCGCGGGCGTCGACCTCGTACACCCGCAGGGCCGCCGCGGCGATCTCCCGGTCGATCCTGCCCTCGGCCTTGACCTGGGCGTAGTCCCGGACCCGGCGCAGCAGGCGGTTGGCGATGCGGGGCGTGCCCCGGGAGCGGCCGGCGATCTCGGCGGCGCCTTCGAGGTCTATCGCGACGTCCAGGAGTCCGGCCGAGCGGTGAATCACCCGTTCCAGTTCGGTCGGGGCGTAGAACTCCATGTGTCCGGTGAAGCCGAAGCGGTCGCGCAGCGGGGGCGGCAGCAGTCCGGCCCGGGTGGTCGCGCCGACCAGGGTGAAGGGCGGCAGCTCCAGCGGGATGGCCGTGGCCCCGGGGCCCTTGCCGACGATGACGTCGACCCGGAAGTCCTCCATGGCCATGTAGAGCATCTCCTCGGCGGGCCGGGACATGCGGTGGATCTCGTCGAGGAAAAGGACCTCTCCCTCCTGGAGCGAGGAGAGGATCGCCGCCAGGTCGCCCGCGTGCTGGATGGCGGGTCCCGAGGTGATCCGGATCGGGGCGTTCATCTCCGCCGCGATGATCATCGACAGGGTGGTCTTGCCCAGACCGGGGGCTCCGGAGAGCAGCACGTGGTCGGCGGTGGCGCCGCGGGCGCGGGCCGCCTTGAGGACCAGGTCGAGCTGTTCGCGCACCTTCTCCTGGCCGACGAACTCGTCGAGGTCCTTGGGGCGCAGCGCCGCCTCGACGGCGGTGTCCTCGCCGTCGGCGCCGGCGTCGACGAGCCGCTCGTCGAGCAGCTCGCCGGTGTCGGGTCCGGTCTCGTCCCAGTTCATCTCGTCAGTCCCGCCTCGGGTGTCTCGGTGCCGGGCCGTGGGTGGCAGGCCGGGCGTCAGGGGTGTGGGCCCGGGCCCGCTCAGCGCGCGCGGTTGAGGGTCTGCAGGGCGGCCCGCAGCAACTGCGGTACGGGCGGCTGGGCGCCCTGGGCGAGCGCCTCCTCCGCCTGCGGCGCCACGGCGGACACCGCTTCGTCCGCCTCGCGGGTGGCGTAGCCGAGACCGATCAGGGCGGCCTGGAGCTGGTCGCGCCAGGAGGACGAGACCGCGGTGGCGATGCCCTGCTGGCCGATGTGGGCGCCGACCGGCTCGCCGAGTCTGTCCTTCAGTTCGAGCAGGAGCTTCTGGGCGCCCTTCTTGCCGATGCCGGACACGGCGGTGAGCGCCTTCTCGTCGCCGGTGGCCACGGCGATGCGCAGGGCGTCCGGGCTGTGCGTGGCGAGCATGGCCTGGGCGAGCCGGGGACCGACCCCGCTGGCGGTCTGGAGGAGCTCGAAGACCTGCCGTTCGTCGTCGTCGGCGAAGCCGTAGAGGGTCAGCGAGTCCTCCCGTACGACGAGGGAGGTGGCGAGCTTGGCCTCCTTGCCGACGCGGAGGGCGGCGAGGGTGTTCGGCGCGCACTGGACGGCCATGCCGATGCCGCCTACCTCGATCACGGCCGTGGTCGGGGCGAGTGCGGCGACGGGGCCGCTGACGAAGGCGATCATCGGGGGACCTTCCGGACGGGGACTGCCGCGGTGCGCGGGATGCGGGGGGTGCGGGAAGCGGCTGCGGCGGCCGCGTGCGCCTGCTGGAGGCGGTTGATCGCGGGGGCGCGCCAGATGTGGCAGATGGCGAGGGCGAGGGCGTCGGCCGCGTCCGCCGGTTTCGGCGGGGCGTCCAGGCGCAGGAGCCGGGTGACCATGGCGCCGACCTGGGCCTTGTCGGCGCGTCCGCTGCCGGTGACGGCGGCCTTGACCTCGCTGGGCGTGTGCAGGGCGACGGGGATGCCGCGACGGGACGCGCAGAGCATGGCGACCGCGCTGGCCTGCGCGGTGCCCATCACCGTACGCACGTTGTGCTGGGCGAACACGCGCTCCACGGCGACGCAGTCGGGCCGGTGTTCGTCGAGCCACTCCTCTATGCCGCGCTCGATGGCCACCAGCCGGTGGCCGAGCTCCGCGTCGGCCGGTGTGCGCACGACGCCCACCCCGGCCATCGTCAGGGGCCGGCCGGCGACGCCTTCGACGACTCCGACGCCGCACCGGGTGAGCCCGGGGTCCACGCCCAGTACCCGCACGGTTCGCCCCCTCCCTGCCGATCGGTCAACTGTTCTGGCAGGCTATCGGCTCGCACTGACAATGCGACGGGCCGACGGGGTGTGTCCCCGTCGGCCCGTCCGCCAAAAGCCTCGCCGGTCGCCCGACACCCGCTCAGGCGTCGACCTTCTCCATGACCTCGTCGGAGACGTCGAAGTTGGCGAAGACGTTCTGCACGTCGTCGCTGTCCTCCAGCGCGTCGATCAGCTTGAAGATCTTGCGCGCGCCCTCTTCGTCCAGCTCGACCTGCATGGTCGGGACGAAGTTGGCCTCGGCCGAGTCGTAGTCGATGCCGGCGTCCTGCAGCGCGGTGCGGACCGCGACCATGTCGGTGGCCTCGCTGAGCACCTCGAACGTGTCGCCGAGGTCGTTGACCTCCTCGGCACCGGCGTCGAGCACCGCACCGAGCACGTCGTCCTCGCCCAGCTCGCCCTTGGGGACGATCACGACACCCTTGCGGTTGAACAGGTACGAGACCGAGCCCGGGTCGGCCATCGAGCCGCCGTTGCGCGTCATCGCGACGCGGACGTCGGACGCCGCACGGTTGCGGTTGTCGGTGAGGCACTCGATGAGCACCGCGACGCCGTTCGGGCCGTAGCCCTCGTACATGATCGTCTCGTAGTCGGCGCCACCGGCTTCGAGACCTGCGCCGCGCTTGACCGCCGAGTCGATGTTCTTGTTCGGGACCGAGCTCTTCTTGGCCTTCTGGATGGCGTCGAAGAGGGTCGGGTTGCCGGACACATCGGCACCGCCGGTACGGGCCGCGACCTCGATGTTCTTGATCATCTTCGCGAAGAGCTTGCCGCGCTTGGCATCAATCACGGCCTTCTTGTGCTTCGTCGTAGCCCATTTAGAGTGGCCGGACATCTGCCTTCTCCTTCGCGTCACCAAAATCCGTACGAACCCGAGAGATCCTACCGGGGTCGAGTCAGGTCACCGCGCGCACCATGTCGACGAAGTACGCGTGAAGCCGGTGGTCCCCGGTCAGTTCCGGGTGGAATGACGTGGCGAGGGCGTTTCCCTGCCGAACCGCCACGATGTGGCCGCCGTGCTCCGCGACCACCTCGGCCTGCGCTCCCACGGACTCGACCCAGGGGGCACGGATGAAGACGCCCTCGACCGGGCCGCCGTCGATCCCGGCGACCTCGACGGCCGCCTCGAACGACTCGTTCTGCCGCCCGAAAGCGTTACGGCGCACGATCATGTCGATGCCGCCGACGGTCTCCTGGCCCGAGCGCGGGTCGAGGATCTTGTCGGCGAGCAGGATCATCCCGGCGCAGGTGCCGTAGACCGGCATCCCGGCCCGCACCCGCTCGCGCAGGGGGTCCAGCATGCCGAACAGCGCGGCCAGTTTGGACATCGTGGTGGACTCGCCGCCCGGGATGACCAGGCCGTCGACCTCGGCGAGTTCCTCGGGACGCCGGACCGGCCTGGCCAGGGCGTCCGCCGAGGCCAGGGCGATCAGGTGTTCCCGTACGTCGCCCTGGAGAGCCAGGACGCCGATCACAGGGGTGTCGCTCATCAGTGACTACCAGCCGCGGTTGGCGTAGCGCTCGGCCTCGGGCAGCGTGTCGCAGTTGATGCCGACCATGGCCTCGCCCAGGTTGCGGGAGGCATCCGCGATGATCTTCGGGTCGTCGTAGAAGGTGGTGGCCTTCACGATGGCGGCGGCGCGCTTGGCCGGGTCGCCGGACTTGAAGATGCCGGAGCCGACGAAGACGCCCTCGGCGCCGAGCTGGCGCATCAGGGCGGCGTCGGCCGGGGTGGCGACGCCACCCGCCGAGAAGAGGACGACGGGCAGCTTGCCGAGCTCGGCGACCTCCTTGACCAGCTCGTACGGGGCGCGGAGGTCCTTGGCGGCGGCGTACAGCTCGTTGTTGTCGTAGCCGCGCAGCCGGGCGATCTCGTTCTTGATCTGGCGCAGGTGACGGACGGCCTCGACGACGTTGCCGGTGCCGGCCTCGCCCTTCGAGCGGATCATGGCCGCGCCCTCGGCGATCCGGCGCAGGGCCTCACCCAGGTTGGTGGCACCGCACACGAACGGGGTGGTGAAGGCGAACTTGTCGCTGTGGTTGACCTCGTCGGCCGGGGTGAGGACCTCGGACTCGTCGATGTAGTCGACGCCCAGGGACTGCAGGACCTGGGCCTCGACGAAGTGGCCGATGCGGGACTTCGCCATCACCGGGATGGAGACGGACTCGATGATCTCCTCGATCATGTTCGGGTCCGACATCCGGGCCACGCCGCCGTCCTTGCGGATGTCGGCCGGCACCCGCTCCAGGGCCATGACGGCCACGGCGCCCGCGTCCTCGGCGATCTTCGCCTGCTCGGCGTTGACGACGTCCATGATCACGCCGCCCTTGAGCTGCTCGGCCATGCCGCGCTTGACGCGGGCGGTGCCGGTGGCGGGGGCGTCGGTGGACTGCGGGGCGGCGGGATTCGTGGACACGGATCGACCTCACTCGGAGAAGGGGCTGCTGAAGCGCAGGGCTGATGCACTGCTGAGCAAACTCTCCGGCACCGGTCCACAGCAAGGGCCAATGGAAGGCCGGTGGATCGTTTTGGCCCGGTACGACGGCGGGCGCGGGCAGGCCGCACCCGCTCCGTCAGCTGACCGGGCGGTCCGCGAGGGCCACCGGCGGCTCGTCGTCCATCTCGAAGGCCAGCGGGAACGGGGCGTGCCCGGCCAGCCGGAACCAGCGCACCGTGCGGTGGCGGCGCAGGGCACGCGCCGCCCGCACCGCGTCGTTGTGGAACCTGCGCGCCATCGGGACCCGGCGGACGGCCGCCGCCAGCTCCGAGGCGGCCTCCTCACCACCGGGGATCTCCTTCACCGCCTCGACCTGTGCCCGCTCCCCGAACACCGCGCGCAGGGCGGTACTCAGCTCGCTCTCGGCGACCTCGCGGTGCTCCTCCTCCGCCTGGCGGGCGGCGTGCGCGGCCTCGTACAGCACGATGGAGGCGGCCGGATCGAGGACGCCGGACGTGGCGAGTTCCTGGGTGACCGAGGCGCGGCGCAGCAGTTGGGCGTCGAGGGCGGCGCGGGCCGCGTCGATCCGGGCGTGCAGCCGGTCGAGACGGCCCGCGGTCCAGCTGAGATACAGGCCGATCGCGACGAGCACGACGGCGGTCCAGATGAGGGTTACGGTCACGGGCGGCAAGGCTACCGGTGAGCGGGCGGGGCCCGGCCCCCTCGGCGGCCCGGGAGCCGTCCGGGGAAGGGCTCAGTACCGGGCCAGGCCGAACCGGGCCCGCAGCCCCGTGCGTTCGTCCGTCGCCACCGACGCGGCGCCGTCCGCCACCGTCTCGTACACCGCGAGGATGTCCGCCCCGACCGTCGACCAGTCGAAGCGCCGCACGTGCGCGGCCCCCCGGTCGCGCAGCTCCGCGCGCCGCTCCGGGTCGCCCAGCAGGCGGATCGCCGCCGCGGCCAGGGCGTCCGCGTCCTCGTTGGGGAACAGCTCCCCCGCCGCCCCCTGGTCCAGGACCTGAGCGAACGCGTCGAGATCGCTGGCCAGGACCGGCGCGCCCGCCGACATGGCCTCGACGAGGATGATGCCGAAGCTCTCGCCGCCGGTGTTCGGCGCGACGTACACGTCGACGCTGCGCAGCAGCCGCGCCTTGTCCCCGTCGCTCACCATGCCGAGGAACTCGACGCGGGCACGCATCTCCTTGGGGAGGGAGGCGACGGCCTCCTCCTCGTCGCCCCGGCCCGCCACGAGCAGCCGGGTGTCCGGACGCGCCGCGAGGATCGCGGGCAGCGCCCTCATCAGGACGGGCAGGCCCTTGCGGGGCTCGTCGATGCGCCCGATGAAGCCGATCGTGTCCCCCTGCCACTCGGGCCTGGGCTCGGCCGCGCCGAAGAACCCCACGTCGACCCCGTTGGGGATGACCACCGCGTCGCCGCCCAGGTGCTCGACCAGGGTCCGGCGCGCGTACTCGCTCACCGCGATGCGCGCGCTGATCTTCTCCAGCGCCGGCTGGAGGATCGGATAGGCGGCGATCATCGCCCGCGAGCGCGGGTTGGACGTGTGGAACGTGGCGACGATCGGTCCCTGCGCCGCCCAGCAGGCCAGGAGCCCCAGCGACGGCGAGGTCGGCTCATGGATGTGGATCACGTCGAACGTGCCGTCGTGCAGCCACCGCCGCACCCGCGCCGCGGACAGGAAGCCGAAGTTCAGCCGGGCGACGGAGCCGTTGTACGGGACGGGCACGGCCCGGCCCGCGGACACCGCGTACGGCGGCAGCGGCGTCTCGTCGTCGGCCGGGGCCAGCACGGAGACCTGGTGGCCGAGCCGGATCAGGTGCTCGGCCAGGTCACGGATGTGGAACTGCACGCCGCCCGGGACGTCCCAGGAGTACGGACAGACGATGCCGATCTTCACTGCTGGGGCCTTTCGTTCGGGTCAGGCCGGATCAGGGAGCGGGGTCCGGTGCGTGCGACTGCAAGGCGGAGGAGGGAGTCACTGCGGAGCATCGGCGACCGACGACGACGCCGGAGGGGGCCTCTCCCGGCTCGAGCGAAGCCGAGAGTGGGGTGAGTGCGTGCCGGGCGGCGCGAGCCCGGCATGACCCGGACGAAAGGTCCTGGTGCCGCGTCAGTCAAGGTTTGCCCGGGCGGACCTTGGCTGACGCGGCACTAGTCTCCGCGGGGTTCGAGGTCGGCGAGCCAGAGCCGTTGCAGCATGTGCCAGTCCTCCGGGTGCTCGGCGATGCCCCGGGCGAACGCGTCGGCCAGGGCCTGTGTCATCACAGACGTCTTCTCGGCACGGTCACCTGAGCCGGGTACCGCGACGGGCGGGTGGACCCGCGCCTTCATCACCGGCGTGTCGTCGTAGGAGAGGGTGACCGGCAGCAGCAGCGCACCGGTCTGCTGGGCCAGGAGCGCCGGCCCGGCGGGCATCCGGGCCGTGTCGCCGAAGAACGTCACCTCGACGCCGGAGGCGGACAGGTCACGGTCGGCGACCAGGCAGACCAGACCGCCCTCCCTCAGCCGCCGCGCGAGCGTCCCGAAGGCGGCCCCGCCGTTGTGCGGCAGGACCTCCATGCCCAGTCCCTCGCGGTACGCCACGAACCGGTCGTACAGCGATTCCGGCTTGAGCCGCTCGGCGACCGTCGTGAAGGGGACCTTCAGGTCCGTGGTGACCCACGCCCCCGCCAGGTCCCAGTTCCCCAGGTGCGGCAGTGCGAGGACGACCCCGCGGCCCGCGTCGAGCCCCTCGGTCAGCCGGTGGGCGTCCGTCACGTCGATGGACGCCTTGATCCGCTCCGGGGTCCAGGTGGGCAGCCGGAACGACTCCATCCAGTACCGCATGTACGAGCGCATGCCGGCCTTGGACAGCGCCGCGAGCCGGGCCGGGCTCGCGTCCGGCACGACCCGCGCCAAGTTCGACTCCAGCCGCAGCACACTCTTGCCGCGCCGCTTCCAGACCTGGTCGGCCAGGGTACGGAAGAGCGCGCGCGCGGCCGGTTCGGGCAGCTTCTTGACCGCGGCCCAGCCGAGCCCGTACAACCCGTCGCTCAGCCGTTCCTTCGGGCCGGGCCTCGCCTCCCCGGGCGCACCGCTCACTGCGCGGCCTCGCTCCCCCGGTCCGCCGCAGCCGACTCCGCGGCGGCCGCATCGGCCTCGGCGGACTCCCGGCGCACGGTCACGACCCGCTGCACCAGCGTCACCAGGCTGCCCACGGCGACGATCCAGAGGGCGATCGGCAGCAGGACGTCGATCCCCGGCACGCCGAACGCGTGGAGACCCGCCAGACCCGCGGCCACCAGCGAGATCACCAGGCGCTCGGCACGCTCCACGAGACCGTTGACCGCCACCGGCAGACCGATGGACTCACCGCGCGCCTTGGTGTACGAGACCACCTGGCCGCTGGCCAGGCAGAAGATCGCGACCGCGCAGAGCACGTTGTCGTCGCCGCTGCCCGCGTACCAGAGCGCGAAGCCGGCGAAGATCGCCCCGTCGGCGACCCGGTCGAGCGTCGAGTCGAGGAACGCTCCCCAGCGGCTGGAGATGCCCGCCTGCCGCGCCATGTTGCCGTCGACGAGGTCGGAGAAGACGAAGACCGTGATGACGATCGTGCCCCAGAAGAACTCCCCCATCGGGAAGAAGACCAGCGCACCTGCCATCACCCCGGCCGTGCCGATCAGGGTGACCGCGTCGGGGCTTACACCCAGACGGAGCAACAGTGCGGCGAACGGCGTGAGGACACGCGTAAAGAATGCACGCGCGTACTTGTTCAGCATGGCCTTCCCGGGGGTCGGTGGGCCGCATGGCCCCGTCGGCCACCGGCTGGAGGGTGCTGAAGGCCCTGGCCCGATCAGCGAGCGGCGTCCGGCGCGCGCAGCTGCGAGGCGCCGGAGCGCCCCCATGGCGGGGCCATGAGGACGATTCGACAACGCCGCAGACGCGCGTGCCGGGCGCCGCCGGACCGGCCAGGACCTCCAGCACCCTCCTGGCCCATCGTAGTCACGCCCGCCGCGCTCCACCGTCCGGGCACCCTGGGGGACCGCGTCAACCTGTCGCCGTGCGACGCACGGGCCCCGCCCCGGTGTACCGCGTATGGACGCGGCCCGGACGGAGTGGAAAGCTCGGAACTACCGCGGGCGTCGCCGAAGCCGCCGCGGCGGCCTCCCCGTGCCCGTGCGACCGCTCCCCATCCCGCGCCGGCGGTTCCCCGCCCGGCGCCCTCACCCGGGAGGCACGCGTCATGGGCGACAAGGCACACACGCACACCGGAGCCGCCGGAAGAGCAGCGACGGCCGACCACCCCTCCGCCATCCGGAACGTGGTACTGGTCGGCCACAGCGGCTCCGGCAAGACCACCCTCGTCGAGGCCCTGGCACAGACCGCGGGCGCGGTCAACCGGGCCGGCCGGGTCGAGGACGGCACCACGCTCTCCGACCACGACGGGATCGAACAGCGCCGGCAGCGCTCCGTATCCCTCTCCCTCGTCCCCGTCACGTGGGACGGCGTCAAGATCAACCTGCTGGACAGTCCCGGATACGCCGACTTCGTCGGGGAGCTCAGGGCCGGTCTGCGCGCGGCGGACGCGGCCCTCTTCGTCGTCTCGGCCGCCCAGGAGGCCGATGCCGTCGCCGGCACCACCCGGGCCGTCTGGGAGGAGTGCGCGGCCGTCGGCATGCCGCGCGCCATCGTCGTCACCCACCTGGACACCGCCCGCACCTCCTTCGACGCGATGACCCGGATCTGCGGCGAGATCTTCGGCGGCGACGACCCCGACGCCGTGCTCCCGCTCTACCTGCCGGTGCACGGACCCGAGACCTCGGACGGGCACGCCCCGCTGACCGGACTCACCGGACTGCTCACGCAGCGGATCTTCGACTACTCCGGCGGGGAACGGCGGGAGCACCCGCCCGCCGACTCCCAGCAGGCGCCCCTGGCCGACGCCCGCGACCGGCTGATCGAAGGGATCATCGCCGAGAGCGAGGACGAGACCCTGATGGACCGCTACCTCGGCGGCGCCGCCATCGACATCAAGACACTCGTCGACGACCTCGAACGTGCCGTGGCGCGGGGCACCTTCCATCCCGTCCTCACCGCCGCCCCCGCCGCCGACGGCGCCCGCCAGGGCATCGGCACCGTCGAGCTCCTCGACCTGATCACCCGCGGCTTCCCCACCCCGGTCGAGCGTCCGCTGCCCGCCGTCACCACCCTGCACGGCACCTCGCTCCCCGCCCTGGACTGCGACCCGCACGGCCCCCTGGCCGCCGAGGTCGTCAAGACGGCTTCCGACCCCTACGTCGGCCGCCTCTCGCTCGTACGCGTCTTCTCCGGCACGCTGCGCCCCGACGACACGGTGCACGTATCCGGCCACGGACTCGACGACCCCGGCCACGAGGCCCGGCCCTTCCACGAGGCCGAGATCCGCGTCGGCGCCCTCTCCTCGCCGTTCGGCAAACAGCAGCGGCCGCTCGCCGCCTGCGTCGCCGGCGATCTCGCCTGTGTCGCCCGGCTGGACGCCGCCGAGACCGGCGACACCCTGTCCGCCCCGGACCACCCCCTGCTGATGGAACCGTGGACGATGCCCGACCCGCTGCTGCCGCTCGCCATCGAGGCGCACAGCAAAGCCGACGACGACAAGCTCTCCCAGGGCCTCGCCCGCCTCGTCGCGGAGGATCCGACCCTGCGCCTGGAACAGAACCCGGACACCCACCAGGTGGTCCTGTGGTGTCTCGGGGAAGCCCATCTGGACGTGGCGCTGGACCGGCTGCGCACGCGCTACGGCGTCCAGGTCGACGCGGTCCCCCACCGGGTCGCCCTGCGCGAGACGTTCGCCGGGCCGTCCACCGGACGCGGCCGCCACGTGAAACAGTCCGGCGGCCACGGCCAGTACGCCATCTGCGAGATCGACGTCGAGCCGCTGCCCCCGGGGTCCGGCATCGAGTTCGTCGACAAGGTGGTCGGCGGATCGGTGCCCCGGCAGTTCATCCCCTCCGTCGAGAAGGGCGTCCGCGCCCAGGCCGCCCGCGGCCTCACCACCGGGCACCCACTGGTCGACGTGCGGGTCACCCTGCGGGACGGCAAGTCCCATTCCGTGGACTCCTCGGACGCCGCCTTCCAGGCCGCGGGCGCCCTGGCCCTGCGCGAAGCCGCCGGCGAGGCCCGCATCCGGCTCCTGGAACCCGTCGCCGAGGTCCGCGTCCTGATCCCGGACGACTACGTCGGGCCGGTCATGAGCGACCTCTCGGGCCGCCGCGGCCGGGTGACCGGCACCGAGCAGTCCGGTGCCGGACGCACCCTCGTGCGGGCCGAGGTCCCGGAGGTGGAGATCGGCCGCTACGCGGTCGACCTGCGTTCCCTGTCGCACGGAACCGGCCGGTTCGACCGCTCCTACGCCCGCCACGAGGCCATGCCCCCACAGCTCGCCGACCGCCTCCACGCCCACCAGGAGAACGGCACGGCCAGCCGGTGACACCCCCGGCCGCTCGTCGTTGTCCACAGGGCCGGACGGCAAACCGGTCCGGACGATACGCTGTGCTCCCAGCTCAGAAAGTGTGCCGGGCCCGGCAGTTGGGAAACAGCCGCAGGAGCGGTTCCTCGGTGGCGAGTGGGGGCGACAGTGGCCAGCAACGGATTCGATTTCTCTCCCGGAGCACAGATTCCGCTCCAGGGATCGGCAGGAGCGGCGGTGGCGACCAACGCCCTCGCCTCTGCCGCGTACCGCGACAGCCCGGTGGAGGAAATCCTCAAAGCCAACAGCGAATGGCACAAGTCCCAGGTGAAGGAAGGGCGTTCCAAGCTCTTCAAATCCGTCTACTTCAAACCCGACCTCGGCGAGGCCTTCTGCCGCGCCGTCCAGGAACGGATGCTGGGCGGCGCACGGGCCGCCCTGATCCAGTCGTTCGGCAGCGACCCCCAGACCGTCGTCGAGCACTGCCTCTCCGCGACCCGGCTGCGCAAGGCCCGCGACACCAAGCTCACCCTCGTGACCGCCCTGTTCGGCTTCGCCTTCCTGCCCGGGATGCTGCTGTGGGTCATCGCGTTCCGTCTCCGTGACGGCCTCGGCAGCACCAAGGACAAGGTTCTCGCCACCCTCGGCAACGCCCTCCTGCCGATCATCGGCATCGCCGCCCTGTTCTTCCTGGTCAAAATGCCCCTCACCGGGCTCCTGGGGCTGTATCTGCGAGCGATGATCGTGGCGCCCGTCATCGGCTGGTTCATCGCCAAACGGATCGCCGAGGCCTCCGCCAGGGACATGCGCGCCCGCTGGGAAGGCCTCCTCTCCGGCGGCGGCGTCATCGCCAAGATCCCCGAAGCCGTGCCGAAGAATCCCAACGAGACCGCCCGCGAGGCCCTCCGCCAGGGCCTGGAGAAGCTCTCCGCCGAACAGCAGTCCAACTCCGTCTTCTACGCCGGTCCCAAGGGCATCCTCGGCATGGGCACCCGCTGGGGCAGCTGGCAGCTCGCCGAGGACCTCGTCCCGAAGGAGCCCGGCAAGGAGTTCCACCAGTTCCGCAGCTGGGACCTGATACGCGTCATCCACGACCAGCTCAAGATGCTGGAGCGCGGCCCGCTGAACACGGGCGGTTTCCCCACCCCCTCGGTCACCCACTGGATCGTGTCGCCCGTCGGGGAGAACGCCGACACGGTGTCCCGGCCCGAGGGCGAGGACGTCGCCACCTTCCAGGTCAAGCCCCACGAGATCCAGCGGATCTGCAACCACCAGCAGTTCGGCGGCGGAGACCGCCACTACCTGGGCGTGCAGTTCACCCTCTGGGACGGCCAGCTGGTCATCACCATGATGATCACCGTCACGGTGCTCTTCGAGACCTTGCGCATCGAGGTCACCGGACACGCGCTCGGCCCCGTCCACTCCCTGTTCACCAGCAAGCCCGCCGCCAAGAAGAGGACGGTCAACAAGACCGTCAAGTTCTGGGAGACCCGCGACATCACCCTGGCGCTGGTGGAGTCCAAGGAAGTCGTCCGCCTCGCCCTGCGCGCCCCCTTCACCTGGTACCCGCCGCTCCTCGACTACCTGGGCGGCAAGATCGTCCTGCCCGAACCCTTCGGGCTGCGGCACGCCTGGGCCGAGAAGCCGTGGCGCCACCGCTTCATGGCCGACGACGCGATGCGGGCCGCCACACCCGTCCTGCGCGTCGTGCACAGCGCCGCCATGAAGGTCCTCGATGAGAACGGCGTCGACACGGAACGCTTCGGCAACCGCTCGTCGATACTGAGCGGACTGGTCCAGGACCCCTCTCCGCGCAAGGCCGACCTGTACGACGCCTAGACGCCTACGCGCGAGGGCGCCCCGGATCTCCGGGGCGCCCTCGCGCGCGAAGAGGAAGAACGGGAGTCAGGCGGCGGCACGCGGCCAGGCGTCCGCCAGCATCTTCCGCGTATCCGCCAGCAGCTGCGGCAGCACCCGGGTGTGCCCCACCACCGGCATGAAGTTGGCGTCCCCGCCCCACCGGGGCACCAGGTGCTGGTGCAGATGCGCGGCGATGCCCGCTCCGGCCACCGCTCCCTGGTTCATCCCGATGTTGAAGCCGTGCGCCCCCGACGCCGCCCGCAGCGCGGTCATCGCCCGCTTGGTGAAATCGGCGAGCTCCACCGTCTCCGGACCGTCCAGCTCGGTGTAGTCCGCGACATGCCGGTACGGCACCACCATCAGGTGACCGCCGTTGTACGGATACAGGTTCAGCACGGCATAGACCTTCTCGCCGCGCGCGACGATGAGCCCGTCCTCGTCCGACTTCGAGGGGATCTCACAGAACGGACAGCCGTCGCCGGCCTCCGGACCGGTCGGCTTGTTCTCGCCCTGGATGTACGCCATCCGGTGGGGCGTCCACAGGCGCTGGAACGCGTCGGGCGTTCCCACTCCGATCTGCTGCTCCGGGTCACTCGTCATGCTGATCAGCATATGGCGTACCCCCGGCGAAGCGTGTCGCCGGGGCCGAACCCGCTCACCCGGCGCGATGCTGGCCCGATGAGCGACCGCACCCCGGACCGGCCCTCACCCGCCCTCACCCTCTGGGAGCAGCGCACCGAGGTACCGCTCTTCGCCGCCTCGCTGCTCTTCCTGCTCGGCTACGCGGCCCGCGTCCTCGCCCCGCACGACGCCGAACCCTGGCACGACCTCTCCCTCGCCCTGGTCGCCGCCACCTGGCTCCTCTTCGTCGTCGACTACGCCGTACGGATCCGGCTCAGCGGCCTGGGCCACCGCTTCGTCCGGGTCCACTGGCTCGACACGCTCGTGCTCCTGCTGCCGCTGCTGCGCCCGCTGCGCCTGGTGAAGGTCTACACGGCCGTACAGAAGCGGCGCGACGAGCCGCGGCTGAGCCTGTACGCGCGGGTGATGTCGTACGCCGGCATGGCGGCCCTGCTGCTCGGTTTCTCGGCGGCTCTCGCCGTCTACCACCAGGAACACGACGCGCCGGGCGCCTCGATCCGGACCTTCGGCGACTCGGTCTGGTGGGCGTGCGCGACGCTCACGACGGTGGGGTACGGGGACGCGGTGCCGGTGACCCTGTGGGGCCGGGTCGTCGCGACGTTCCTGATGGCCTGCGGGCTGGCGCTGCTGGGGGCGGTGACGGGTTCGTTCTCGTCGTGGCTGATCCAGGTGTTCCGGCGGGAGGACGAGAAGGGGCCCCCGGTGAGCGGGTAGCTCACCGGGGGCCCCTGCCACGGATCAGACCTGGACGCGGTCCTCGACGGCCTTGGCGATCTTGGCGATGGCGTCCTCGACCGGGATGCCGTTCTCCTGCGAACCGTCGCGGTAGCGGAAGGAGACGGCACCGTTGGCCATGTCCTCGTCACCCGCGATGATCATGAACGGCACCTTGGCCCGCTGCTGGTTGCGGATCTTCTTCTGCATCCGGTCCGACGAGGCGTCCACGTCGACGCGCAGCCCCTGCTTGCGGGCCTTGGCGGCGAACTCCTGGAGGTACGGGATGTGCGCGTCGCCGATCGGGATGCCGACCGCCTGGACGGGCGCCAGCCACACCGGGAACGCGCCCGCGTAGTGCTCCAGCAGCACCGCGAAGAAGCGCTCGATGGAACCGAACAGGGCGCGGTGGATCATGACCGGGCGCTGCTTGGTGCCGTCGGGGCCGGTGTACTCCAGGTCGAAGCGCTCCGGCAGGTTGAAGTCGAGCTGCACGGTCGACATCTGCCAGGTCCGGCCGATGGCGTCCTTGCACTGCACGGAGATCTTCGGGCCGTAGAACGCGGCGCCGCCCGGGTCCGGGACCAGCGGCAGACCCTGCTTCTCGGCGACCTGGCGCAGCGTCTCGGTGGCCTCTTCCCAGATCTCGTCCGAGCCGACGAACTTCTCCGGGTCCTTGGTGGAGAGCTCCAGGTAGAAGTCGGTCAGACCGTAGTCGCGGAGCAGGTTCAGCACGAAGGTGAGCGTCCGGTCGAGCTCCTCCGCCATCTGCTCCTTGGTGCAGTAGATGTGCGCGTCGTCCTGGGTGAAGCCGCGCGAGCGGGTCAGGCCGTGCACGACGCCCGACTTCTCGTACCGGTACACTGTGCCGAACTCGAAGAGGCGCAGGGGAAGTTCACGGTAGGAGCGGCCGCGGGCGTCGAAGATCAGGTTGTGCATCGGGCAGTTCATCGGCTTGAGGTAGTAGTCCACCCCGTCGTCGAGCTGCATGGGCGGGTACATGCCGTCGGCGTACCAGTCCAGGTGGCCGGACTTCTCGAAGAGCTTGCCCTTGGTGGCGTGCGGCGAGTAGACGAACTCGTAGCCCTCCTCCTCGTGGCGGCGCCGCGAGTAGTCCTCCATGGCCCGGCGGATGATGCCGCCCTTGGGGTGGAAGACCGCGAGACCGGGGCCGATCTCGTCGGGGAAGGAGAAGAGGTCCAGCTCGTTGCCGAGCTTGCGGTGGTCGCGCTTGGCGGCCTCCTCCAGGAACTCCAGGTGCGCCTTCAGCTCGTCCTTGGTCGGCCAGGCGGTCCCGTAGATGCGCTGGAGCATCGGGTTCTTCTCGCTGCCCCGCCAGTACGCCGCCGCGTTCCGCATCAGCTTGAACGCCGGGATGAACCGGGTGGTCGGCAGGTGCGGGCCCCGGCAGAGGTCCTTCCAGCACAGCTCGCCGGTCTTCGCATCCAGGTTGTCGTAGATGGTCAGCTCGCCGCCGCCCACCTCGACGTCCGCGCCGTCGTCCGAGGAGGCGGAGCCCTTGATGCCGATGAGCTCCAGCTTGTACGGCTCGTCGGCGAGCTCCTCGCGGGCCGCCTCGTCCGTCACGACCCGGCGGGAGAACCTCTGGCCCCGCTTCTGGATCTCCTGCATCTTCTTCTCGATGGCCTTGAGGTCCTCGGGCGTGAACGGCTTCTCGACGTCGAAGTCGTAGTAGAAGCCGTCCTTGACCGGCGGGCCGATGCCCAGCTTGGCCTCGGGGTGGAGCTCCTGCACGGCCTGCGCCATCACGTGCGCGGTGGAGTGCCGCAGGATGTTGAGGCCGTCCTCGGAGGAGATCTCGACGGGCTCGACGGTCTCGCCGTCGGCGACCACGTACGCGAGGTCCTTCAGTTCTCCGGCGACGCGGGCGGCGACGACGGTGCGCTCGCCGGGGAAGAGCTCGGCTGCCGTAGTGCCCGTCGTCACCACGCGCTCTTCCCGCTCGGAATCGCGTTGGATGGTCACACGGACGTCTGACACCGGTCTCTCCTGACTCAGGGGGCGCACCCGCATTCCTCTAGCGCGTGCAGAAGGAATCGTACCGAGCCGACGCCCCCCATTGCGAAAGGGCCGGTTCCCGGCGGCCTCCGCCCCGCTACTCGCCGGTGCACGCCTCCTCGAAAGAGTCGACGTTCTCCTGGAGCGACTTCATCAGCCGGTCCCGTTCCTCCTCGTCGACCTGCACGGGAACCACCTGCGAGGCCCTGGTCAGCCGGCGGAAGCCGCCCCGGCTCTCCAGCCGCCCCTCCACCCGCACCGGCAGCCCCACGAGGTGGGCCTGCCCCGCTATGCGGTACGCCTCCTCGTCGAGTTCCAGCCGTACGTGCGGAACCTCGGCGCCCGCCAGCACCCGCAGCCGTACGATCCCGGCTCCGCGTGGTCCCGAGCGGCGCAGGCGGACGACGGCGCCGGTGATCCGTACCGTCACCGCGGGTTCGTCGCGCAGGTAGCGGGCGCCCGCCCGGCGCAGGGCCGGCAGGTCGCCGGGTGAGAACTCGACGGGTTCGGGGCGGACCGGGCAGCCGTCGGGGGTGCCCGCCGCGGGCGCCCAGTCCAGCGCTATCCGGGCTCCCTCCGAGCCACGGACCAGCGCGATGACCGCCTCGGTCAGTTCGCGGCTGACGCCCGCCTCGACGGCGGTGTCGAAGGCCTCCATGCCGCCGGTGGCCCGTTGGTAGTCGACGGCCTCCCGGGCGGCGTGCAGGGCGTGGTAGAGCCGTACGGCGAGGGGGCGGCCGGCCTCGACCGGGACGAACGCCGTGAGGTCGCGGCCACCGGGTGCGGGGCCTATGAGGATGGAGCCGAGCGCCGCCAGAGCGCGTCGGCGGTGCCGGGCGCCGTGGTAGCCGGCCCGGCCCCGGACGGCGAGTGCGCCGGCCAGCAGGATCTGCCGGGCCGCGCCGTGCAGCTGCTCCGCTCCGGTCCAGGCGGCGGCTCCGCCGGCCGGTTCGGGCACCTCGCGCCGCCAGCGGATCTCGTCGCTGGGGACGGTGAGGGAGACCAGGACCTCGCGGGCCCAGGGCTCTGCGCTCCGGGCGAGAGCGGTCAGGGCCTCCCCCAGCAGGTCCTCGCTGTCGGGAAACGCGGTGGTGTCCGGCACGAGCAGGCTGGTGGAGCCGCCGGGCGGGCCGGGCGGGGTCCAGCGGCTGTAGCGGCCGGCCGCGCCCCCGCGCCGCCGCCAGCCGTGCCGGGCGAGCAGGACACCGAGCACGGCGGGGTCGACCCGGGCCGGATCGGGGAGGCCGCCGGCCGGGGAGCCGGTGGGCCAGGGCCCCGGCTGCTCGTCGGGGTGGGCCCGGACGGCTGACGGGATCACTTCGTTGGGCGGTTCGTCCATCGGCCGGTGCATCAGGGTCTCCCTCCCGCCCCGACACGGGTCATGATCTCGCAGAGCGCTCGGTCGTCGAAGATGCGCGAGGTCGGGATCCGCACGGTGGTCCGGTTCCGGCCGGTCACGGCGTGGCCGGCCAGGTTGGTCCAGTAACAGCAGTGCCGCAGGTCGAGGCGGTCGTGCCCGGCCCGCAGCCAGTCGTCCTGGCTTCGGGGCACGAGCATCACCACGAGGATCTTGTGCACGGACACGGGGGTCCGGGCGAGCTTCATGAGGTGGGCGTTGTCGAGCGTGAAGGCGAACGTCGGGCCGGGCGGACGGGGCGGTATCTGATAGGTGCACTTCAACTGGACCTTGATGGTCACCTCGTCGTCGACGACGTGGCCGGGGGCTCCGTGGCTGACGTGCCAGTCGATGCCGTTGTCGGGGAAGGGCTGCGACAGGGAGCAGCCCGCCGCGGCGGCGACGGCGTGCAGGTAGCCCACCTGGAGGGTCTCCATGCAGGCGGTGGTGGCGAGTGCGCCGCGCAGCGGTGCGGTCCGCTGGGGCAGCAGCCCACTCGGTTCGGGCTGCGTGAGCGCCATGGCTCCGTATGCCTTCCGGGCTGTGCCGATGAGTAGGTCGGACGCGACGGCCGGTCAACTTCCGGCCCCGTCACCTGTGTTGTCACCGCACAGGACCGCCCCCAAACGGCGTATCAGGCAAAGGGCGCGGGTATCACCGAACCGGGCAGAGGAATCACACATCTGCCGCTCGGGCGCGAGGAGTTCGGGGATGACTCATTGGTATGAGGGGCCGCTGGCCGCTTTCGACACGGAGACGACGGGAGTGGACGTCGAGCAGGACCGGATCGTTTCGGCCGCGCTCGTCGTCCAGGACAGTGCGGGCGGGCGCCCGCGCGTCACCCGCTGGCTGGTGAATCCGGGCATTCCGGTGCCCGTGGGGGCGACGGAGATCCACGGTCTGACCGACGACCACCTCCAGCGCAACGGGCGGTGGCCCGCGCCGGTGGTGGAGGAGATAGCCAGGGCGCTGGCCGAGCAGAGTACGGCGGGCCGGCCGCTGGTCGTGATGAACGCACCGTTCGATCTGACGCTGCTGGACCGGGAGTTGCGCCGGCACCGGGCCTCGTCGCTCGCGGGCTATCTGGGCGACGCCTCGCTGTGCGTGCTGGATCCGCGGGTGCTCGACAAGCATCTGGACCGCTACCGCAAGGGCCGGCGCACCCTCACGGATCTCTGCGAGCTGTACGGGGTGGTGCTGGACGGGGCGCATGACGCGGCGGCCGACGCCGCGGCGTCCCTGGAGCTGGTCCGGGCGGTGGGGCGGCGGTTCGCCACCCGGCTGGAGCGGCTGACGCCGGCGGAGCTGCATACGCTCCAGGCGGTCTGGCACGCGGCCCAGGCGCGTGGCCTGCAGGCCTGGTTCGCCAAGAGCGGGACGCCGGAGACGGTGGACCCGGCCTGGCCGCTGCGCCCGGAGCTGCGGGCCGCGGCGTGAGCGGAGGCGGCGGGCGGGGAGCCGGTGGCCGCTGCCCGCGGCGTGAGCGGGGACGAGGGCCTGCGCGCCCGGGTATGGAAGCCCGGACGCGCGAAGGCCGGTCCGTCGGTGTTGCTGACGGACCGGCCTCTCCCGGGGTGGGCGATACTGGGTTCGAACCAGTGACCTCTTCGGTGTGAACGAAGCGCTCTCCCACTGAGCTAATCGCCCGGGAACGGGTTGAACCATACAGGGCTCGGCGGGTGTGGTTCAAACCGCTTCCAGCCGGGCCGCGAGACCGCGTCGTCCGGCCCGCATCATCACGGCGTGGTTGGCCCGGAACACGGCGCGCCCCGGCACCGCGAGGACCCGCATCAGAGCGCGGCGCACCACGACCTCCTGTTCGTACGTGGCGCGGCTCCCGGCGCCGTGCGGGGTGACGGTCCAGCGCGCCCAGCCTTCGAGGTCGCCGGTGAGGGTCACTTCGAGGACGCCGCCGGGCACGTCGCGGCGGCGTTCGCGCAGGGTCATGACGAGGTCGTACGGGAGGAGGGACCGGATCCGGGCGGTGTGGGCGGCGGCGTCGACGGGGGCGACCTCGCGGACCTGGGGCCACCAGCGCGGGTAGTGCTCGACCCGTTCGAGGTGCGTGTAGACGGCGCGGGGCGGGGCGGGCAGGTCCCACATGCTGACGAATCGGTAGTGATTCCAGTCCATGGCTCCAGGATGCACGTACTCAGCGGGCAATCTGAGTATCCGTGCCCATGCCCGATCGTGTGGCCGGCACCACACTCGCGTCCATGGAACATGTGCCGCCACCCGCCGAGGAACTGATCGTCCTCGACCGTGAGCTCGCCCGGCTCGACCTGCGCCGGTCCCAGCTGCTGACCCGTCGCGCCTGGCTGCTGAGCGTGCTGCAGGCGCCCGCGCCTCAGTCACCGCCGCCCCAGCCCCGTGCCGGGGCCACGGCCTCCTTCGGCCCGCCGTTCGCCCCGCCTCCTCCCCCGGCCCGTACCGGGGGTGCGCAGAATGTGCTGCTCACTCTCGGCGGTCTGCTGCTGACGGTCGCCGCGATCGCGTTCACCCTGGTCAGCTGGGGCCACATGGGGATCGGCGGCCGCTCCGCGGTGCTGACCGCCGTCACGGTCGCCGCGCTGACCGCGCCCGCGGTGCTCCTGCGGCGTGGTCTGTCCTCGACGGCGGAGGCGCTGGGGGCGCTGGCGTCGGTGCTGATGGTGCTGGACGCCTTCGCGCTGTACCTGGTCGCGGTGCCGGACACCGGCGCGCTCGGATACGCGGCCGCCGCCTCGGCGGTGCTGGCGGTGCTCTGGGCGGCGTACGGCCTGCTGCTGGACCGGCTGCGGCTGCCGTTGCCCCTGGCCGTGGTCACCGCGCAACTGCCGCTGGTGCTGTGGGCGTGGGCCGGGCAGGCGGACTCCCTGGTCTTCTCCGCCGTGCTGCTGGCGACGGCGGCGCTGGACTGTGCGATCGCGGTGCGGGGCAAGGGGATCGCGGTCCGGGCCACGGCCTGTGCCGGGATCTGGGTCACCGGCGGCGCGGGGCTGCTGGTGGCCCTGGCGCGGTCCGTGTGGGCCACGGGGCCGGTGGGCGCGGCGGCGCCCGGGGCACTGCTCCTGGCCGGTGCGGTGATCGCGCTCGCGGGTGCCCGGCGAGCGCCGGTGGCGCTCGCGGTGGCCGCGGGCGCCGTGGCCGGACTGGCCGCCGTCGCCGCGGTGGGCGGGGTCCTGGCGGCGGGAGTGTCCGGTGGCTGGGCGGTGCCGGTGTACCTGGTGTGCGGCGGGCTGCTGCTGGGGGCCGTACGGGCTCCGCTGGGGCGCCCGGCCGGGCAGGGTCTGGTGTGGGCCGCGGGTTCTGTGACGGCCGCGTCGGTGCTGTTCTCGGCCGCTCCGGTAGCGGTGGTTCTGGTGGGCCCGGCGGGTCAGCTGGGCCGTCTGTGGTCGGGGGCGGCCGATGAAGGAGTGCGGCGATCTCTGGGGGCCGCGGGGCTGCCGTGGCGGGAGATGGCGGCGGCTCCGGTGGTGCTGCTGTCGGTGGCCGTGGCGCTCGGGGCCGCGTACCGGTGCTGGGAGACCGTGGTGCGGTGGGCCGGGCCCGTGCTGACCCCCGGTCCCGGGGGGCGGGCGGCCGTCGGCGCGTCGGCCGTGGTGGCGGGCTGGGCGGGGCTGACGGTGCTGCCGCCCGCGCTGGACGTCTCGTACACGGCGGCCGTCGCGTCGCAGGCGGTGCTGGTCGCGGGGGTGCTGGCCCTCGCGGTGGGCGCGCTGCGCCGCGGTGCGACGGGGGTGGCGCCTGCCGCGTGGGTGTGCGCGTCGGTCGGGGCGCTGGGCGTGGCGTTGCTCGCGCTGGGGTCGGAGCCCGCCACGTATGCCGTGTTCGGGGCGCTGGTGCTGATGTTCGCCGGCGCTGCCACGGCGCTGGACGCGCCCGGTGCCCCGGCGCGTGCCGGGGTGTTCGGAGCCGTGCAGGCAGGGGTGGCGTGCGCGGCGGCGGTCTGCGCGGCGGTGCTCGCGGCCGCGTCCGGTGCGTCGCTGGGACTCGCGTCGCACGAGGCGGCGCCCCTGCTGCTCGTCGTCCCCGCGATGACGGCCGCCCTGGGGGCGCGACTGAGGGGGCGCCCAGTCGCGCTGCCTCTCGAACTGACCGGTGGGGCGGTGGGGCTCGCCGCCGTCGTGGCGGCTCTGGCCGACCCGCCGTTCCTGGCTCTGGTGCTGGCCCTGTGCGGGGTGCTGGCCGCGGGTACGGCACTGCGCCCGGAGCGGCGGGAGGTGGCCGGGTACCTGGCGACGGCGCTGTTCGTCCTGGCGTCCTGGGTGCGGCTGTCGGCGTCCGGGGTGTCGTCCCCGGAGGCGTACACGCTGCCGGTGACCGTGCCGGCGCTCGTGATCGGTGTGCTGCGCCGGCGTCGCGACCCGGCGGCGTCGTCCTGGACGGCGTACGGGGCGGCCTTGGCGGTGACGATGGTGCCGGCGCTCTTCGCCGCCTGGGTCGACCCCCACTGGTTGCGGCCGTTGTCGCTGGGGGTGGTGGCGCTGGTGGTCACGCTGCTGGGGGCGCGGCTGCGGCTCCAGGCACTGCTGGTGCTGGGGGGTGTGGTGCTGGCGCTGGACGCCCTGCACGAACTCGCGCCGTACGTGGTGCAGGTGGTGGGTGCGATGCCGCGCTGGGCGGCGCCGGCGCTGGCCGGGGTGCTGCTGCTGGCGGTGGGGGCGACGTACGAGAAGCGGTTGCGTGACGCCCGGCGGCTGAGGGACGCCCTGGGCCGCATGCGGTGATCTGCCGCGTGCCGGCCCGGGGCGCCCTCACGGGCCTCAGGCCGGCATGTGGTCTCCGACGAGGGCGAGGTTCTCGATGGCGGCGAGTCCGTACAGCGCGGTGTCGTTGGTGTAGACCCAGTTGGCCTCGCTGCCCGGGACGGTGGTGACCGGGCCGCTCACCTTCTCGGTCTTCCAGGGGACGGATTCCTTGTAGCCGTCGCTGTTGTAGAACTTCTCCCAGGCACGGGCGGCGAGCTTCTCGTCGCCCGTCTGCACGGCGGCGTAGGCGTCCATCCGGGAGTGGCCCTGGAAGAGGAGCAGGCTGCCGAAGTCGGAGCCGTAGCGGGCGGCCTGTTCGGCCTTGGTGGCGTTGAAGTAGCGGCAGTAGTCGAGGTACGCCTCCTTGAACTCCGGCATGTCGACCAGGCCGATGAGTTCGGCGCACAGTTCGTTGAGGCCGAAGACACCGGAGAGGTGGGAGACGCTGACGACGGGTTCGGCGGCGACGGCGAACTTCCCGGTGTCCAGGTCGTACAGGCCGCTTCCCTGGACGAATCCGTTGGGCTGGGCGGCGATGGTCTCCATCGTGCCGAGCACCCGGGCCTTGGCCTTCTCGGCCTGCGGTCCGCCGCGCTCCCATTCGGTGAGCCAGGCGGAGACGAGTCCGCTCCAGTCGGTGCCGAAGCCGACGGACAGGGCGTGCCGGTCCGGGGTGTAGGGCTCGGTGCGGATCTTGCGCAGCGGGTCGAGGCCGAGGAAGGTCTCGTCGGAGTCGACGTTGGCGCGCATCAGGTCGCCGACGCGTTCGTCCGCGGTGAGGAAGTAGTAGAAGCGCCGGTAGGTGGTGTTGGCGATGCGCTGCTGCTTGGCGCTGTCCGCGAAGTGCTGGACGCCGTGGCGGGTGCCGAGGCCGGCCCAGTCGCCGAGGTGGTAGACGTCGACCTCGCCGGTGTGGCGGGTCATGGCCTCGGCGAAGCGGAAGATGTCGGCGCGGCCGGAGCGCAGGTAGGCGTACCAGAGCCACAGGTCGGGTGAGAGTTCGGAGTTGTCCCAGGCGTAGCCCCCTACGTCGTAGCGCCACTGGTGCCGGGCGGGGTCGTAGGAGTGCATGATGTCGCCGTAGTCCCAGAAGCCGTACCAGCGGCGCATCTCGACCTGGTCCTTGTAGTACGTGAACAGGAAGTCCAGGTGGTCCTCGATCTTCGCCTTGGCCGGGGTGGAGCGGTCGACCGGGGAGAAGAGGCCGCCGAAGACGCCCGCCCCGATGAGCTGGGACGGCGGGGCCACGAGCTGCGGGAGGGTGCGCACGGTGCGGGCCTGCTGGGCGAGGGCCTCGGCGCTGGGGGTGGAGTCGTTGGCCCAGAAGACGAGTTCGCTGGTGCGGGCGATGCCGTACGGGGTGCCGAAGCCGGGCTCGTAGTCCTCGTAGGTGATGTTGAGGCCTTCGAGCTGTTCGGGATAGGTGTCCTGGCCGAGACCGTCGTGGTAGAAGCGCAGGTCCATCGGTTCCGCTTCCGGCGACCAGAGCCAGAGGGTGACCTCGGCCGCGTCGGTGTCGGCGCCGCGGATGTCGAGCTGGGCGGGGAACTTCTCCCAGAAGTCGCGCAGCCCGAAGGAGAGTCCGCCGCTCGCGCCGCCCACGTAACCGAAGCCGGAGGCGCGCCGTCCGCCGCCGGCGGCGATCCAGCCGTGGCCCTTCTTGGTGCGCTTGCGCAGCGAGAAGCCGTCGGCGGAGAGCTGGCTGAGGGTGTAGTCACCCCAGGTGGGGATGAGCGGGAGCCGGGTGGTGACGCGCTGGTCCCAGGTGGCCGGGTCGGGCAGTTTCGTGCCCTCGAACTGGGCGGCCTGGACGGCGGCTCCGGGGTCGCGGCGCAGCCCGGTGATGCCCTTGACCGCTTCCCGGAGCATGCCGGTCTCGTCGCCGCCGATCCGGATGTGCCGGTCGTAGGCCTCGTCGCGCAGGGGGACGGTGAAGCGGACGCCGAGGCCGCGGATGAAGTCGCCGCTCGCCTTGCCGGGTTCCTGGGTGCCGTCGAAGGTGATGGTGTGCATCATGCGGAACGAATCGGCGCCCGCGTAGAAGTAGAGCCGGACGGAGAACGGCAGCCAGGAGCGGTTGCCGTGGCGGTGCTTGCCGTCGATGCGGACGACGGCGCGGACGGGGCCGCTCTGTTCGACCTCGGTCCTGGAGATGGCGCTCTCGAAGCGTTCGTACTTCTGCTGTCCCTGGTCGCCGTCCTCGATCTCGCCCTGGCGGATCAGGACGAGGCGGCCGTCCTTGGCGATCTCGGTGGAGCCGCGGGTGAGGGAGGCGATGAGCGAGGAGCCGGTCTTGCCGATCTTCGCGGTGACGACCCCGGTGGAGACGGTGATCGAGCCGCCGCTGTTCTTGACGGTGACCTTGTGGGCGGCGGTGGCGGGTGCACCGGTGGTGAGGGTGAACTTCTTGGCGCCGCCGGCTTCGGGGCCGACCGCGTGGGCGGTCCACTTCAGGGAGCCGTCGGGCCATGTGGCGGTGGCCCAGGTCTGGACGGGGACGTCCTTGCCGTCGGCGGTGGCGAGGGCGAACTTCTGGTCGGCGGGGAAGCGGCCCTTGGCCCACGGGACGCCGAAGGTGGAGCCGGGTGCCGCGCCGAGGCCGGTCTCCTCCAGCCAGCCGATCTCGACGGGCCCTTCGTCGGCCGCCTTCCCGGTGGCGGCGGTGGCCTGCTGGGCGGTGTCGCTCAGCACCCAGGAAAAGGGGGTGGCCGCGCCGGCGACTGCGGCTGCCTTGAGGACGGTGCGGCGGGGGATCGGGGACATCACGACTCCAGTTCGTGGCGAGAATGGGCATGACTGATCGCACGCTGACGCGTGGTGGGGAGATGGTGCGGTAGGGCGTCCGGCGGCCGGGTCAGCGGCGGTCGGCGGCGACGGCCGCCGCGGCCAGACAGCCGAGAGCGGGCGCGGCCAGGGGTGGGATCTGCCAGGAGGCGAGGGCCAGGGCGACGAATCCGCCGACGAGGAGCAGTGATCCGGCGGGGTCGGTCAGGGTCCGGCGGCCGGCGGCCCGCGCCGTTGCCGTCCAGGGCGTGCCGGGCCGCCAGGCGGCAGCCGTACGCAGCCCCCAGACGGCGACGGCCGGAAGTCCGAGCAGGCTCACGACGAGGAGCGGGCGGCCGCCCGGCAGCAGGCCGGACCGGGCGACCTGCCAGTCGAAGGCCAGCAGGGCCAGCGCCGCCCACCACAGCAGGGAGACCCGCCAGCCGGTGCGGAACGCCTCCCGTACGTCGGCGGCGAACTCCCGCACCCCGCCCGCCTCACCGGCCAGGTACCGGCGCAGGTGCCGGCTCCCCGCGGCGAAGGCCGCGGGGAGCGTGACCAGGGGCAGGGCGGCGACGGTGATCCACACGCCGGTGAGCAGGCATTCGGAGAAGACGCTGAATCGCTCCCGGACGAAGGAGGTCCTCGGTACGGTGCCGGATTTCGTCGCCACGGGGTGCTCAGCCCTTCAGGCCGGAGGTGGCCATGCCGTCGATGAGGTAGCGCTGGAAGGCCAGGAAGAAGGCCAGGACCGGCAGCAGCGCCACCAGTGACATCGCGATCATGCCGCCGTAGTCGGCGACGGCGTCCTGGTCGATGAACATCCGCAGCCCCATCGACACGGTGTACTTGTCCGGCTCGTTGAGGTACAGCAGGGGGCCCATGAAGTCGTTCCAGGCCTGGATGAAGGTGAAGATGGCGCTGGTGATGAGCGCGGGCCGGCACAGCGGCATCACGACCGACCAGTAGATGCGCAGGTGCCCGCAGCCGTCGAGCCGGGCCGCCTCGTCGAGTTCCTTGGGCAGTCCGCGCATGAACTGGACCATGAGGAAGACGAAGAAGGCGTCGGTGGCGAGGTACTTGCCGATCAGCAGCGGAGTGAAGGTGTTGATCAGCTCCAGCTTCTGGAACATCACGTACTGCGGGATGATCAGTACGTGGTACGGGAGCAGCAGCGTCCCGATCATGACGGCGAACATGATGTTGCGCCCGGCGAAGCGGACCTTGGTGAAGGCGTACGCCGTGAGCGAGCAGGAGGCTACGACTCCGATGACCGAACCGACCGAGATGTAGGCCGAGTTCAAGAAGAACTTCCAGATCGGGATGTCGGCGATGCCGTCGGCGAGCCGCCGGTAGTTGTCGGTGATCGGGTCGGTCGGAAAGAGGTTCAGCGCGCCGACGATGTCCTCGCTCGGCTTGAACGAGGCCCCGATCGTCCACACCACCGGGTAGAGGACCACCACGAGCAGGGCGAGCGCGCCGATGTGCCAGGCGAGGGAGCCGGGGAGCCGGCGTCGTACGGGTGGGGCGGTGGCGGTGGCGGTGGTGTCCATCGGGGTCATCGGCCCCCCTCCTCGTAGTGCACCCAGCGCTTCTGGGACCAGAACAGCACGGCGGTGACCAGGCCCACGGCGACGAGCAGCAGCCATGCCATGGCGGAGGCGAAGCCCATCCGGCTGTTCGCGAAGCCCTGGTCGTACAGGTAACAGGTGTAGACGAGCGTCGCGTCGGCGGGGCCGCAGCTGCCGTTGCTGACGATGTAGGCCGAGCCGAAGATCTGGAAGGAGTGGATGGTCTCCAGCAGGACGTTGAAGAACAGCACCGGCGAGATCATCGGCAGGGTGATGCTCCAGAACCTGCGCCAGGGGCCGGCCCCGTCCATCGCCGCCGCCTCGTACAACTCCCTGGGGACCTGCTTGAGGCCCGCCAGGAAGATGACCATCGGGGCGCCGAACTGCCAGACCGTGAGGGCCACCAGCGCGTAGATGATCATCTGCGGGTCGCCGATCCAGCCGCCCGCGTCGATGCCGAACAGCTGCTGTCCCCGGTCGACGACGGCGTCGTCGGAGAACAGGGCCCGCCAGACGATGGCGGCCGAGACGCTCGCGCCGATCAGGGAGGGGGCGTAGAACGCCGCCCGGTAGAAGGACTGCCCCCAGCGCTTCTGGGCCAGCAGCATCGCCACGGCGAGCGCGGCGGCCAGCTTGACCGGGGTACCGATTACCACGTACCAGGAGGTCACCTTGACCGACTGGCGCCAGCGGGGGTCGGCGAACATGTCGGTGAAGTTCTGCAGGCCCACCCACTTGGGGGCGTCGAACAGGTTGTAGTCGGTGAACGCGAGGTACAGCGAGAACACCATGGGTCCGGCGATCAGGAACAGGAAGCCCGCGATCCAGGGCGACATGAAGAGATAGCCGGTCAGATTCTCGCGGTGGCCCCGCGGTTGCGGTGCGGGGCGGGTCTTGCGTCCCGGGCCGCTCCGCTCCACGGCGGCGAGGTCCTTGCCGAGGACCGGGCCGCTCGTGGAGGTCTGGATGTGAGTCACCGCGTCGTTCCTCTCAGTTGGAGGCGAGGGCGGTCTTCGCCTCGGAGAAGAACTGCTTGACGGAGTCCTCCGGCGAGGCCTTGCCCAGGGACATGTCACCCGCGATGCGCAGGAACGCCGCCTCGACGACGTCGGCGCCGGCCGGGTGCGGGGTGATGGGCTCCAGCACGCCCGCCTCGGCGATCTCGCTCTCGTACGCGCCGATCGCCTTGCTCGGGGCGTCGGTGGGCTGGAAGGCCTCGAACTGGGCGGTGGTGGCGGGGACTCCGCGGTCGTAGCCCATGATGCGCGCGACCGCGGGATCGTGGGTCATGAAGCTGATGAAGGTGGCGACCTCGGCGGGGTGCTTGGTGCGGGCCGTGCCGCTCAGCATCAGCGAGCCGAGGTACTGACCGGTCTTCTTGCCGTCGGTGGTCGGGACGGGCGCCAGGCTGTAGCTGCTCTTGCCCTCCGCGCTGTAGCGGACGGAGAAGTTGTCCCAGGTGAACTCGCCGGCGGAGAGGCCCTTGGCGAGCGCGGAGGCCGGCTTGATCTGCTCGACCTTCTTCTGGTCGGCGTAGAGGCCCGCCTTGACGCGTGCCAGCGCCTCGGTCCAGTACGGCAGCAGCTCGTTCTCGCCGAAGCCCATGCCCTCCTCGGTGAAGAACGCCTTGCCGTTCTGGCGGAGGATCAGGTCGTACAGGTACATGACGCCGTGCGGACCGGAGTCGCCGGCTATGCCCTGACCGGACTTGATCTTCCGCAGACCCGCGTACCAGTCGTCCCAGGTCCAGCCGAGACCGTGGTCGACGCCGGCCTTCTCGAAGACCTTCTCGTCGATGACCAGGGCCATCGAGTTGCTGCCGACCGGGACGCCGAGCAGCTTGCCGTCGATCTCGGCGAACTTCTCCAGACCCGCCCGGAACCCCTCCAGCTTCAGGTTGCCCTTCTTCGCCTGCGGGTTGAGGTCGAGCAGGACGTGCTTCGCCTCGTACTTGCGCAGGAAGGTGACCGCGTTCTGGATGACGTCCGGCGGGTTGCCGCCCGCCGCCTGGGTGTTGAACTTCTTCCAGAAGTCCCCGTACTGCTGGAAGTCCGTCTTCACCTTGATCTTCGGGTGCTTCTTCTCGAAGAGCGCGACGCACTCCTGGACCTTCTTCGCCCGGTCGTCGGCGCCCCACCAGGCATGCCGGATGGTGACCGGCCCGTTCGAGCCGCCGCCCGAGCCGCAGCCGGCCGCGGTCAGCCCGAGACCGGCAGCCGAGAAGCCCGCGAGCTTCAGCATCTGCCGCCGGTCCATGCCTTGGTTCCGAGACATAGTTCGCCCCTACGCTTGATTGAATCGTTTTAGAAAGCGCTTGCCGGGTCAAAGTAGGGAGCGGCAACGGTGACGTCAATGGCTGGGACGAAAATCGATTGAAGCGCTTCAACGGAAGAGCCGGAAACGCCGACGGCCCGGAAGCTTCGAGAAGCTTCCGGGCCGTCGGTCCGGGGTGGGCGATACTGGGTTCGAACCAGTGACCTCTTCGGTGTGAACGAAGCGCTCTCCCACTGAGCTAATCGCCCGGGCGCACACCGAACATTACCCCATGTCAGCGGCGCCCCCGGACCATCACCGGGTCACTCGTCGATCTTCCACGGCATGACGATCCCGAACTTCCACACGTAGATCCCCACCAGCACCCCGATGATCACGAGCCCGATCACCGTGAGGGCGATGTTGCGCCGCCGCACCTTGGGATCGAGCGCGCGCTGGGCGGCCTCGGTGACCTTCCGGCGCGTCCAGCGCAGCACCAGCTGGGCCCAGACGAACTCGGTCGCCCAGATCGCCATGCCGCCGAAGATCACCAGCCATCCCGGGCCCGGCAGCGGCAGCATGACGATGCCCGCCGCCACCACGGCCAGTCCGACCACGAACACGCCGACCTGCCAGCTCAGGTGCAGCGCCCTGGAAGCCTTGATGAACCCGGGCGCCCTGGAACCGAGCTCCCGGTCCTCCTTCGTCACACCCTCCGTGACGTCCCCCGTCCCGCTCGCGCGCACTTCCCCCGTCGCGGGTTCCGGATCCGCCGGTGCGGCTCCGCCCCGCTCGTCACTCTCCGCATTCATGGAGCCCAACCTACCGGAACGTTCCTCGTCACCGGAATGGCCGCATAACCCAAAGTTACACACCGCTGTACGAGCTACCTGAAGGATCGCAAAACGGTCAGAGGGGTTTACAACGCCACCGTAGGTGGCATGTCGATTTCGCCGACGTGCGAATCCCCGAGCGCACACTGAGCGAAAGGCCCTGGCGCTTATGAACACCACGGTCAGCTGCGAGCTGCACCTGCGCCTCGTTGTGTCGAGCGAGTCCTCACTGCCTGTACCCGCGGGCCTGCGGTATGACACGGCCGATCCGTATGCCGTGCACGCCACCTTCCACACCGGAGCGGAGGAGACGGTCGAGTGGGTTTTCGCCCGCGACCTCCTTGCCGAGGGGCTTCACCGGCCCACCGGCACCGGAGACGTCCGCGTCTGGCCATCCCGTAGTCACGGCCAGGGCGTCGTCTGTATCGCACTGAGCTCCCCAGAGGGCGAAGCCCTGCTGGAGGCCCCCGCACGGGCCCTGGAGTCGTTCCTGAAGAGGACCGACGCCGCGGTTCCGCCGGGGACCGAGCATCGTCACTTCGATCTCGATACGGAGCTCTCACACATCCTGGCCGAGAACTGAGCCAGGCCGAGAGCTGCACGGCGCCGTCGACTCGGGGAGACGGCGCCGCGCGGACAACCTCATAGGGCTGACACCGGCGCCGTCTCCACGGAAACCACCGTGGGGACGGCGCCGGTCCGCTCTCCCCCGCGCCTCCGGCCTGGCATCGCGCCCGCTACGAGGCCCTGAGGGGCCCAGGCGCCCGGGGGGACCTCCCGCGCCGCCTCATGGCCTTCATGGCCGCCAGGCGCGCCTCAGGGGCCCCCAGGGCCCCAGGAGCCCCTCGCGCCCCGGCACGTACGGGCCGAGCCAGTAGAGTCAGCCGGCATCGGCGGGCGTCCCGTCCCGCAGGAGGCCAGGGAGCGGAAGCGTGCTGATCCCCCACGACACCCGGATCGCCCTCGAAACGGTGGTCGATCTGGTGAACACCGTGCCGGAGAGCGAACAGCCCGAGGGCGGCTCACCCGCCGACGGGCTCGCCGACATCGAGGCGCTGCACGCGTTCGCCGTACGCCACCGCGTGAGCGGCGTGCACGAGCTCGGCGAGAAGGACCTGCGAGCCGTCCACGACGTCCGGGCACGGTTCGCCGACGTCTTCGCGGCGGCCGACGTCCAGGTCGCCGCCTCGCTCGTCAACGCGCTGGTGGCCGCCGCGGGCACCACGCCGCAGCTCAGCGACCACGACGGCTACGACTGGCACGTGCACTACTTCGCACCGGACGCCTCGCTCGCCGACCACCTGGCAGCCGACTGCGGCATGGCCCTGGCGTTCATGATCGTGGCGGGCGAGACGGAGCGGCTGAGGCGCTGCGAGGCGCCGGACTGCCGGCACGCGTTCGTCGACCTGTCGCGCAACCGTTCACGCCGCTACTGTTCCAGCCGCACCTGCGGTAACCGCTTGCACGTCGCCGCGTACCGGGCGCGCCGCAGGGAGGCGGCCGGCTGACGGCTCACAGCATGAAGAGATCGTGCAACGCGGCCATCAGCAGCAGGCCGCCGATCACCGTGAGGAAGATCATCAAGGGGGGCTGGGAAAGCGCGAAGAGGCAGCCACGCGGCTCTTCGGCAGGGGGTGCGGGGGCATCGCCCCGGGAGGTGTCCGCCATCTCGGGACGATCATGACGCAGACCGGCACCCGTTGGCGATCAACGCACCTTTTCGTGACCGGAGTTCACTCCTCGCAGGGTGGGCCGAATCGCTCCCGCGTCCGATCGCCCATCACGCTTTCGGAACTCCGCTCCCCACACCCCGGTCCCGCGTCCGGCAGCCCGGGCCCCGCCCCCGGTCAGCCCAGGTCGCGCAGCATGCGCAGCTGCGCGGCCCGGTGGGCCGAGGTGCCGCCCTCGTGGCCGTTCCAGGGGTAGACCTCGATCTCCTTGGGGCCTGCCCAGTTGTTGTAGGCGGCGAAGACCGTGGACGGCGGGCAGATGGGGTCCATCAGGGCCACCGAGTACAGCGCCGGCATGTCCGCCCGGGCGGCGAAGCTGATGCCGTCGAAGTACGACAGGGTGCGGAAGACCTGGTCGGCGTGGCCGTGCTGGGTGGCCAGGAAGCGCACGATCTCCTGGTACGGGTCCTTGTCGGTGATCTCGACGGCCCGCCGGTAGTGCGTCAGGAACGGTACGTCGACGAGCGCGGCCTTGACGTGGGGGCTGAGCCCGGCGACCGCCTGGGCGATGCCGCCGCCCTGGCTGCCGCCGTGCACGACGATCCGGTCGGGGTCCACGGCCGGGTGGGCGCGGGCCACCTCGACGGCGCGCACCGCGTCGGTGAACACCCGGCGGTAGTAGTACGCGTCGGGGTCGAGGATGCCGCGGGTCATGAAGCCCGGCGACTGCGGGTTCGCACCGCCGTACGGGTCGGCGGTGGAGCCCGCCGAGTGACCGTTGACGGCACCCTGGCCCCGGGTGTCGACGACCAGGGTGGCCCAGCCGGCGGCGGGCCAGACCAGGTGGTCGTGGGGCAGTCCGCGTCCGCCGCCGTAGCCGAGGTAGTGGACGACGGTGGGCAGCGGGCCCCCGGCCCCGGCGGGCACGTTCAGCCAGGCGCGTATGCGGTGGCCGCCCCAGCCGCCGAAGGACACGTCATGGACGTCGACGTTGCTCAACGCGGCGTCGTACGGAGTGAATTCGGCGTCCAGAGGGTGCGCACTGGCCTCGTCGAGGGTGCGGCGCCAGAAGGCGTCGAAGTCATCGGGTTCGCCGGACTCCGGCCGGTAGGTGCGGAGTTCACTCAGGGGCAGGTCGAAAAGGGACACGACATCTCCATATCGGGCTGCGTAAAGGAAGGGAAGGGCGGACGGCGGTCGGAGAGAGGAGCCGGACGCCGGGGCTCAGCGGGGCGTGGAGCTCGATGCGCGCACGACGAGTTCGGGCTGGAGCACCACGCTGCGGTGCTCGTGGGTGCCGCCCTCGTCGTCCGCCTCCTCCAGCAGGAGTTCGGCGGCCATCCGGCCCATCACGACCGCGGGCTGGCGGACCGAGGTGAGCGGTACGGCGGCCGCGGCGGCGAATTCGATGTCGTCGTACCCGACGATGGCGATGTCCTGCGGCACCCGCACCCCCGCCGCGTACAGGGCCTGGAGGACGCCCAGGGCGAGCAGGTCGTTCGCGCAGAACACGGCCGTGGGGCGCGGGACGAGCCCGAGCAGCCGAGCCCCGGCGTCCCTTCCCGCCGCCACGTCGAGGCGGTCGGAGGGAATCTCGACGAGCGACTCGGGCGGCAGCCCGGCCTGGGCGAGGGCGGACAGCGCGCCCTCGCGGCGGTCCCTTATCTGGTGCAGGTCGCCGGGTCCGCTGACGTACGCCACCGAGCGGTGCCCGGCCGAGACCAGGTGGCCGACGGCCAGGGCGCCGCCCCGCACGTCGTCGACGGAGACGGCGCAGGTGCCCGTGCCCGACGCGACCCGGTCGACCAGGACGTAGGGGATCCGGTGGCGGCTGAAGGAGTCGAGGTTGCGGCCGGTGGCGTCGGCCGGGGTGACCAGCACGCCGCACACCCGCTGCTCCGCGAAGAGGCCGAGGTATTCGGCTTCCTCGGCGGGACTCTGGCCGCTGTTGCAGACCATGACGCCGAGGCCCGCCTGACGGGCGGCGCGCTCGGCGCCGCGGGCCACGTCGACGAAGAAGGGGTTGCCCATGTCCAGGACGAGGAGCGCCATGATCCGGCTGCGGCCGGCCCTGAGCTGGCGGGCCGACTCGCTGCGGACGTATCCGAGCTCCTCGATGGCGGCCAGCACCCGGGCCCGGGTCTCGGGCAGCACGGCCTCCGGGCGGTTGATCACGTTGGACACCGTGCCCACCGAGACACCGGCCTGCCGGGCCACGTCCTTGATGCCTGCCACACGCGCCACTTGTCCTGCCCCACTGGTGCCCTCGGCCGCACTCGACAAGCGGCGTCACCCCATCGTACGGAGGGGGTGAATGAATTGTTTCAATCCGCTCGGGACGCTAGCCCGCTCGTCGGGAGCCGTCAAGGATCATGCCTGAATCGATTCATGCACGCGGGCGTGCCGACGTCACGGAGAGGGGCCGCGCGGCGTCACCGAAGAGGGGCCGGGAGGCGTCACCGGAGAGGGGCCGGCAGGACGAGCCCGCCGTCAGATGCCGTGCTTCTTCAGGATGGCCTCGATGTCGCCGAAGTCGTCGCCCGATCCGTTGGCCGCGGCCTGCTTCTTCGGCTTCTGCCGGGGCTCGGCAGCCGGTGCGCCCGCCCCCAGCGAGGGGGCTGCGGCGCCGGGCGCCACCGCGCCGCTCCGCGCGGCCCGGGCCGCCGCCTTGCGCTCCTTGCGGGTGGCCCCGCCGCGACGTTCGATCGCACGGGTGATCATGAACAGCAGCCAGGCCACACCCAGCACCCCGAAGCCGAGCCAGACACTGGGCTTGAAGGCGATGTCCGACACCCACTCGACGACGCCGGTCAGCACGAGGCCGATCGGGACCAGGGAGTAGGCGGCGATCCTGGTCGCCGTGAGGAACCGCTTCCGGTAGGCGGTGACGGCGGCGATGCCCAGGCCCGCGGCGGACACCGCGGAACAAATGGTCTCGGCAAGCATCGGTGCCTCCAGGCGCAGGGGAAACGTCCCTTCCATCCTGCACCGACGACCGGGCGGGCGGCCATGCCGCGAGCCCACCTCAGGGACATTTCAGGGCCGGGATCCTCCCCAGGTGCCGCACGACCCGCACGCGGGCCCAGGACGCGGCCGCCGACGCCCGCTCGTCCGCTCGTCCGCTGCCGCCCGTGGCGGCCAGGGTGTGGCCTGGGAGACTGGTCCCATGAGCGATTCCACCCCTGCGGCACCGGTCGTCCTCGACGTCTGGTGCGAGCTCCAGTGCCCCGACTGCCACCACGCCCTCACCGATGTGCACGCCCTGCGCGCCCGCTACGGCGACCGGATCGAGATCCGGCTCCGGCACTTCCCGCTGGAGAAGCACCGGCACGCCTACGCCGCGGCGCAGGCCGCTGAGGAGGCCGCGGCACAGGGCAAGGACTGGCCGTACATCGAGGCGGTGCTCGCCCGCACCGCCGACCTCGCCCGCGCCGGCGAGCCGCTGCTGGTCGAGGTGGCGGGGGAACTGGGCCTGGACGCGGAGGAGTTCGACACCGCCCTGATCGACGGCCGGCACATGCTGATCGTCGACGCCGACCAGGCCGAGGGCAAGGCGATCGGGGTCACCGGCACGCCGACGTACGTGATCGGTGACGAGCGGCTGGACGGCGGCAAGAGCCAGGAAGGGCTGCGCGAGCGCATCGAGGCCATCGCCGACCGGCTGCTCGCCGAGCAGGACTGAGGACGGGGAGCGGGCTGCGGGCCCCACGCCGGACCGGACGGGGCGCGGAGGGCCGAAGCGGCCGGGACGGCTTGTTCGAGAAGGGCTGGAGCGACCCGGGCGGCCGGCTCAGGGCAGGGGGCCGGGCGGCCGGCTGCCCAAGACGGGCTGGAGCGGCCGGGCAGCCCGCGGGTCGCCGCCGCCCGCTCCGCGGCCGGTCCCGCTTCCGCTGCCCGGCCCCGGCCCCGAACCGCTCCTCGCCGCGGGACGGCGGGACGGAGCGGCGGGCGGGAGCGGGGAGCCAGGCAGCGGGTCGGAGCGGGTCAGAGTGGTTTGGCCAGGTTGTACTGGGTCGGCTCGTAGCCGAGCGACTCGTACAGCCGGAGCGCGGGCGTGTTCGCCGTGACGACGTGCAGGCCCAGCCGCTCGTCGCCCGCCGCGAGCGCGAGGCGTTCGGCCTGGAGCATCAGCGCCCGGCCGTACCCCCGTCCCCGGAAGCGTTCGGCCACCTCGACGTCGAAGACGTAGCCGACCCTCAGGCCGGGGTGCATCTCGAACCGCGCCACCCAGAGGAACCCGGCCTTCTCGCCGTCCTCCTCGTGGATGAGGTGGTACAGGTACGCGCCCTCGGTGGCGAGGCCCTGCGGCAGGTGTGTGGCGTGCGAGGCGCGGGCCGCCTCCAGCGCCGACTCCCGCGGCATGCCGCGCGTCACCAGGCTCTCCGCGTACCCGGCGATCGCGCCGTCCTCCCAGGCCGTGAACTCCTCGGGCGTCATCGGTCGTGCGGTCAGTCCGCCGGGCAGTGCCGGGGGCTCGGCGGGCAGTCGCTTGACCATGTTCCGGCTGCGTTCGGTGTAGCCGAGTGCGGTGGTCAGCCGTCGCCCCGCGATGTCGTCGGCGGCGACATCCGTCCGCACCTGGGTGCAGCCCCAGCCCCGGAGCACCTCCTCGGCCGCCAGCGCGGCGATGGTGCCGCGGCCGCGCCGCCGTACCCGCTCGTCGATCCGCAGGGACCGCAGCACTCCCGTCCCACCGTCCGACCCGGGCTCCGTGGCGATCTCGACGGAGCCGACGGGCCGCCCGTTGTCGCACACGTCGTAGGCGCGGCTCTGTGCGCCGTCGGCGCCTGGCTGGATCGGCCCGGAGGGCCGCAGTGTCGTGGTCATCAGAGGTTTCTATCCCCTGCGCGCGGGCCCGTCATCCGCTTTTGCGGGGCGGCCCGTACGGCCGGTCCGCGTCCGTCGCGCGGCCGCCCGCCCGGGCGCGGCCGCCGTGCTCACGGGTCCAGGTCGTCGCCGGCCCGCTCGTCGAAGACGCGCATGGCCTTGGCGGTCACCGGCCCCGGCCCGCCCGGCAGCTCCCGGCCGTCGACCCGGTGAACGGCCTGGATGTCACGGAGCGTGGAGGTCAGGAAGATCTCCTCGGCCCGGTCCAGGACGTCGAACGGCAGGTCCGTCTCCTGCGCCCCGGTCCATTCCACCGCCAGGGCCCGGGTGATCCCGGCCAGGCAGCCGGAGGCGACGGGCGGCGTGTGCAGTTGCCCGTCGAGGACGACGAAGACGTTGGAGCCGGTGCCTTCGCAGAGCCGGCCGACGGTGTTGGCGAACAGTGCCTCGGAGGCGCCCTGCTCATGGGCGCGGGCGAGGGCGACGACGTTCTCCGCGTACGAGGTGGTCTTGAGCCCGGTGACCGCGCCGCGTTCGTTGCGCGTCCAGGGAACGGTGATGACCGCCGTGGTGTCCGGGCGGCGCTGCACCTCGCCGAGGGCGACGACCAGTCCGGGCCCGGCGGTGCCGCGGTCGGAGCCGAGCGGCGAGATCCCCCCGGTGTAGGTGATGCGGAGCCTGCCGAGCGCGGCCGGGTTGGCCTCGATGACGGCGGCGCAGGCCCGGCGCACCTCGTCCAGGTCGGGCGCGGGAACGCCGAGGCCCACCGCGGAGCGGGTCAGCCGGTCGAGGTGGCGGGTGAGTGCGAAGGGCCTGCCGTCGGCGGTCCTCACCGTCTCGAAGACGCCGTCTCCGACGGTCAGCCCGTGGTCGAGCACGGACACCCGGGCGTCGTCGGCGGCCCGCAGCCCTCCGTTGACCCAGATCTTCATGGCGCGGTCCTTCCGGTTGCTTCGTATGCGCCCGACGCTACAGCCAGCAGCCTGGCCGCCTTCAGTTCGGTCTCGTCCCATTCGCGTTCCGGATCCGAGCCCCAGGTGATGCCCGCACCGGTGCCGAACCGCAGGACCGGGACCGCGCCGGTGCGGTCGGTCCAGAAGGTGCGGATGCCCACGGCGAGCGAGGCGGTGGCCCGGTCGGCGTCCACCCAGCCGATGCCGCCGCAGTACGGCCCGCGCGGGGCGGTCTCCAGTTCTCCGATGATCCGCAGGGCGCTGGACTTGGGCGCCCCGGTCACCGAACCCGGTGGAAAGGCCGCGGCGAGCAGCTCGGGCCAGCCCGCGCCGTCGGCGAGGCGTCCGCGCACGGTGGAGACGAGGTGGACGAGGCCCGGGTGCTTCTCGACGACGCACAGACCGGGGACCGTGACCGATCCGGTGGCACAGACCCGGCCCAGGTCGTTGCGGACCAGGTCGACGATCATCACGTTCTCGGCGTGGTCCTTCTCCAGCAGATCGGCCTCGGTGCGGCCGGTGCCCTTGATCGGTCCGGACTCGACCGCACGCCCCTCCCTGCGCAGGAACAGCTCCGGCGAGGCGGTCGCGATCTCGACGCCGTGACCCGGCAGGCGAATCGTTCCCGCGTACGGGGCGGGGTTGCCGCGCGCGAGCAGGGCGGTGAGGGCGTCCACGTCCGCCGCGGCCGGATCGGGCAGCGGCGCCGTCATCACGCGGCAGAGGTTGGCCTGGTAGACCTCGCCCGTCGCGATGTACGCGCGGATGCGGCGTACGCCCTCGATGTACGCGGCCCGGTCCAGGGAGGAGGCCCAGGCGTCGGCGGCGGGGCCGCGCCAGGCGCCGCGCACCGGTGCGGGGACGGCCTCGGTGCGCACGGTGGCGAAGCGGGCGCAGACGAGCCGGCCCTCGAAATCGGCGGACACGGCCCAGAAGCCGGACGAGTCGAGGGCCGCGGGATCACTGGTCACGTCCCGCAGACCGGAGGCGACGAGGCCGCCGAAGCGGGCCATGGGAGCAAGGTCGTGCACGCCGGTGAGTCTAGGACCGCGCGCGGTGACCTGCGCCGGGGCGAGCGCGCCTCAGCACGCTGCACAAACGCGTTTTTGTACTGGCCCCGGAATCCGCTAGAGTTCAACACGTCGCCGGGACGCGCAAGTGAACCGGAACCGACAAGCGGACGTAGCTCAGTTGGTAGAGCGCAACCTTGCCAAGGTTGAGGTCGCCAGTTCGAACCTGGTCGTCCGCTCGCAGAAGGTGGGGGATCTTCCCGAACCCTCACCCCTGGTGGAGTGGCCGAGAGGCGAGGCAACGGCCTGCAAAGCCGTCTACACGGGTTCAAATCCCGTCTCCACCTCCAAGGACGATTAGCTCAGCGGGAGAGCACTTCCCTGACACGGAAGGGGTCACTGGTTCAATCCCAGTATCGTCCACAGGTCCGCGAGGACCCCCGCGCGATTAGCTCAGCGGGAGAGCGCTTCCCTGACACGGAAGAGGTCACTGGTTCAATCCCAGTATCGCGCACGCAGTACACGCAGGGTCACCCTGCGCGATTAGCTCAGCGGGAGAGCGCTTCCCTGACACGGAAGAGGTCACTGGTTCAATCCCAGTATCGCGCACCGTCCGAAGCCCCGGTCGTCTCGACGACCGGGGCTTCGTCGTTCCCGCACGTGCCCGCGCCGCGGCCCGGACGTGTTCCGTCCGGACCGCGGCGCCGGGACGGGTCAGGAAGAGAAGAGCATCCGGCCGAAGCTCTTCTGCCGGTAGTGGCCCTGGTGGTGTCCGCCGTGGTGCTGCGGCGCGCCCCAGGCGGGCGCCGGGGCTGCCGGGTAGGCCTGCGGGGCGGGCGGCGCCGGCGGAGCCTGCTGCGTCCACTGCGCCTCCACACGGGTCAGGGACTCCAGCTCGCCGTAGTCCAGGAATATCCCCCGGCAGCCGCTGCACTGCTCGATCTGAATGCCGTTGCGGTTGTACGTGTGCATCTGTGCGTGGCACTTGGGACACTGCATCTTCGGGCTCACTCCTCGCCGTCGGTTAGCCGCCGCCGGAATGCATGCCCGGTGGCGGTCGGTTCACCCTACGACGAGTGTTCGGCGGTCAACTCGGGCGGGAGAGCGGCAATTCGGGCACAGGCGTCGAGCATCACCTGTTCCACCTCATCCGGAGCCCGGTGCTCCGTCGCGGACTTGGCGAGTGCCAGGGCCGCCGTCTGTACGGTCAGGGCGCGGGCGGCGAGGTCCAACTCGGGCCACGGGTCGCCGTCCGCGCGTACCGCGGGGCCGCCCGCGGTCCGGTAGGCGGCCAGGAAGCGGAGCCAGACCTCGGGGGGCAGCAGCCCTGCCGCGTACCAGGCGGCGGGCCGCGCGAGGTCCCAGGAGGGGTCGCCCCATCCCGCGTCGTCGACGTCGATCAGCAGCCACGGGCCGCCCGGCGCGGGGCTCCGGACGAGCTGGCCCAGGTGCAGGTCCCCGTGGCAGAGGGCGTTGGCCCGGTCCGCGGGAGCGGGCGCCTCGTCCCGCGCCCAGGGCGGCAGCCCGCGCCAGGCCGCGAGCACGGGAGCCGTGGCCGGGTCGCCGGGCCTGGCCGCGCGCATCCGGGACACGGCGAGCGCGGCCTTCGCCGGGCCCCTCATGGCGGGGAGCGCCTCCGGCCCGCCCGGTGCGGGCCGGACACGGTGGAGGCGGGCCAGCAGGACGGCTGCCTCCTCCCACGGCGCCGCGTCCGGGTCGCCCGGGTCCACCGGTTCCCCGTACGGCCACAGGCTGACCGGACGGCCGTGCAGTTCGGTGAGGTACGGCGAGGCGGCGCCGTCCCCCGCGGGTACCGCAGCGGTCCGTGCGGGGAGCGGGGCGAGCAGGATGCCGGCCGGACCGGGGCCGGCGGTCAGGCCGAGGCGTACGGCGAGGGCGGCGGTGTCCGTGCCGGCGGCGTGGGCCTTGGCGACGACGGGGCCGCAGCGGACGACGGTGCCGTCCGCCCGGTCCGCGAGGACGGCCGGCGCCGGGCAGCCGCACCGGGGCCCGGGAAGGGCGTGGGCCGCCGCGTGGGCGAGGGCGCCCAGCGCACGAACGACTGCGGTGGTCATGGACTCCCCCGGTGGCACAGGATCGGCGGGCCCGGCCGGCACCGCACCCGCCGCAGAGCGTACGCGGGGCACGGGAGCGGGGCGCCCGGCACCGGGCCTTCGACCGGAGCTCCGGACGACGCGGCGCCGGCCCGTACCCCACATGCCGGCGAGTGCACGCGGATCGCGCCGGCGGCCGACGCACCACGCACGGATCGCGGCTCCCGGCCGGGGCGTCCCGCCGGCGCGGCGCGCGGAACGACGACGCGCCTGTCGCGCTCCGGGCCGCCCGGACCCGGACAGCGCGATGTCCGGTCAGCTCCCCAGCTGACCGGACAAACGCTGCCGCCCGCCGCACCCCCGTCCCCACGGGGTTGTTGGCCGGATGTCCCGGTCCGGACCGCTCTTCCGGACCCGGGGCGCCGCTCAGCGCCCCAGCATCACGCCCACGGACGACGCCTGTGTGACCACTGCCTCCCAGCCGCCGAAGACGACTGCGAGCAGGGCCGCCAGAGGAAGAACCATGGCCGTCGCCACCAGCGGGTGGCGCTTGCCGGACGACGGGCGGCTGCCGAACGGGGCAAAGGCCTTGCGTCCCTGCGTGCGGACCATCGTCCGCGCTGCCGTGTCCGCCATGGTTCCTCTCCTGACCTGTTGTGGAGCGGCGGGCGTCTGACCTCGGGGGACGAGTGCGACCCCCGCCGCTTGACTTCAACATTAGGCATCCGGGAGGCGGGCGGCGTCATGCCCGCGTACCGAATGCCGGGCCTCCCGGAGGATGAGCCGTGGGTAGTCGGCGTACTCCCCTGGGTGGAGACGGACTACCCGGCGTTGGGGTCATCCCGGAGGGGACGCTCGGAGGCGTCCTCCCTGGGTACCGGTTGTTCGACCAGGGCGAGCACCCTGGTCGCCATGAAGCGGGCGGTGCGCACCACGGAGCCGTTCCTCGTGACTTCACTCACTTCGACGACACCTCGGCGGACCGCGGTCTCCACCCTGCGCCCGGCCCTGGAGGCCACCATTTCGTAGGTTCGCGTCGTGTCTCCGGCGTCCACGACTATCTCGACTCGATCGCCCTTCATTGATCCAATCCCCCTTCTGCGACGGACCTTTGAGATCTCGCACGGGCCGGGGCGCCTGGATCCGCGGCTCCCTGACCACTCCTCAAGTTTCCCACCCGGCACTGACAATCGATTGTCCGGCGAGGGCGCGGCCTCTGAGCGCCCCGGGCGGCGGGTACGTAAGCTGTGCCTCGTCAGGCGGACCAGGCAGCGGGGATGGGCAGACATGGCGATGATGCGGCTCCGGCGCGAGGACCCGCGTGTCGTCGGCTCGTTCAGGCTGCACCGGCGGCTCGGGGCGGGCGGCATGGGTGTCGTCTACCTCGGCTCGGACCGCCGTGGCCAGCGGGTGGCGCTGAAGGTGATCCGCCCCGACCTGGCGGAGGACCAGGAGTTCCGCTCGCGGTTCGCGCGCGAGGTGTCCGCCGCCCGGCGGATCCGCGGCGGCTGTACGGCACGGCTGGTCGCCGCCGACCTGGAGGCGGACCGCCCGTGGTTCGCGACGCAGTACGTTCCGGGGCCCTCGCTGCACGACAAGGTGGCCGAGGAGGGTCCGCTGTCGGCCGCCGAGGTGGCCTCGATCGGGGCCGCGCTGTCCGAAGGCCTGGTGGCGGTGCACGAGGCCGGTGTCGTCCACCGTGACCTGAAGCCGTCGAACATCCTCCTCTCCCCCAAGGGCCCGCGGATCATCGACTTCGGGATCGCCTGGGCGACCGGCGCGTCCACGCTCACGCACGTCGGCACGGCGGTGGGTTCGCCCGGTTTCCTCGCGCCCGAGCAGGTGCGGGGCGCCGCGGTGACGCCCGCTACGGACGTCTTCTCCCTGGGGGCGACGCTGGCGTACGCGGCCATGGCCGATTCGCCTTTCGGGCACGGCAGTTCCGAGGTGATGCTCTACCGCGTGGTGCACGAGGAGCCGCAGCTGTACGACGTGCACGACGCGCTCGCGCCGCTGGTGAGCGCGTGCCTCGCGAAGGACCCGGAGGAGCGGCCCAGCACCCTGCAACTGTCCATGCGGCTCAAGGAGATCGCGGCGCGGGAGGCGCAGGGCCTGCACGAGAGCCGGCCGCCCGCCCAGCGTTCGGCCCAGGAGGCGGACCGGCCGACGGGTCGTCTGGACGGCCCGTACACCGAGCAGCAGACCCGGCGGACGCCCGGCCCCCCTCCGCTGTCCCGGCCGCAGAGCCGGCAGACGGCCCCGTCGCGGCCGGCGTCGCCCCGCACCGGGGGCTCGCGCCCCGCGCAGCAGCAGCCGCGTGGTACGACGCGTTCGGGCAGGCGGTCCCAGGGCGCGGCCGGGACGAACGGCCGTCCGGGCACCCGGCCCGGCACACGTTCGACCTCGGCCGGGCGGCGCGGCCCCGCCAATCCGCGGCTGCTGCGGCAGCGCCTGGTGGTCTTCGTCGTGGTGACGCTGCTGGTCGCGCTGGGCATCGCGGCGGCTCAGGGGTGCCAGGGGCCGGCCCGTGGGCTCGGCGCGAACCAGACCCAGGGGCAGAGCGCGCAGTAGCCGCTCCGGAGAGCTGCCTGGTGCCGCGACGGGTGCCGTCTGCGCGACGGGGCGGACGTCGCCCGCCTCGGCACCAGTGCCGCGTCAGTCAAGGTTTGCCCGGTAGGAGCGGCGTCAGGTGCGTGCTCTCGGGGGGCCGGCCGGAAGTCCTCGTACGGGACGTACGTGGACTTTCGGCCGGTGCGGCGAGAGTGCGTGCAGGGCGTCGCGACGGGGCGAACCTTGGCTGCCCGCGGCACTAGCTCTCCGGGCGTCCGGTGGCGACCGCGTAGAAGGCGACGGCGGCCGCCGCGCCGACGTTGAGCGAGTCGACGCCGTGGGCCATCGGGATGCGCACCCATTCGTCGGCGGCGACGAGGGCCTGCGTGGACAGTCCGTCCCCCTCGGCCCCCAGCATCAGGGCCACCTGGCCCATCCGGTGGGGCGCGGCCTCCTCGATGCTGCTGGCCTTCTCGTCGGGCGTCAGCGCGAGCAGCTTGAAGCCCGCTTCCCGTACCGTCTCCAGGGCCTTGGGCCACGTGTCGAGGCGGGCGTAGGGCACGGAGAAGACGGCGCCCATCGACACCTTGACGGAGCGCCGGTAGAGCGGGTCCGCGCAGTCCGGGGAGAGGAGCACGGCGTCCATGCCGAGCGCGGCGGCGCTGCGGAAGATCGCGCCGATGTTCGTGTGGTCGTTGACGGCCTCCATGACGACCACGCGCCGCGTGGTGCGCAGCAGTTCGTCGGCCGTCGGCAGCGGCTTGCGCTGCATGGAGGCGAGGGCGCCGCGGTGCACGTGGTAGCCGGTGACGCGTTCGGCGAGCTCGGGGCTGACCGCGTACACGGGGGCGGGGACCTCGTCGATGACGTCGCGCATCAGGTCGACCCACTTCGCCGAGAGCAGCATGGAGCGCATCTCGTACCCCGCGTGCCTGGCCCGTCTGATCACCTTCTCCCCCTCGGCGATGAAGAGGCCCTCGGCGGGCTCTCGCCTGCGCCGGAGCTCGACGTCGGTCAGACCGGTGTAGTCGCTCAGGCGGGGGTCGTCGGGGTCGTCGACGGTGATGAGATCAGCCACAGGTTGATACTGCCTTGTCCGGTGTGTGGTGCCAACGGTCGGGAGAGGATCCGTTACCGATGGTTACAGTGCGGTGCCCGCGGCGGACGCCGGGCCGACCGCGACGACGTCGCCGATGACGATGACGGCGGGTGGGCGGACGTCCTCGGCCACGGCTCGCTCGGCGACCGTGGCGAGCGTCGCGTCGACGCGCCGCTGGGCGGCCGTGGTCCCTTCCTGGACCAGTGCGACCGGGGTCTCGGGTGACTTGCCGTGGGCGATGAGCGTACGGGCGATGGCGCCGATCTTGTCGACGGCCATCAGGAGCACGAGAGTGCCGCGCAGCCGGGCGAGGGCCGCCCAGTCGACCAGCGAGCGCGGGTCGTCGGGGGCCACGTGGCCGCTGACGACGGTGAACTCGTGGGCGACACCGCGGTGGGTGACGGGGATGCCGGCCGCGCCGGGGACCGAGATCGAGCTGGAGATGCCGGGCACGACGGTGCAGGGGATGCCTTCGGCGGCGAGCGCCTGGGCCTCCTCCATGCCACGCCCGAAGACGAACGGGTCGCCGCCCTTGAGCCGGACCACGGCCTTGCCCGCCTTGGCGTGCTCGATCAGCGCGTGGTTGATCGCCTCCTGCGCCATGTAGCGGCCGTACGGGATCTTGGCGGCGTCGATCACCTCGACGTGCGGCGGGAGTTCGTCGAGCAGGTCGCGCGGGCCGAGCCGGTCCGCGATGACGACGTCCGCCTCGGCGAGGAGACGGCGGCCGCGGACGGTGATCAGGTCGGGGTCGCCGGGGCCGCCTCCGACCAGGGCGACGCCGGGGGCCCGGGTGCGGTGGTGGGGTGCGGCGAGGGTGCCGTCGCGCAGGCCCTCGACGATGGCGTCGCGCACGGCGGCGCTGTGACGTGGGTCGCGGCCGTGCGCGTCGGTGGTGAGCACGGCGACCGTCACGCCCTCGCTGCGGCCGGTGGCCGGGGTCCAGGCGGTGGCGGCGTCCGCGTCGTCGCTGCGGACGCACCAGGTGCGGGTGCGCTCGGCCTCGGCGGACGCGGCGTCGTTGGCCGCCGTGTCGTCGGACGCGATGAGGGCGTACCAGGTGTCGGCCAGGTCGCCGTCGGCGTACGGGCGGCGCTCCCAGCGGACCTCGCCGGCGTCCGCCATCGCCTCGACGGACGGGGTGGCGGCGGGTGAGACGAGGACGATGTCGGCGCCGGCCGCGATGAGGGCGGGGAGGCGGCGCTGCGCGACCTGGCCGCCGCCGACGACGACTACGCGGCGCCCGCTCAGGCGCAGTCCGACGGGGTACGCGGGGTGATCGGCGTGCTCGGCCATGGCGGTGCGGGCTCCTCGTGCGATGCGGGGGCTGCGGCCGCTGCGGCGGTGGAGCGGCTGTGACGTGCGGGTTCCGGGGCGAGGTGGGGCGGGGAACACGATACGGGGTGGGGTGCGGCGGGCGGCGAGGTGCGGCGGGGCGAGGGGGCCGGCACGCCTGTCCCCTCGCCCCTTCCGCGACCGGGGCGCCGCCCCTCGCACGCCGGGAGGCGCCTGCTACTTCTCCGTGACGCCTGCCGAGTCGAACGTCGCCACCTCGTGCATCGCGCGGGCGGCGCTCTGCACGATCGGCAGGGCCAGCAGCGCGCCGGTCCCCTCGCCGAGGCGGAGGTCGAGGTCGACCAGCGGGCGCAGGCCCAGCTTGTTGAGCGCGGCGACGTGGCCGGGCTCGGCGCTGCGGTGGCCCGCGATGCAGGCGGCCAGGGCCTCCGGGGCGATGGCGCGTGCCACCAGGGCCGCGGCGCCCGCGCTCACGCCGTCGAGGATGACCGGCGTGCGCAGCGAGGCCCCGCCGAGCAGGAACCCGGCCATCGCGGCGTGCTCCAGGCCGCCCACGGCTGCCAGTACGCCGATCGGGTCGGCCGGGTCCGGCTGGTGCAGTTCGAGGGCGCGGCGCACCACATCGACCTTGCGGGCGTGCATCTCGTCGTTGATGCCGGTGCCGCGACCGGTCACCTCGGCCGGGTCCATCCCCGTGTACACGCAGATCAGGGCGGCCGACGCCGTGGTGTTGGCGATGCCCATCTCGCCGGTCAGCAGGCCCTTGTTGCCTGCCGCGACCAGGTCGCGGGCGGTCTCGATGCCGACCTCGATCGCGGCGAGGACCTCTTCGCGGGTGAGCGCGGGGCCGGTCGTGAAGTCCGCCGTTCCGGCGCGCACCTTGCGGGGCAGCAGGCCGGGCTGCGCGGGGAGCTCCATGGCCACACCGACGTCGACGACGCACACCTCGGCGCCGACCTGCGACGCGAAGGCGTTGCAGACCGCGCCGCCGCCGAGGAAGTTGGCGACCATCTGGCCGGTGACCTCCTGCGGCCAGGCCGTGACGCCCTGGGCGTGCACCCCGTGGTCGCCCGCGAAGATCGCGACGGCCGCGGGCTCCGGGATCGGCGGCGGGCACATCCGGGAGAGTCCGGAGAGCTGCGCGGAGATGATCTCCAGCATGCCGAGCGCACCGGCCGGCTTGGTCATCCGCTTCTGGCGCTCCCACGCCTCACCGAGCGCCTTGGCGTCCAGCGGCCGGATGCTGGAGATGGTCTCCTGCAGCAGGTCGTGGGGCTCCTCGCCGGGCAGTGCGCGGCGGCCGTACGTCTCCTCGTGGACGACCCAGGACAGCGGGCGGCGCTTGGACCAGCCCGCCTGCATCAGCTCGGGCTCCTCCGGGAACTCGTCGACGTAACCGACACAGAGGTACGCGACGACTTCGAGGTGCTCGGGCAGGCCCAGGGCGCGGACCATCTCGCGCTCGTCGAAGAAGCTGACCCAGCCGACGCCGAGGCCTTCGGCCCGGGCGGCGAGCCACAGGTTCTCCACGGCGAGCGCCGAGGAGTACGGCGCCATCTGCGGCTGCGTGTGCCGGCCGAGGGTGTGGCGGCCGCCACGGGTGGGGTCGGCCGTGACGACGATGTTGACCGGGGTGTCGACGATCGCCTCGATCTTCAGTTCCTTGAACTGCTTCGCCCGCGCCTTGGGGAGCGACTTCGCGTACGCCTCGCGCTGGCGCTGCGCCAGTTCGTGCATGGAGCGGCGGGTCTCCGCGGAACGGATGACGACGAAGTCCCAGGGCTGCGAGTGCCCGACGCTGGGCGCCGTGTGGGCGGCCTCCAGGACCCGCAGGAGCACCTCGTGCGGGATGGGGTCGCCGCGGAAGCCGTTGCGGATGTCGCGGCGCTCCCGCATGACCCGCAGGACGGCTTCGCGCTCGGCGTCGTCGTAGCCGGGTGCGGGGGGCGAGGCCGCCGGTGCGTCTTCGGCCTCGGGGGCCGCCGGGGCGTCGGGAGTCGCGGCCTCGGCGTCCGTCGCGGGGGCGGGGGCCCCGGCGGTCTCCGCGGGCGCGGCGGCCTCGGCCCGCTGCTCCGGCTCGGGCTCGGTGGCCGCGGGCTGTACGGGCTGCGGGTGGTGGTCCGTCAGGTCCGGGGTCTCGATGATCTCGGGGCCCGTCTCCGGCTCCGGTGCGACGACGGGCTCCGGAGCGGGGGTCTCGATGACCGGCACCGCCCGCACCGCGTCGGCCGGCCCGGACTCCGTGGCAGCCACGACCTCGGCTTCGGCAGCGGGCTCCGCCGGCGGCTCGGTCACGGGCGCCGGGGCCGGGTGCGGTGCCGTCGGCAGCGAGCCCGTCACGGGCACGAACCCGCCCAGGGACGCTCCGTCGGGGACCGGCTCCACCGGCGCCCGCACCGCTGTCTCGGCCTCGGCCTCGGCCGGGACTTCCCCGACTTCTTCGGCCCGCGCGTCCGGCGCGGGCATGGTTTCGATGGGCAGGGTCTCGGCGGGCACGGTCTCGACGGGAACGGTCTCGGCGGACACGGCCTGGACGTGCGGGGCTTCAGCGCTCGCGTCCTCGACGAGCACGGCCTCGGCAGGCGCGGCCTGGGGGGCCACCTCCTCCGCGGGTGCGGCCTCGACCGGGGCCACGGCCTCGGCGGGTGCGGCCTGGGCCGGCGCCTCGAACTCGGCCGCCTCCTGGACGGCTTCCACCACGGCGACCGGCACGGGCTCGGCGGACACGGGCGGGACGGGCCGCGCGACCGGCGCGGGCTCCTGGGCCCGCACCTCGGCCACGCTCTCCTCGGCCACGGGCTGCTCAGCCACGGGCTGCTCAGCCACGGGCTGCTCAGCCATGGGCTGCTCAGCCATGGGCTGCTCGGCGTGCTCCTGGACCACGGGCTGCTCGGCCACGAACTCTTCGGCGACCGGCTGCGGGGCGACCGCCTCCGGAGCGACCTCCGGAACCACCGTTTCCGCCGTCGGCGTCTCCGGGGCCGGCGGCTCCGCCTCTGCGGCGGCCGGGGCGGCGGTCTGCTGCGGTGCCTGGGCCGCCCACTGCGCCACGCCCTGCGGCGGGATCTCGCCGAGCTGCGGGCCGGGGAGCGCGGCCACCTCGTCGGCCGGGAGCTCGAAGTACTCCGGTTCGGCGGTGGCCGGGCCGGCGTGCCGGGCGGGCGCCTGAACGGCTGCCTGCGTCTGGGGCTGGGCGGCCTGCGGCTGCGGCGCGCCCGCCGGGCCCCGGTCCGCCAGCGAGCGGACCACGCCGCCGGACGTACCCCCGTAGGAGGGACCCTCGGTGGAGGCCGGGCCGCGGTGCAGCGGGCGGCGCGAGGGGGCCTGGGTCTGGGCCGCGGGGGCCCGGGCCGGTGCGGGGGCGGGCGACGGGATGCGGACGGCACCGAGGTCGACCTGGCCGGAGTCGCGGCCGCCGGACTCGTGGGTCCCCTGGCCGGTCTCCTGCGGCGATGCGGCGGCGGCCTGCTGCATGGCGTACACCGGGGCCTGAACCTGCTCCGGGAACTGGACCGGGCCCTGCTGCGCGCTCGGCGGCTGCGCGGCGGGGCCGGGCTGGTAGCCGCCACCCTGCTCGGGCAGGGGCGCCGGGCCCGCCAGCGGTTCGCCCCAGGCGCCCTGGGCGCTCGGCATCAGCAGGAGGTCGTCGTCCTCGGACACGTGCTCGGAGGGGTCGAGGAAGGTGTAGGCGTCCGAGGCGGGGACGCCCGGCTGCTCCACCATGCCTGCGTTCTCCGGCAGTCCCTCGCCCGGGATCTGGCCGGTGTCACTCATGCGTACCCCTCGCCCATCGTCAGTGCTCCTTCGGCCCTTCGCCCGGGACGCCCCGACACGGCACGCCGGTGCTCGTCCCATGGACGAGCGGGCGCGCCGCGCGGCACGAGTCGGACGCGGACATACTGCATTCTCGCGGCCGTTCGGCGCCGCGGCAGGTCATTTCGCCACGGCTCGCTGTGGACTGCGCCACGTTGCGCGTCCCCCGGTTCTGCCGTACCACACCGGGGTCCAAAACAGTCCCCTTTTCCGGACATTGACGAACGAAGCGACGAACGTCCGGGCGCGGTGCAACGATCGGCCAGCCTACCTCGCACCGGGTGCCGACGGGTCAGGGGGCAAGGTCCGAACGCAGCGCGGAGAGCAGGAAGACGACATTGCGTTCGCGCTCCGACCATGCGGTTGTGTCGAGTTCGACGGACTGGAGGAGGGAGCAGGCGACGGTGTAGCCGTTCTCCGTGAGGGCGGCGCCCAGCGCCTCGGCCTCGTCCCGGGTCGACGCGTGCGTCACGATCCGCTCCGGCCTGCGGTCGGCGACGGCGGTGACGACGGGGGCGCCGCCGCCGCCGATGCGTACGACATCGGGCTCGGGCAGCCGTTCCAGTGCGTGCGGTGCCTGGCCCTGGACGACCTGGAGCTGGACGCCGAAGGCCCGTGCCGCCGCGGTCGTGCGGGCGCAGGCGTCGGGGTCGCGGTCGACGGCCAGGACGGCCGCGCCGAAGCGGGCCGCCTCCACGGCCAGGGCGCCGCTGCCGGAGCCGATGTCCCAGAGCAGGTCACCGGCCCGGGGTCCGAGGTGGGCGAGTTGGGCGGCGCGGAGGCCGGGGGTCTCGCCCTCGCCGCTGCCGCCCCCGGCGCCCGTCGCGGCGTCCCTGCCCGCGCCCGGGTAGGCGTCGGCGGGCAGCGCCCAGCCGCGTACGCCCTGGGGGTAGGCGGGATGGCGGCCCGCGATCCAGGCGCCCTCGGCCCGCTGTTCGGGGCCCTGGCCGATGACGATGACGACGTTGGGGTCGCGCCAGACGTGGTCGGCGGCGGCGTCGGAGGTGACGACCGTGACCTGTTCGCGGTCGGTGCCGAGTTCCTCGCAGATGACGAAGGTGCGATGGACGCCTTCGAGGAGGAGGGCGAGTTCGGCGGGGCCCGCGCCGGGCGAGGTGAGGACGGCGACCTTGTGGTGGGCACGGCAGACGTTCACGGCGCGGCGCAGGGTGCGGGGGTGGGCGACGACCGTCTGTGCGTCCTCCCACGGCATGCCGGCGCGGGCGAAGGCGGTGGCCACGGAGGAGACGGCGGGCACCACTTCGACTTCGAGGCCGTGTTCGGGGGCGCGCAGCGTGCGTACGACACCGAAGAACCCGGGGTCCCCGTCGGCGAGGACCACGGCGCTGCCGCGGTGGCCGGCGATCCTGCGGGCCGCGAGGTCGACGGAACCGAGCCGGATGCGCTCCGCGCCGTGCGGGACCTCGGGCAGCGCGAGGTGGTGGGCGGCTCCGGCGACGAGGGTGGCGCCCGAGAGCGCGGCCGTGGCCGCTCTGGTCAGTGGTGAGCCGTCCCAGCCGATCACTGTGACCCGGTCGGCCATCTGTCGTCAGTCTCCTGGAGGTGTCGCAGGTGGGGCTGGTTGCCCGGGGCCGGGCAGGGTGAGGCTACCTGGTCCGGACCACAGCGGTGTGGGTGCCCCGGGGAAGTCAGTTCCAGTCGTTGTAGGTGCCGTAGCCACCGGCGTCGGCGAGCTCTTCGGCCACCCCTTCGAGGTCTTCGGGGAGCAGGCCCCAGACGATCAGGTCGGTCCTGATGTCGGTCCATCCTCCGTCCTCGGTCTGTGAGCGGGCTATGCGGGCGTTGCGCAGCACTCCCTCACTGATGCAGCCGAGCTTCTGCGCGACCTGCTGGGAGGCGGTGTTGTCGGCGGCGGTGCGCAGTTCGATGCGCTCGAATGCCTGGTCGCGGAAGAGCCACTGGGCCACGGCCAGGACCGACTCGGTGGCGTACCCCTCACCCCGTGCCCACGGAGCGGTGATGTAAGCGGCCTCGGTGGCGCGGGTGCGCCAGTCGGTGTTGCGCAGCCGCACCTGGCCGACGAGGCGCTGGGTGAGGAACTCGGTGACGGCGAACACGATGCCGTCGCCCGTGGTGCGCTGGGCGGGAGCGATCCTGCGGACCCAGCGTTCGGCGTCGACCTGGCCGTAGGGGTGGGGCGCCTCGGTCCAGGCGACGACGAGTTCGTCGTTCATCATCTCGATGTACGCGGGGACGTCCGCCATGTCGAACGGGCGCAGCACCAACCGGTCCGTGCTGATGGAGATGTCCGGAAAGGTGGAAGTCATGCGCAGCTCCATGCCGAAGACCGTGTAAAGGCACAGCATGCAGCATCGGGCGGGCCTCGTGCATGGCCGGGTCGGCACGGCGGAGCCCCGCACCCCCGGGCGGGGTGTGCGGGGCTCTAGGGGCAAGTGCCCTGCCGGGGTCAGGACTTGGCTGCGGCGTCGAACGCCGGAATGACCGAGCCCTGGTAGGTGTCCTCGATGAACTTCTTGACCTCGTCGGAGTGGAGGAGCTGCACCAGCTTCTCGACGCGGGCGTCCTTCTCGTTGCCCTTCTTCACGGCGATGATGTTGGCGTACGGGTTGCCGTCGGCCTTCTCCAGCACCAGGGCGTCCTTGGCCGGCTTGAGGTCGGCCTCGATGGCGTAGTTGCCGTTGATGACGGCGGCGTCCACGTCGTTCAGGGCGCGGGGGACGGTTGCGGCCTCCAGCTCCTTGAACTCGAGCCCCTTCTTGTCGGTGATGTCGCTCAGCTTGGCGCTGGTGCCGACCCCGGCCTTGAGGGTGATCAGGCCGTTCTCGGCGAGCAGCTGGAGGGCGCGGCCCTCGTTGGTGGTGTCGTTGGGTACGGCGATGGTCTGGCCGGACTTGATGTCGCCCAGGCCCTTGACCTTCTTGGAGTAGAGGCCGAGGGGCTCCAGGTGCACGGTGCCGACGGAGACCAGGTGGGTGTTGTTCTTCTTGTTGAAGTCGTCCAGGTAGGGCTGGTGCTGGAAGAAGTTGGCGTCGACCTGGCCGTTCTCGGTGGCGGTGTTCGGCAGGACGTAGTCCGTGAACTCCTTGACCTCCAGCTTGAGGCCGGCCTTGGCCGCCAGGTTCTTCTTGACGAAGTCCAGGATGTCGGCGTGCGGCGTCGGGGACGCGGCCACGACCAGCGCCTTGGAGGTGTCGGCCTGGGCGCCGGTCCCGCTGTTGGACGACGGGTCGGAGTCCGTGCCGCAGGCGGTGAGGCCGAAGGCGAGGGCGGCGGTGGCGGCGGCAGCCGCGGTGATCTTGATGTTCTTACGCACGAAGAGTGCCTCTTTCAGGTGGTGACGGTGGTACGCCCGGACAAGGAGTGCGGGCTCGGGGGGAGAAGTCTCAGGAGGTGGTGCGGCCGCGGCGGGCCAGCAGGCGTACGGCCCCGTCGCCGATCAGCTGGATCACGGTCACGATGACGATGAGCAGCGCGACGGTGATGAGCATGAACTGGTTGTCGAAGCGCTGGAATCCGTAGGTGACGGCCTTGGATCCGAGTCCTTCACCGCCGACCGCGCCCGCCATCGCGGAGTAGCCGATGAGCACGATGACGGTGGTGGTGACGCCGGAGACGAGGGACGGCAGCGCCTGCGGCAGCAGGACCTTGCGGACGATCGTCGGGATGGAACCGCCCATGGACTGGACGGCTTCGACGAGCCCGTGGTCGACCTCGCGCACCGCCGTCTCGACGAGCCGGGCGAAGAACGGGATGGCGCCGACGGCGAGCGGCACGATCATCGCGGTCGGGCCGATGAACGTGCCGACGACCCAGGTGGTGAAGGGGATCAGCGCGATCAGCAGGATGATGAACGGCAGCGAGCGGCCGATGTTCACGATCACGCCGATGACCTTGTTCACGGGGGTGTTCTGCAGCAGTCCGCCCTTGTCGGTGAGGACGAGGAGCACGCCGAGCGGCAGTCCGGCCAGGACGGTGACGACCGCGGACCACAGGACCATGTAGAGGGTGTCGACGGTCCCCTGCGTCAGCAGCGGCTGCATTTCGGACCAGGTCACTTCGCCACCTCCTTGGTGAGCGGTGCGGGAATGATGACGGGTGCGGTCTCGACGACCTCGGCCTGCAGCCCCTGCTCGCGCAGGAAGCCGATCGGCACGACGTTCTCCTCGAACCGGCCGGGCAGCTCGATGCGCATCCGGCCGATCTGCTTGCCGCCGACGGTGTCCATCGCGGCGCCGAGGATCGAGATGTCGATGTTGTACGTACGGGAGAGCTGCGAGATCACCGGCCGGCCGGCGGCGTCGCCGTGGAAGGTGACGTCGATGACCGTGCGGTCGGGGCCGGAGGCGCTGCCGCCGACCGGGAAGAGTTCGTGGGCGAGTTCGGAGCCGGGGGTGGCGAGCAGATCGCCGACGGTTCCGGACTCGACGACGCGGCCCTTGCGCATCAGGGCGGCGGAGTCGCAGATCGTCTTGACGACGTCCATCTCGTGCGTGATGAGCAGGACGGTGAGACCGAGCTGCTGGTTGAGGTCGCGCAGCAGGTGGAGGATGGAGCGGGTGGTCTCGGGGTCGAGGGCCGAGGTCGCCTCGTCGGAGAGCAGCACCTTGGGGTCGCCCGCGAGTGCCCGGGCGATGCCGACGCGCTGCTTCTGGCCGCCGGAGAGCTGGCCCGGGTATGCCTTGGCCTTGTCGGCGAGGCCGACCAGGTCGAGGAGTTCGAGGGCCTTGCGGGACCGTTCGCGGCCGGTGACGCCGAGGATCTCCAGCGGGAGCTCGACGTTGCCCTGGACGGTGCGGGAGGCCAGCAGGTTGAAGTGCTGGAAGACCATGCCGATGCGGCTGCGTGCCTCGCGCAGTTCCTTGCCGGCCCGGCGGCCGCGGCCCGCGAGAGCGGTGAGGTCCTGGCCCGCGACGGTCACGGTGCCGGAGGTGGGGCGCTCCAGCAGGTTGACGCAGCGGATGAGGGAGGACTTGCCGGCGCCGCTCTGCCCGATGACGCCGAACACCTCGCCCTCCCGGACGTGCAGGTCGACGCCGTCCAGAGCGGTGACCTCGCGGTCGCGCGACTGGTAGACCTTCGTGAGGCCCGTAGTGGTGATCACAGGGTTTCCGTCACTGTCGAGTGCGCGGCGCGGTGTCCGCCGGGCACGGGGCATTCGTCCGGTGAGACTGTCCGGACGTTTCGATCGGACGTTCCGAGCGGGGTTCCGGCACGGCCGGGCGCGGCGGTGGCCGCGCGGTAGCGTGCAGGAGGCGCGTTCCGCTGGATGCGGACGGCTCGGGCTCGGTCTCGCTTCGGGGCGCGAGGCTCAGGCGTGGGCCCTCAGAAGGCGCGCATTCGACACATACAACGAGCACCGGGCGTCGTGATCGCCTCGGTCGCAAGGGTGCGGCTGCTCGTCGTGGTCATGCGCCAAGTAAAACAGACGTGAGGTTCCCGCCGGACCGGCTGTCCGGATAGCGGACAGCGGTGGATGGAACGGCGCCCCGGCCCGGCCGGCCTCGGCGGTCTCCGGCCGCAACGCCGTGACCTGCACGGATAGGAGGGAGTGGCCGGAGCCCGGCCCCTCCCCCGCAGGCCTCGGACCCGTGCGCGTGTGGCCAAGACCACGACCCCCGGCCCGGCTCCCCGCCGGCCGGGCGGGTGCCGGGGACCGGGCTTCGCCGCCGTCGGGAGCGGTGTGCGGGCACGGGGGCGCACGCAGCGGGCCCGGGGGCCCGTAATACCCTCGCCTCATGCTTGACGCCCTGACGATCGCGGTCGGCGTGGCCGCCCTCGCCCTCGCCGCCTGGTGCGGATTCGCCGCCTACCGGGACCAGCCGACCAAGGACTGGCACTTCATCGGGATGGCCGTGGTCTCCCTGCTGGCGCTGTCCCAGCTGGTGGTGGGGATCGTGCAGACGGCCCGCGGCGAGCGGCCCGAGCAGGGCATGACCATCTTCATCGCGTATCTGATCGGGGCCTTCCTCGCCGTACCGGCGGCGGGCTTCCTGTCGTTGAGCGAGCGGACCCGGTGGGGTTCGGTGACGGTGGCGGCGGGCGCGGTCGTGCTGGCCGTTCTCGAAGTACGGCTCTACGACATCTGGGGAAACTGACCGTGACCGACACCGATCGCACCCCCGCGGCCGCCGGCGAGAAGCAGCCCTTCGATCTGGGCACGGGTCCCGGGCGGGTACTGGTCTGGTTCTACGGCGTGTTCACCGTGGCGGCGGCGTCCCGCGCAGTCGTCCAGATGATCCTGGACTTCGGCAAGGCCCCCCTGTCATACCTGCTGTCGGCCGCCGCCGCGGCCGTCTACGGCTTCATCACCTATTCGCTGGTGCGCGGGGGCGAGAAGGCGCGGCGGACGGCGCTGGCGTGCTGCGCCGCCGAGCTCGCCGGGGTGCTGATCGTGGGCACGTGGACGCTGGTCGAGCCCTCGGCTTTCGCGGACGCCACGGTCTGGTCCTACTTCGGCCGGGACTACCTGCTCATCCCGGTGATCCTTCCGGTCACCGGGATGATGTGGCTGCGCCGTGCGAGGCCTGCGTAACCAGGAGGTGTCCGCCGAGGCGGGTCCGACGGGACGCGCCGGACGGAATCAGGCGCTCGTCACGTAGGCGGTCGCCGAGGCCTCCTTCTCCAGCAGGATCATCCGGACGCCGTCCTGGCCGGTGGCGTCACCGACCGGGGCGTAGCCCGCGCGCCGGTAGAGCCGCAGATTGCCTTCGCTCCGGTGACCGGTGTGCAGTTGGAAGCGGGTGGTCGACCTCTGGTCGGCGAGTCCGGCCTCCGCCGCGCCCAGCAGGCGGGCGCCGAGGCCGTGCCCCTGGAGCCGGGGGTGGACGCAGAGTTTTCCGATCTGTCCGGTGCCGTCCTGGTCCGCCGACCCCCGTACCGAACCGACGACTTCCTCGCCGAGCCGCGCCACGAACACCAGGTTCGTGGCGATTTCGGCGCGTACCGAGTCGAGGGTCTGGACGAGGGGGTCGATCCGGTAGTTCCCGTACAGCTCCGCCTCGCTCTGGAAGCAGAGGTACTGGAGTTTCAAGATCTGTTCGGCGTCCTGTGCCTCCGCCGCCGAGATGATCACGCTCATGCCCATCTGCGCATGCCTCTCGCTCACCTGATCCGCCGGTTGTCTACCGCTCCTTTCCCCGCAGTTCAGGAGCTACAACCTCCGCCGCCAGCATTCTGCGCAGACATCCAAGGCATCGGGAACGGATCGGACCCAAACTCCCCTGTGACATACCCAACTCCCCTGCGATTTCCCGGTAGGTGGGATCGCCGGGGGCGAGCAGCGCGTGCAGCAGCCGAGCGCAGGGGCCGGGCAGCCGGTCCACCGCGGCGCGCAGCATCCGGCGCTGGTCGGCGCCGAGGGCGGCGCGCTCCGGGCAGCCGGAGGGGTCGGCGGCCGTCTCGTCCCGGTAGGGGCGCTCGCGCCGGGCGGTGCGGCGGGCGCGGCGGGCCTCCGCCCTGACGGTGCGCCGCACCCACCGGGCGGGGTCCGCCGGCAGCCCCTGGCCGGCCGGCCGTTCCAGCAGCCGTAACCAGACGGCCTGTTCGAGATCGGCGGGGTCGACGGCGGCGCCGGTGGCGGAGGCCGCGGCCTCCGCCACCGCCTCGGCCCTGACCAGGGGATAGAGGGTGCTGACGAGGGTCGCGGCACTCGGGGCGGGCGGGGCGTGAGGAAGATCGAGAAGCGTCACGCCCCCACCCGACCGCGCGCAGCGGCCACTGGGCGCCGAATCTGCCCGGACCACCCGACCGGGGCACGCCCCGGCCGGGTGCTGACGCCCCCGGGCGGGGGGCCGCTACCGGCCGGCGAAGTCCGCGGCGGCCAGCAGCGCCGTGTCCGGGTTGTCGGAGAAGATCCCGTCGATTCCCGTGGCGAAGTACGCCGCGAAGGCGCCGAACGCGTCGCCGTAGGCGTTGGGGTCCGTGCCCCGGCGGAAGTCGGCGGGCAGGAAGGTGTTCTCGTTGCGCATCGTGTACGGGTGCAGGATCAGGCCCTGCGCGTGCGCGTCCCGCACCAGGGTGGTGGGCGTGGTGAGCCGGCCGGCGCCGTCCTTGGGGATGACGAGGTCCAGGGTGGGGCCGATGCCCTGCGCGAAGGACGCCATCCACTTCAGCCCGGCGGGCTTCACCAGGTCGTCGGTGGTGCGCGGGTCGCCGGAGGCCACGAAGTCCCAGGGCCTGGAACCGGCGCCCGAGAGCAGCACGACGCGCGGGGTGGCGACGAGTTCGGACAGCCGCCGGACGCTGCCGGGCTCGAAGGACTGGAGGATGAGCGGCGACTGCGCACGGTGCCGGCCGTAGCGGCGCAGCAGCTTGGCGAGCGGCTCCTCCAGGCCGAGGCCCAGGCCGCGGAAGTAGGTGGGGTGCTTGGTCTCGACGTACAGCCAGACGGGCTTCTGCCGCCGGCGGCCCTCCCGGTCGGCCCAGCGCAGGACCTCCTCGAAGGTGGGGATCTGCCAGCGGCCGTCGTACAGCGTGTTCTTCTGGCGGGTGCCGGGGATGCGCTCCTTGGCCCGGAGCGTCTTCAGTTCGGCGAGGGTGAAGTCCTCGGTGAACCAGCCGGTCAGGGCGACGCCGTCGACCGTCTTGGTCGTGCGGCGGCTCGCGAACTCGGGGTGAGCGGAGACATCGGTGGTGGCGGTGATGTCGTTCTCGTGGCGGCACACGAGGTGGCCGTCCCTGGTCGGCACCAGGTCCTGCTCGATGACGTGCGCCCCCATGTCGAGGGCCAGCTGGTAGGAGCCGAGCGTGTGTTCGGGGCGGTATCCGCTGGTGCCCCGGTGGCCGATGACCGTCGGCACCGGCAGGTCGAGTCGGTGGCCGCCGCCGTTCCCGCCGGACTTTCCGGCGGCCTGCGCCGATCCGGTGACCCCGAGGGCGGCGGTGCCGAGTACCGCGGCCCCCACGCCCATGACGGTCCGTCGTCCGGGACTGGCCTGCGCACGCTCTGTCATGAATGCTCCTCGCATGTGATGTCCGGCACCTGTCGGGCGAGGACCGAGCGTAGGCGGACGGCACGGTCCGGACAGCGCCATCTGGGCGAACTTGGCGCAAACACAGGTCAACACTGCGTATCCACCGTGTGAACCCGATGTGCGATCAGCCAGTACCCGCGAGTATCGTCCTCACCTGCATGGACCCTCTCAATCCGTCGCCTCGGCCGGCCCGGCCACTACACCGGAGGAACCGTTGTCCCGACTCGCACTCATCAAGGCAGTGCTCGGACCGATCCTGCGTCTGATGTTCCGTCCGCGGATGGAGGGCATCGAGAACATCCCGGGCTCCGGGCCGGTGATCCTGGCGGGCAACCACCTGACGTTCATCGACTCGATGATCATGCCGATCTGCTGCGACCGGCCGGTGTTCTTCATCGGCAAGGACGAGTACGTCACGGGCAAGGGACTCAAGGGCCGGCTGATGGCCTGGTTCTTCACGGGCGTCGGCATGATCCCGGTGGACCGGGACGGTGGTCGCGGCGGTGTCGCGGCGCTGATGACGGGCCGCCGGATCCTGGAGGAGGGCAAGGCCTTCGCGATCTACCCGGAGGGCACCCGCTCCCCCGACGGCCGTCTCTACCGGGGCCGTACGGGGATCGCGCGGCTGACGCTGATGACGGGCGCCCCGGTGGTGCCGTTCGCGATGATCGGTACGGACAAGCTGCAGCCCGGCGGCTCCGGCCTGCCGCGGCCGGGCAAGGTCACGGTCCGCTTCGGCGAGGCGATGGAGTTCTCGCGCTACGAGGGCATGGACCGGGACCGCTATGTGCTGCGGGCGGTGACGGACTCCGTGATGGCCGAGGTGATGCGGCTCTCCGGCCAGGAGTACGTCGACATGTACGCGACGAAGGCCAAGGCCGCCTGACCGGAGCGCGACGGCGCTGCGCGCAGCGGCGGGAAGGGCCCGTACCCCGGTCGTCGGCGGTACGGGCCCTTCCGCATGTCCGGGCCTGGGGGGCGCCGGCCTACTCGTGGACGATGCCTTCCTCCAGTTCCTGGCCGCGCAGCAGGAACCAGGCGGCGACCGCGGTCGCCATCAGGACGACGGCGCCGATGGCCGAGGCGGCCCCCAGTCCGTCGACGAAGGCGTCCTGGGCGGAGGACACCAGGGGTGTCGCCTGCTGTTCGGGCAGCGTCTTGGCGGCCTCGACGGCGCCGCCCAGTGACTCGTGGGCGGCCGAGGCGACGTCGGGCGGGGTCCCGGCGGGCGCGGTGAAGCCCTGGTAGACGCCGGTGACGATGGAGCCGAGCAGGGCGATGCCGAGGGCGGCTCCCAGTTCGTACGCCGTCTCGGAGACCGCGGACGCCGAGCCGGCGTGCTCCTTCGGGACGCTGGAGAGGATCACGTCGGAGGTGACCGTGAAGGCGAAGCCCGCGCCCACCCCGACGACCAGGAGGAGCGCGCCGATCAGCGGGTAGGCGGTTTCCTTGTGGACGGCGGCGACCGCGGCCAGCGCCAGGGCGATCCCGGCGAGACCGCCGGCCACCACGACCCGTACGGAGAACCGGCGGGCGGTGGTTCCGGCCAGCAGACCGGCGGTGACCGCGCCGACGGCCGCGGGGAGTTCGGCGAGCCCGGCCTCCAGCGGTCCGCGCCCCTGGACCAGTTGCAGGAACTGGGAGAGGAAGAAGACCAGGCCGGAGAGACCGAGGATGGTCAGCAGATCGGCGAGCACGGCTCCGGAGAAGCCCCGGTGGTGGAAGAGCCGCATGTCGAGCAGCGGGGCGGGGAGCCGGAACTGCCGGCGTACGAACCAGACGAGCGCCGCCAGACCGCCGAGGCCCGAGAGCGCGACTTCCCAGCTCCCGCCGTGGGCGGCGAGTTCCTTGATGGCGTAGACGACCCCGATCATGCCGACCAGCGAGAGCCCCACGCTCACCAGGTCCCAGGGTCCGGGCGCCGGGTTCTTCGACTCGGGGATCATCTTGATACCGACCACCACGAGGACCGCCATGACCGGCAGGTTGATCAGGAAGACCGAGCCCCACCAGAAGTGCTCCAGGAGGAATCCGCCGACGACCGGCCCGACGGCCGCGCCGGCCGAGGCCATCGCCCCCCAGATGCCGATGGCGAGGCTCCTCTCCCGGGCGTCGTGGAAGAGGTTCCGGATCAGGGCGAGGGTGGACGGCATGAGAGTGGCGCCGGCGACGCCGAGCAGGGCCCGCGCCAGGATCATCATCTCGGGCGTCTGGGCGTATGCGTTGAGCACCGAGACCGCGCCGAAGGCGGTGGCTCCGCACAGCAGCAGCTTCTTGCGGCCGATGCGGTCACCAAGGCTGCCCATCGAGACCAGGAGCCCGGCGATGACGAAGGAGTAGACGTCGCCGATCCAGAGCAGCTGGGTGCCGGTCGGCTCGAGGTCCTCGCTGAGGAAGGGGGTCGCCAGGCCCAGCACGGTGGCGTCGACGGCCACCAGCAGCACGGCGAGCACCAGTACCGCCAGCGCGATCCACCGCCCGGGACGGTACAGCTCGGGCGGGGGCTCCGGTTGCCGTTCCATGCTGCTCATTGCTCCACGCTCCGGCGTGCGCCGCCGAGCAGCAACTCGACGATCATGTACGCGAAGTCCTGTGCGGCCACCCGGCCCGCCTGAACGGCCCACGCGGCGCTGCTGATCAGCCCGTACAGCGCTTCGGTCAGCCACGCCGTGGTCAGGTCGACGCGGATCTCGCCGCGCTCCTGGCCGCGCCGGAAGAACGCGGCGACCCGGGCGTCCAGCCGGTCCCAGCCGTCGTTCTGCTCGTCGCCCTCGAAGAGCTGGTTCTCGGTCACGAGGAGGGAGAGCAGCCCGGCGCTCGGTTCGATCGCGGCGACGAACCGGCGCAGCGCCTCCTCGGACGTCCCCTCGTCCAGGGCGGCGGCGTCGAGCGCCGCTCCGAACTCCTGGATCCCCAGTTCCTCCAAGGCCCTGACCAGGGCGTCCCGCCCGGCGAAGTGCCGGTGCAGGGTGGCGCGGCCGATGCCGGCGGCCTTGGCGACCTCGTCCATGGTGGCCGTCGACTTGCGGGTCAGCAGGGCGGCGGCGCTGCGCAGCACCTGCTCTCGATCAAGCGTCATGAGACGACACTAACCCAATTGAGACATGAACGTCTCACCCAAACGCCTCGCGTCGCCCACCGTGGGCGGAGGACCATGGCGGCATGAAGCCGCTGCTGCTGATCGACGTCGACGGTCCGCTCAATCCGTACGCGGCGCTCTCCCGCCGCCGCCCGCCCGAGGGATACACGCGGCACCGCATGCGGCCGACAGGGTGGACCACCGGCCCGGCGCTGCCCGTTCTGCTCAACCCCCGGCACGGCGAGGAGCTGCTCGCGCTGGCCGCCCGGTACGAGCTGGTCTGGGCGACCACTTGGAAGGACGAGGCGAACGAATGGGTCGGGCCGCGTCTCGGGCTGCCCGCACTGCCGTACGTCGACTGGCCGGCCATGCACGGCAGCGCCCCGGCCGGGACGTACTGGAAGACACAATACATCGTGGAGTACGCGGCCGGACGGCCGTTCGCGTGGATCGACGACGAGATCACCGAGCTGGACCGGGAGTGGATCGCGGCGGGCCAGGGGGCGGACGGGTCGAGTCTCCTGCTGCGGATAGATCCGTGGGTCGGTCTCGAGCGGGCCGACTTCGACGCGCTGGCCGCGTGGGCGGACGGCCGGGGCAGCGGCTGACCACGCTGACCACCCTCCCCGCCGGCCCCGCTCAGTCGTCGAGGAGCACCAGGTCGAGTCCGGGCAGCTGCGCCGGGTCGTTGATCACGAAGAGTTCGACGACCTTCCCGCGCTCGATCGTGAACCGCATGACGGAGAAGTTGCGCCCCTCGCCCGTCGAGACGACGGCCGGGGCGCCGTCCACCAGCGCGAACCGCGCCGACCGGGCGAACGGGGCGAACATGAGCGCCTGGCGGGCCACGTTCGCGGCGCCGCGCACGAGCGAGGCCGCGTCCTCGGACCGGGCCACGACATCCGGGTCGAGCACGGTCACGAGCGCGTCGAAGTCGCCGCTGCGGGCGGCGGAGAGGAAGGCGTCGACGACCTCGCGCCGGCGGGCGGCGCCGGGGTCGGGCACCGGGTCGGCGCCCCGCACCCGGCGGCGGGCCCGGCTGGCGAGCTGCCGGGCGGCGGCCGGGGTGCGGTCCACGATCCGGGCGATCTCGTCGAAGGGCACCGCGAACATGTCGTGCAGCACGAAGGCCAGGCGCTCGGCCGGGTCCAGCGTCTCCAGCACGACGAGCAGCGCGAGGCCCACCGAGTCGGCCATCAGCGCCTGGTGCTCCGGGTCGGCGTCCGGCTGCGGGCCGAGGGCCTGGCCTTCCGGCGTGCCGGTCTCCAGGAACTCCTCGCGGCGGGAGCGGCGCGAGCGCAGCATGTCCAGACAGACCCGGCCGACCACGGTGGTCAGCCAGCCGCCCAGGTTGTCGATCGCCGCGCTGTCGGAGCGGCCGAGCCGGATCCAGGCCTCCTGGACCGCGTCCTCCGCCTCGCCGTCGGAGCCGAGCATCCGGTAGGCCACGGCCTTGAGATGGGCCCGGTTCTCCTCGAAGCGCGCCGCCAGGAACTCGTATCCGTCCACAGCCGTCCTCCTGCGTCGTGTGCCGTCACCACCCTGACGCACCAGGTCCCTCGGATGTGACGGGAGTGCGGGAAGGGCTCAGCTCCACGGGAGCGACGCGCGATGCCGCCAGTACGCCTCCGGCTCCTCCACCAGCGCGGCCAGCCCGGCCCTGCGCTCGTCGTCGAGATCGAGGACCGCCGCGTGGAGGTTTCCGGAGAGCTGGCCCACGGTCGCCGCACCGGAGAGCACGACCCCGGCCCACGGCTGGTGCAGCACCAGCGCCAGCGCCACCGCGTCGCTCCCCAGGCCTTCTTCGTCGGCGATCTCCCGCATCACGGCCGGGGCCTCCGTGCCGGCCAGCCGGCCGTTGGCCATGGCCTCCTTGACGATGACGGTGAGCCCGGCGGCGTGGGCCTCGGCGAGCGCGGGTCCGGCGGAGGTCTCCAGGGCGTTGTAGGTGGCCTGGACCGTGCGGAAGAGGGGTTCGCCGTCCACCGTGACGGCGAGGGCGGCCCGGATGGCGTCGGCCTGGGCCGGTCCGCTGGTGGAGAGCCCGACGCTGACCCCGTCGGCGGCGAGCGCGGCGAGCCGGGCGTGCAGTTCCTTGTCGGTGAGCGCGGGGCTGTCGGGGGTCACCGAGTGGATCTGGTAGAGGTCGAGCCGGTCGCCGAGCAGAGCGGCGCTCTCGGCGCGCTGGCGCAGAAACGTACCGAGGGTGTGGTCCTTGACCTCGTGCGCCTCGGCGTCGACGCTCCAGTCGGCGGTGTAGGTGTAGCCCCACTTGGAGCCGATGACGACGTCGCGGACCTCGGGCCGGGCGGTCAGCCAGTCGCCGAGGAACTCCTCGGAGCGGCCGTAGGAGCGGGCGGCGTCGAAGTAGCGGACGCCCTGCGCGTAGGCCGCGTCGAGCAGTTCGTGGGTACGGGCGCGCAGCGCGTCGACGGTGCGCTCGCCGGGCAGGTCGCGGTCACGGTGGAGGTTGATGTAGCCGGGCCTGCCGACCGCTGCCAGGCCGAGCCCGATGTGGGCGGTCGGGGTGGTCGCTGTGGTCAGTCGGGCGAACGGCATCGCGGGCTCCTCGTCGTGGGCAGGAATCTCGGCTACCCCCAACGTAGCCCGCGATGCCCGTCCGGCTACTCGCGGGCCGCCGCCCAGGCGTGCTGCGTCGCCAGGTCCGCCTTGACCTCGGCCAGCTGGACGGCGACGGCCGAGGGGGCCGTGCCGCCGCGGCCGTCGCGGGAGGCGAGCGCACCGGCCACGTTGAGGACCGTGCGGACCTCGGGCGTGAGGTGCTCGGAGATCTTCGCGAACTGCTCGTCGGTCAGCTCGTCGAGCTCGATGCCGTGGCTCTCGCACTCCTTGACGCACTCGCCCGCGACCTCGTGGGCGACCCGGAACGGCACGCCCTTCTTGACCAGCCACTCGGCGATGTCCGTGGCGAGCGAGAAGCCGGCCGGGGCCAGTTCCTCCATCCGCGCGCGGTTGACGGTGAGGGTGGCCATCATGCCGGTGAAGGCGGGGAGCAGGACTTCGAGCTGGTCGCAGGAGTCGAAGACGGGCTCCTTGTCCTCCTGGAGGTCGCGGTTGTACGCGAGCGGCAGGGCCTTGAGCGTGGCCATGAGGCCGGTCAGGTTGCCGATGAGCCGTCCCGACTTGCCCCGGGCCAGTTCGGCGATGTCGGGGTTCTTCTTCTGCGGCATGATCGAGGAGCCGGTGGAGAAGGCGTCGTGCAGGGTGACGAAGGAGAACTCCTTCGTGTTCCAGATGATGATCTCCTCGGCGATCCGGGAGAGGTTGACGCCGATCATCGCGGTGACGAACGCGAACTCGGCGACGAAGTCCCGCGAGGCCGTGCCGTCGATGGAGTTGCCCACCGAACCGCGCTCGAAGCCGAGGTCGGCGGCGACCGCCTCCGGATCGAGGCCGAGCGAGGAGCCGGCGAGCGCGCCGGAACCGTAGGGGGAGACCGCGGTCCGCTCGTCCCACTGACGCAGCCGCTCCGCGTCCCGGGACAGGGACTGCACATGGGCCAGGACGTGGTGGGCGAAGAGCACCGGCTGGGCGTGCTGGAGGTGCGTGCGGCCGGGCATGGCCACGTCCGGGTGGGCCTCGGCCAGGCCGACGAGGGCGTCCTGGAGCTCGGCGATCAGGCCGCCGATGATGCGGGCGTGGTCGCGCAGGTACATCCGGAAGAGCGTGGCGATCTGGTCGTTGCGGGACCGTCCGGCGCGCAGCTTGCCGCCGAGGTCGGGGCCGAGCCGCTCCAGCAGCCCGCGCTCCAGGGCGGTGTGGACGTCCTCGTCGGCGATGGTGCCGGTGAAGGAGCCGTCGGCGACATCGGCTTCCAGCTGGTCGAGCCCTGCGGTCATCCGCTCCAGCTCGTCCTCGGTGAGCAGGCCGGCCTTGTTGAGGACGCGTGCGTGGGCGCGGGAGCCGGCGATGTCGTAGGGCGCGAGCCGCCAGTCGAAGTGGACGGACGCGGACAGCCTGGCCAGCGCCTCGGCCGGACCGTCCGCGAAGCGGGCGCCCCAGAGACGTACGTCGCCGTTGCCGTTGCCGTTGCTCACTGCGTGCTCCTCGGAAGAACCAGGGGGTGGGACGCGCGACCGCTTCCCCGTGCGCGTGCGACACGCTCGGACACGGATGCCTGCTCACGGCGCGATCCGCGGTGCGGCCACTGCCGCACTCACTATCAGGCATAACTATGCGGTCCTCTGTATGTTTTGTCAAAGCTGCCGGGCGGGACGCGACAGGCGGCTCACGCGTGTGCCCGGTGACGCCTCCCCCGGTACGGTCGGCGCTCGCACCCCGCGGGGGACCAGGAACGACGCCCTGACGGCGGCACGGCGACCGGCCGGCCGCGCGTCCTTGAAGGCTGCGCGCGCCCGGCCCCGTCCCACCGGTTGAAATGCTCCCGCCGATCCAGGAGTTGCAGCCGATAATCGGGCCATGGGAAAGACGTACGCACGCATGGACGGGCGACTGCGCGCCTTCATCGAGGAGCAGCGCATCTTCTTCACGGCGACCGCGCCGCTCGACGGGGAGGGCACGGTCAACCTCTCCCCCAAGGGCGTCAGTGGCTCGTTCACCGTGCTGGACGAGCAGCGGGTGGCCTATCTGGACTTCGCGGGGAGCAACGCGGAGACCGTGGCGCATCTGCGCGAGAACGGCCGCATCACCCTGATGTGGTGCGCCTTCCAGGGGCCGCCGAACATCGTGCGGGTGCACGGCCGCGGAGAGCCGGTCTTCCGTGACGACCCCCGGTTCCCGGAGCTGCTCGGGCGGTTCGAGGGGGTGGACCCCTCCTCGCACGGGCTGCGGGCGATCATCGTGGTGACGGCCGACCTGATCCGGGACACCTGCGGGTACGGCGTCCCGTTCATGTCGTACGACGAGGACCGGACGCTGCACGCGCAGCGATTCGCGCGGGAGGACGACGCCTCGCTCAGCGCCTACTTCGCGAAGAAGGAGTACATCGCCAGCAGCATCGACGGCCTGCCGGGGCTGCCGCTCCCGTTGCCGGCCATGCCGCCCTCGCCCTGAGCGGCTGGGCCGTACGGAGCAGGCCCGCAGGTGGTCACGCGGCAGCCGGTCTACGGTCCGGGGCATGCGCGGACTTCTGGTGACCGGTGCGGTCCTGCTCTCTCTCGCCGGCCTCGTCGGGGCCCGTCCCCCGGCGGTGGCGCTGCCGCTGCGGATGGCCGACACGGGCGGCGGCAGCCAGCTCATCACGGCCGAGGCGGCCGGGAGCGGGTCCACCACGGGCACGGTCACCTGGTGGAGTCTGCGGGCCGGCCGCTGGGTGGCGGCCGGATCGGTGCCCGCCCGCTTCGGGGCGAACGGGCTGGCCGAGGGGGCTTCCCGCAAGCAGGGCACGCACACGACACCCACCGGGCTGTACGACCTGCCGTACGCCTTCGGGGTCGAGGCGGCCCGCCCCGGGACCCGCTATCCGTACCGCCGGGTCAACGACCGGTCGTGGTGGTGCCAGGACAACGCGGCGCGTGCCTACAACCGGTGGGTGGAGCCCCGCCCCGCCGACTGCCGGGCCGCCGAGGCCGAGCACCTGATCACGTACCCGGCGCAGTACGCCCGGGCGCTGGTCGTCGGGTACAACTACCACCGGCCGGTACGGGGCCGGGGTGCCGGGATCTTTCTCCACGTCAACGGACGCGGAGCGACCGCCGGCTGCGTCTCCGTTCCGGCGGCCGCGATGGACCGGATCCTGGCCTGGGCCGATCCGGCCCGCCGTCCGCATCTCGCGATCGGGACCCGCTCGGGCCCGACCGCGATCATCCGCTACTGACGTCAGCGCTCGTTCTGCGCGAGCCTCAGCAGATGGTCGGCGAGCGCCTGCCCGCCGGCCGGGTCGCGGCTGATCAGCATGAGCGTGTCGTCGCCGGCGATGGTGCCGAGGATGTCGTGCAGCTCGGCCTGGTCGATCGCCGAGGCGAGGAACTGGGCGGCGCCCGGGGGCGTGCGCAGCACCACGAGGTTGGCCGAGGCCTCCGCCGAGATCAGCAGTTCGGAGGAGAGGCGGCGCATCCGCTCCTCCTTGGCCGAGCCGCCCAGCGGGGCCTGCGGGGTACGGAATCCGCCCTCGCTCGGCACCGCGTAGATCAGCTCGCCGCCGGTGTTGCGGATCTTCACCGCACCGAGTTCGTCCAGGTCCCGGGAGAGCGTGGCCTGGGTGACGCTCAGCCCGTCGTCCGCGAGGAGCTTGGCCAACTGGCTCTGCGAGCGCACCGGCTGCCGGTTCAGGATGTCCACGATCCGGCGGTGGCGTGCGGTGCGGGTCTGCGGCACGGACGGCCCACCGTGCTCGGAATCCTGCGCCTCGGTCATCGTCGTCGCCTCATTCTCCGGTGTGTCCCTCTCCGGATCGTCCGTCCCCGTAAGCCGCGTCGAGGGCGCCCGGCAGCGCCTGGAGGAACGCGTCGACCTCCGCCTCACCGATGATCAGCGGCGGCATCAGCCGTACGACATCGGGGGCGGGCGCGTTGACCAGGAGTCCGGCTCCCTGAGCCGCCTGCTGCACCTGGGGTGCGAGGGGCTCGGTGAGCACGATACCCAGCAGCAGGCCGGAGCCGCGGACGTGGGAGACCAGCGGGTGGCCCAGACCCTCCACGCCGTCGCGGATCTGCTCGCCGAGCCGCTTCACGGTGTCCAGCGCCCCGTCGGCGGCCAGGGTGTCCAGGACCGCGAGACCGGCGGCGCAGGCGATCGGGTTGCCGCCGAACGTCGTGCCGTGCTGGCCGGGTCCGAGCAGATCGGCTGCCGCACCGAACGCCACCGTGGCTCCGATCGGCAGTCCGCCGCCCAGCCCCTTGGCGAGCGTGACCAGATCGGGCTCCACGCCCTGGTGGGCCTGGTGCTCGAACCAGGTGCCGCACCGGCCGACGCCGGTCTGCACCTCGTCGAGGACGAGGAGGGTACCGGTGGCCCGGGTGATCTCCCGGGCGGCCTCCAGGTAGCCCTTCGGCGGCACGACCACACCGTTCTCGCCCTGCACCGGCTCGATGATCACCAGAGCGGTGTCGGTGGTCACCGCGGCCCGCAGCGCCTCGGCGTCCCCGTACGGGACGTGCGTGACGTCACCGGGCAGCGGGACGAACGGCTCGCGCTTCGCGGGCTGGCCGGTCAGGGCGAGAGCCCCCATGGTCCGGCCGTGGAAACCGCCGTCGGTGGCGACCATGTGGGTGCGGCCGGTCAGCCGGCCGATCTTGAACGCGGCTTCGTTGGCCTCGGCGCCCGAGTTGGAGAAGTAGACCTTGCCCGTGCGGCCGAAGAGCTGGAGCAGCCGTTCGGCGAGGGCGACGGGCGGCTCGGCGACGAAGAGGTTGGAGACGTGGCCGAGGGAGGCGATCTGGGTGGAGACCGCCTCGACGACCGCGGGATGGGCGTGGCCCAGCGCGTTCACCGCGATGCCGCCGACGAAGTCGAGGTACCGGGTGCCGTCGGCGTCCCACACGTGGGCGCCTTCGCCGCGGACGAGGGGCAGTCGAGGGGTGCCGTAGTTGTCCATCAGCGCGTGCTGCCAGCGCTGGACGAGTTCCTGGTTGCTCATGACTCCCCCTGTGTTCCGGCTGCGTCGGGCACGACCATCGTGCCGATTCCCTCGTCGGTGAAGATCTCCAGCAGGATCGAGTGCTGGACCCGGCCGTCGATGACCCGGGCGGTCTCCACGCCGTTGCGCACGGCGTGCAGGCAGCCCTGCATCTTGGGCACCATGCCGCTGGAGAGTTCCGGCAGGAGCTTCTCCAGTTCGGTGGCGGTGAGGCGGCTGATCACGTCGTCGCTGTGGGGCCAGTCCTCGTAGAGGCCCTCGACGTCGGTCAGGACCATCAGCGTCTCCGCGTTCAGCGCGGCGGCGAGTGCGGCGGCCGCGGTGTCGGCGTTGACGTTGTAGACGTGGTTGTCCTCCGCCGAACGGGCGATGGAGGAGATGACCGGGATGCGGCCGTCGTCCAGCAGCGCCTGGATGGCCCCGGTGTCGATCGCGGTGATCTCGCCGACCCGGCCGATGTCGACGGCCTCGCCGTCGATCAGCGGGCGGTGCTGGGTCGCGGTGATGGTGTGCGCGTCCTCGCCGGTCATGCCGACGGCGAGCGGGCCGTGCTGGTTGAGCAACCCGACGAGCTCGCGCTGGACCTGGCCGGCGAGCACCATCCGTACGACGTCCATCGCCTCGGGCGTGGTGACGCGGAGCCCGGCCTTGAACTCGCTGACGAGGCCCTGCTTGTCGAGCTGGGCGCTGATCTGGGGCCCGCCGCCGTGCACGACGACGGGCTTGAGGCCGGCGTGGCGCAGGAACACGACGTCCTGGGCGAAGGCCGCCTTCAGCTCTTCGTCGATCATGGCGTTGCCGCCGAACTTGATGACGACGGTCTTGCCGTTGTGCCGGGTCAGCCAGGGCAGTGCCTCGATGAGGATCTGCGCCTTCGGGAGTGCGGTGTGCTTCCGCGCGGCGGTCATGAGCTGTACGCGCTGTTCTCGTGGACGTAGTCCGCGGTGAGGTCGTTGGCCCAGATGACGGCCGACTCGGCGCCCGCGGAGAGGTCCGCGGTGATCTTGACCTCCCGGTAGCGCATGTCGACGAGATCGCGGTCCTCGCCGACCGCGCCGTTCTTGCAGACCCAGACGTTGTTGATGGCGACGTTCAGAAGGTCCGGCTCGAAGGCGGCCTTCGTCGTGCCGATGGCGGACAGCACCCGGCCCCAGTTGGGGTCCTCGCCGTGGATGGCGCACTTGAGGAGGTTGTTACGGGCGATGGAGCGGCCCACCTCCACGGCGTCGTCCTCGCTCGCGGCGTTCACGACCTCGATCCGGATGTCCTTGGAAGCGCCCTCCGCGTCACCGATCAGCTGCCGGGCGAGGTCGTCGCAGACGGCCCGTACGGCCTCGGCGAACTCCCCCTGCTCCGGGGTGATTCCGCTGGCCCCCGAGGCCAGCAGCAGCACGGTGTCGTTGGTGGACATACAGCCGTCGGAGTCGACCCGGTCGAAGGTGGTCCGGGTCGCGTCGCGCAGTGCGGCGTCGAGCGCGGGGGCCGCGACGTCGGCGTCGGTGGTGAGGACGACGAGCATCGTGGCCAGGCCGGGGGCGAGCATGCCCGCGCCCTTGGCCATGCCGCCGACGGTCCAGCCCTCGCCGCCCGCGACGGCCGTCTTGTGGACGGTGTCGGTGGTCTTGATGGCGATGGCGGCCTTCTCGCCACCGTGCTCGCTCAGGGCGGCCGCGGCCTTCTCGATGCCGGGCAGCAGCTTGTCCATGGGCAGGGGCAGACCGATGAGCCCGGTCGAGGCGACGGCGATCTCACCGGCGCTGTGGCCTTCGAGCACCTCGGCCGCCTTCTCGGCGGTGGCGTGGGTGTCCTGGAAGCCCTGCGGTCCCGTACAGGCGTTGGCGCCGCCGGAGTTGAGGACGACGGCGGTGACCTCGCCGCCCTTGAGGACCTGCTCCGACCACAGGACGGGAGCGGCCTTGACACGGTTGGAGGTGAAGACGCCCGCGGCGGCGCGACGCGGACCGTTGTTGACCACGAGGGCCAGGTCCGGGTTGCCGCTGTCCTTGATCCCCGCGGCGATGCCCGCCGCGGTGAATCCCTGTGCTGCCGTGACGCTCACGGTGCCACTCCGATCGTGGAAAGTCCGGTGTCCTCGGGAAGTCCGAGGGCGATGTTCATGCTCTGCAGGGCGCCGCCCGCGGTGCCCTTGGCGAGGTTGTCGATGGCGCTGATCACGATGACGCGGCCGGCCGCCTCGTCGTACGCGACCTGGATCTGCACGGCGTTGGAGCCGTACACGGCGGCGGTCGCGGGCCACTGGCCCTCGGGAAGCAGATCGACGAACGGCTCGTCGGCGTAGGCCTTCTCGTACGCGGCGCGCAGCGACTCGGCGCTCACGCCGGGCTTCGCCTTCGCGCTGCACGTGGCGAGGATGCCGCGGGGCATCGGCGCCAGGGTCGGGGTGAAGGACACGGTGACCGGTTCACCGGCGGCGGCACTGAGGTTCTGGATCATCTCCGGCGTGTGCCGGTGGACACCGCCGACGCCGTACGGCGACATGTTGCCCATCACCTCGGAGCCGAGCAGATGCGGCTTGGCCGCCTTGCCCGCGCCCGAGGTGCCGGAGGCGGCGACGATCACGGCCTCGGGCTCGGCGAGGCCGGCCGCGTACGCCGGGAAGAGCGCCAGCGACACGGCGGTCGGGTAGCAGCCGGGCACCGCGATGCGCCTGCTCCCCGCCAACGCGGCCCGTCGGCCGGGCAGCTCGGGCAGACCGTAGGGCCAGGTCCCGGCGTGCGGCGAGCCGTAGAACTTCTCCCAGTCAGCGGCGTCCTCGAGCCGGAAGTCGGCTCCCATGTCGACCACGAGCACCTCGTCGCCGAGCTGCTCCGCCACGGCGGCCGACTGCCCGTGCGGCAGGGCGAGGAAGACCACGTCGTGCCCGGCGAGCACCTCGGGTGTGGTCGGCTGGAGCACCCGGCCGGCCAGCGGTCGCAGATGCGGCTGCAGGGCGCCGAGCGGCTGACCCGCGTTGGAGTTCGCCGTAAGGGCCCCGATCTCGACCTCGGGGTGGACCAGCAGAAGGCGGAGCAGTTCCCCGCCGGCGTATCCGCTCGCCCCTGCCACCGCTGCGCGTACCACCATCGAAACCCTCCTCGTTGATGGCATGACTATACGCATCCCTGCACTTTTATGCAAAGAGTTGCGATCATCCGGCGGCGTCAGCCGGGGCTCAGCGTTCCAGGGGCCCTGCGGCGTCTGGCCGGTCCCCTGTCGCTCCGGAGGTACGACAGCGCACACCCCCTCCTCGCCGGGCCGTTCGGATCAGGGGCCGGGGGGCGCGGGTGATCCGGAGGCGTGGCCCGCGGGGCGGGCGTAGAACGTCGGTCGGGTTGGCGCCATGGCCAAGGTGAGCGGGGACGTGCCGGCCGAGCCCGGTGGGGGCGGGGAGCCCGGAGCGGCTCGTGGCGTTGTCGGACGGGGTCTACGCGATCGCGATGACGCTGCTCGTGCTGAGCGCGTCCGGCTCGGGCGGCGCGCACGTCGGCGGGCACGGGCGTCCGGGCAGGGGCGTCCTCCTCGTCCCTGCGAGACGGGCGGTCCGTGGGTGCCACCCGGCGCCGGCCCGCGCGATCCGCCGGGTGCGTCCGGCCCCGGCCGCTCGTGAACACCGGTGAAATCACCGATGCCGCCCGCCCCGCGCGCCCCGACCCTGAACCGAGCAGGCATCTGCGTCCCCGCATCCCCACACCCCTGTCAGGAGCGCTCCCATGCGTCGTCGTTCACCCCGCCGGCTTCTCGGCGTTCTCGCGGCCGTCACAGTCGCGTTCACCCTGTTCGGCTCGACGTCGACGGCCGGCGCTGCCGACCGTGCACCCGCCGCGAAGTCCGCCGCCGCGGCAGCCGTGACGCCCCTGTCGACCAGCACCCCGGTCGTCTTCGTCCACGGGTACACCGGCAACGCCTCGAACTGGGTCACCGCCATGAGCGTGTTCCAGCTCAACGGCTGGTCGAGCTCCAAGCTCTTCGCCTACGAGTACAACTCCTACGGCAACAACGTCACCAACGCCCAGGGCCTCGCCTCCTTCGTCAACAACGTGAAGGCCCGGACCGGCGCGAGCAAGGTCGCGATCGTCAACCACTCGATGGGCGGCCTCGTCAGCCAGTACTACCTGAAGGTGCTGGGCGGCAACACCAGCGTCAGCCACCTCGCCTCCATCGCGGGCGCGAACCACGGGACCACCTTCGCCGGCGCCTGCCTGATCTACACGACCTGTCAGCAGATGTACCCGGGCTCGTCCTTCATCTCCCAGATCAGCGCGGGCGACGAGACGCCGGGTGACACCAGGTACGCCACCTGGTACTCGGCGTGCGACGGCGTCATCCTTCCGTACACCAGCACCCGGCTGAGCGGCGCGACGAACAACAACGTGCTCTGCCAGACCCACATCGGGTACCTGGCGGACACCGTCGTCCTGGGCCAGATCGCGCGTTTCGTCGCCTCCTGACCCGGCGCCGCAACCCGACGGTGTCCCGCCCCCGCCCTCTCCGGGCGCCGGGGCGGGACACACCGCCCGTGGGTGGCGCACTCAGTGGGCGGCGGCGCCGAACCACCGGGGCAGCCGGTCCAGCAGGGCCCGCTGGTCGTCACCGGCCCACGCCACGTGGCCGTCCGGGCGCAGCAGCACCGCGGCGACGTCCACATCCTCAACGGCGTCGACGACGTGGTCGACCCGGTCGGTCCAGCCCTCCACCGAGAGCCGGCCGGTCCGGTCGAGGAGCAGCCCGCGCCCCTGGTGCATCAGCGAGTAGAGGCGCCGCCCGCCCTTCAGCTCCACGTCCCGCATCCGCCGGCCGAGCAGTTCGTGGCCCTCGCCGAAGTCGTAGCGGATGTCGACCGCGGTGATCATCCCGGTCACGTACCGGTTCACTTCCTCGAAGCCCATCAGCTTCGTGAACAGCGCCCGCAGCGCGGTCGCACCCGGGTCGGTCCCCAGCAGCGTGATCTGCGCGCGGGTGTTGTCCAGCACGGCGGAGCCGACCGGGTGGCGCTCGGCGTGATAGCTGTCCAGCAGACCCTCCGGCGCCCACCCCTGGACGGTGGCGGCCAGCTTCCAGCCGAGGTTGAACGCGTCCTGGACGCCGAGGTTGAGGCCCTGCCCGCCCGTCGGCGGATGGATGTGCGCCGCGTCGCCGGCCAGCAGCACCCGCCCCACGCGGTAGCGCTCGGCCTGGCGGGTGGCATCGCCGAACCGGGACATCCAGCGCGGTGAGCGCACCCCGAAGTCGGTGCCCGCGACGGCCCGCAGCCGCTGCTTGAAATCCTCCAGCGTCGGCGGGGCCGTACGGTCCTCGGCGACCCCCTCGGCAGGCACGACCACGCGGCACACCCCGTCCACCGGAGGGCTGACGCCGAACCGCAGCTGGGTCCTGCGGACCTCCGCGACCACGGCGGCGACCTTCTCCGGGTCCTCGGCCACCTCCATCTCTCCCAGCAGGGTCTCGACCGTGGCGGGCTCCCCGGGAAAGCCGACGCCGACCAGCTTGCGCACCGCGCTGCGGCCTCCGTCGCACCCGACGAGGTAGCGCGAGCGCAGCCGTGTGCCGTCCGCCAGTTCGACGGTCACCCCGGCCTCGTCCTGGCTCACCCCCACCACTTCGCAGCCGCGCCGGATCTCGGTGCCGAGTTCCACCGCGCGCTCCTCCAGCAGCCGCTCCGTGACCGGCTGCGGAGTGGCGACGCCGTACGGGTGAGCCGTGTCCAGCCGCTCCGGCCACGCCGTGGCGATACCGCCGAAGAGACCGCCCACCTGGAACTTCTCACTCACCGCCAGGAACCGGTCCAGCAGGCCGCGCTGATCCAGCATCTCGACGCTGCGCGCGTGCAGCCCCTGCCCGCGGGACTCCCCCGTCGGTCCGGTCAGTTTCTCCAGTACGACCACGTGCACGTCGTGCAGCCGCAGCTCGGCGGCCAGCATCAAGCCGGTCGGTCCGCCGCCGACCACGATCACGTCCATCATCGAAACGCCCATTCAGCAGATCGGATTCGGGCCGGCCGCTCCGCGCGGTCCGGTTGCTCGTCCACCCGCCCGTCCGCCGGTGCTCCGCCGGTCCGACGGCCGGGCGCCCCTGGGCGACAACAGCGCACAGGAGGCGTGGACCCGCGCATTCCCGCAGGTCCTGGCCGAGGCCGATCATTCTGCGGCCCCCGGGGGGCCTTGCCGCAAGCCCCCCGGTGGGCTATACCTTGAGAGTGGCAGGGAGCGGGTTCGCTCCTTGCCTTTTCGTTTTCCGGCCCGGGCCGCGAGCGCCGGTGGCTCGCCGCCGAAGGCGCGGGCAGCCCGTGATCACGCCGCGCCGGTGACGGTTCCCTCCCTCAGCTCCAGCCGGCTGCCGGTGAACCGGGCCCGCATCCGGCGGTCGTGGGTGACCAGCACCAGCGCGCCCGCGTAGCCGGCGAGCGCCGCCTCCAGTTCCTCCACGAGCGCGGGCGAGAGGTGATTGGTCGGCTCGTCCAGCAGGAGCAGGTCCACCGGCTCGCTGACCAGCCGGGCGAGTTCGATGCGGCGCCGCTGGCCGTACGAGAGGTCCCCGACGCGCAGCCGCAGGACGTCCGGCTCGAACAGGCCGAGCGACAGCAGCCGGTCGGCGTGCTCGTCCCGGTCTCCGGTGCGGCCGTGGGCGAACGCCCCCAGTACGGACAGGCCCGGTGGCCAGGGCGTCTCCTCCTGCCGCAGGTGCCCCGCCCGGCCGGCGACCCCCACCGTGCCCGCGTCCGGACGGAGTTCGCCGGCCAGGACCCGCAGCAGGGTGCTCTTGCCGGCGCCGTTGGGTCCGGTGACCAGCAACCGTTCGGACGGGCCGACGCGCAGCTCCGGCACCTTCAGCCGGCCCTCGACGACCACGTCGTCCAGGGCCGCGGCCGGAGCCCCTGAAGGAGCGCCCGCGGTGGCGATCCGGGCCGTGAAGGACAGCGGGTCGGGCGGCGGTGCGACCGGGTTCGCGGTGAGCCGCTCGACCCGCTCCTTGGCGTTGCGGATGCGGCTCATCGCGCCGTGGGCCCGGCCGCGCGCACGGAACGCGCCGGCCCCGGAGCCCGGCTTGGTCAGCTTGCGCGGGATGGCGTCCAGGCGGACGGCGTTGGACGCGGACAGCCGGCGGCCGCGGTCGAGCGCGGCCCGCCACTCGTCGTACCGCTCCTGGCGCCGCCGGCGTTCGGCGGCCTTGGCCGTGCGGTATCCCGCGTAGCCGTTGCCGTGGCGTGAGACGCCGCCGCCGTCGACCTCCAGGACCGTGGTGGCGATCCGTTCCAGGAACACCCGGTCATGGGTGACGGCGACGACCGTTCCGCGGTGGGCCCGCAGATGGTCCTCCAGCCAGCCGACCGCCCGGTCGTCGAGATCGTTGGTCGGCTCGTCCAGCAGCAGCAGTTCGGGACGGGACGCGAGGGTCGCCGCCAGCGACAGCCGTGAGCGCTCACCGCCGGAGAGTGTCCGCAGCGGCCGGTCCCGGGACAGCCACGGCAGTCCGAGTCCGTGCATCGCGGCGTCCACCCGCGTGTCGGCGTCGTAGCCGTCGCGCGCCTCGTACTGCTCGATCAGGCGCGCGTAGGCGGCGAGGGCCGCCTCCAGTTCCGGGCCGGGCGGTGCTCCGGCCAGCGCGGACTCCGCCCGGCGGAGCTGGGTTTCGAGGGCGCGGAGCTCCCCCAGTGCCACGTCTACGGCGTCCTGGACCGTGGCCCCGTCAGCCGCCCCGAGGGCCTGGGCGAGGTACCCCGTCCCACCGGGAGCGACGACGGACACCTCGCCCGCGTCGGGCCGTTCCGCGCCCGCGAGGAGACGGAGCAGGGTGGACTTGCCCGCCCCGTTGTCACCGATGACTCCGGCCTTCTCACCGGGCGCGAGGCTGAACGAGACGTTGTGGAGCACGGTGCGATCGCCGTAACGCTTGGTGACGCCGTGCAGAGAGAGCTGTGCGCAGTGTGCTGGGTGCATGAACAAGCCCCTGTTCCCGGCCATGCCGGCAGAACGGATTCGAGACGAATCGGCACCACGGCGGCGGAGCTGAGCTCTACGCGGTCGTGGGCGGGGCGATCACAGCGTTCCCATGCGGACCACGGTACGCGGGGGCCCGTAGGACGTCATCCGGTTTTCGGACCGACGGCGCTCGCGCGGAAACGACGAGTGGGTGGCATGCGTCCCGGCGCGGAACGCGAGCCACCCACTCGGCGATGTCTTCGGGCCGAGGCGCTACTGGGACGCGTCCTTGCGCTGCGCGTTCCGCTCCTTGATGCGTACGGTTTCCTTCCGGACCTCCGCCTGCGTGGCCCGCTCCTTGCGCAGCCACTCGGGGTCGTCCTGCTTCAGGGCTTCGATCTGCTCCGTGGTGAGGGCGTCCGTGACGCCTCCGCGGGCGAGGCCGGAGATGGAGACGCCGAGCTTGGACGCGACCACCGGGCGGGGGTGCGGGCCGTCGCGTCGCAGATCCCGCAGCCACTCGGGCGGATCGGCCTGGAGGGCCGCCAGCTCGGCGCGCGAGACGACACCCTCCTGGAACTCGGTGGGGGTGGCCTCGAGGTACACACCCAGTTTCTTCGCCGCGGTCGCGGGCTTCATGGTCTGGGCGGTCTGGTGCGACGTCATGGTGTCAAGAGTATCGAGCGTGTGCGCCGCCTCTGACCACGACCGGTAACCTGGCGGAGTGACAGGCTCGGAAGTATCCCCTTCGTTCCGGCTCGCGTATGTCCCGGGGGTGACGCCCACCAAGTGGGTGCGTATCTGGAACGAGCGCCTGCCCGGCATCCCTCTTTCGCTCGTCGCGGTGCCCGCCGCCGAGGCGACGGAGCTGCTGCGCGGCGGTGGCGCCGACGCGGGTTTCGTCCGGCTGCCGGTGGACGGGACGGATCTCAGCGCGATTCCCCTCTACACCGAGCAGACCGTCGTCGTGATCCCCAAGGACCACGTGGCGGCCGCCGTCGACGGGCTCTCGCTCGCGGAGCTGGCCGACGAGATCGTGCTGCATCCGCTCGACGACACCCTCGGCTGGGAGCAGCTCCCCGGTAAGCCCGCCGTCGAGCGCCCGGCCACCACGGCGGACGCCGTGGAGCTGGTGGCCGCCGGGGTGGGTGTCCTCGTCGTCCCGCAGTCGCTCGCCCGTCTGCACCACCGCAAGGACCTCACCTACCGCCCGCTGTCGGACGCGCCCGAGTCGCGGATCGCCCTGTCCTGGCCCGAGGACAGGACCACCGACCAGGTGGAGGACTTCATCGGGATCGTCCGCGGGCGGACCGTGAACAGTTCGCGGGGCCGCGGTGCGACGCCCGCCGAGCAGCCGAAGTCGAAGGCGAAGCGCGCCGAGGACGGCGGTACGCGCCGCAAGCCCGCGGCAAGGACGTCGGCCGGGAAGAACCCGCGGGGCGGCTCCGGCGGGGCGAAGGGCGTGAAGGGCGGCGCGCGCGGCGCCAAGGGCGCTTCGGCGGCCAAGCGCGGAAAGCCGCGCCGGCGGCCGTAGGCCGAAGCCCCGGCCGGGGGTCACGGCGGCGTGATGTCAGACCCTTCTGGCAGCCTCGCGATCATGACGAACACCGCACGTCCGATGCCGCCCCTGAACGCCGACGAACGCACCGGTCTGGCCGCCTGGCTCGACTTCTACCGGGCCACGGTGGCCCTGAAATGCGAAGGCCTCAGCGACGAGCAGGTGCGCCGGACCTCGGTGGCGCCGTCGACGCTGACCCTGAGGGGACTCGTCCAGCACCTGACGGAGGTCGAGCGGAACTGGTTCGGCCGCGTGCTGACCGGCGAGGACGTGGCGCCCGCGTACGGCGCACCGGCCGGCCCGGACGGCCACGACGGAGGGTTCGACGTCTCCGACGACGAGACCTTCGCGGGAGCCCTCGCGCGCTGGCAGCAGGAGATCGCCGTGTCCCGGGCCAACTGCGCCGCGCGGTCGCTGGAGGACACGGCTCCCTTCATGGGAGCGGAGGTGAACCTGCGGTGGATCTACACGCACATGATCGGTGAGTACGCCCGTCACAGCGGCCATGCCGACCTGCTGCGGGAGCGGATCGACGGCAGCACGGGGGTGTGAGGGGGCGGGGCGTGCCGGGGCCGGCGCTCCGGCGGGGTGTCCACCACATGCCCCCGGCCGGTCACCCGTGAGCGGCGTTTGGACGCGCCCGCCCGTCGGGGCCGGGCGGGCAGATGTCAGGATGGTTCCATGACGAGCAAGGTTTACTTCGACATCACCATCAACGACGAGCCCGCCGGGCGGATCGTCTTCAATCTGTTCGACGACGTCGTTCCCAAGACCGCGGAGAACTTCCGCCAGTTGGCCACCGGCGAGCAGGGCTACGGTTACAAGGGTTCGTCCTTCCACCGCGTGATCCCCGAGTTCATGCTGCAGGGCGGCGACTTCACCCGCGGTGACGGCACCGGCGGCAAGAGCATCTACGGCGCCAAGTTCGACGACGAGAACTTCAAGCTGGCGCACACCAAGCCGGGCCTCCTGTCCATGGCGAACAGCGGCCCGAACTCCAACGGCTCGCAGTTCTTCATCACGACCATCGTGACCTCGTGGCTGGACGGCAAGCACGTGGTCTTCGGCGAGGTCGCCGACCAGCAGAGCATGGACCTGGTCAAGAAGATCGAGGGTCTCGGCTCGCAGAGCGGCCGCACCAAGGCGAAGGTCACCATCGCCGACTCCGGGACGCTCTGACCCCGGTCCGTCCGCACGATCACCGGAACGCGCCCGCCGACGTACACCGTCGGCCGGCGCGTTCCGTCGTTCCGGGACGGCGGCCGCACGTGTGTTCACCTGCCGCACGGGTGTCAACTCAAGGTTGACACACGCCGACTGTCAACCTACCGTTGACACATGACGCATCCCGTAGGCATGACGCAGCCCGTCCGTCTGGACGACCTCATCGCAGCCATCAAGAAGGTCCACCCCGACGCCCTCGACCAGCTTCAGGACGCCGTCATCGCGGCGGACCACCTCGGCGACGTCGCCGACCACCTGATCGGCCACTTCGTGGACCAGGCCCGGCGTTCCGGCGCCTCCTGGACGGAGATCGGCAAGAGCATGGGCGTGACCCGGCAGGCGGCCCAGAAGCGGTTCGTGGCCAAGGACCCCGGCGGCCTGTCCGAGCTCGACCCGAGCCAGGGCTTCAGCCGCTTCACCCCCCGCGCGAAGAACGTCGTGATGGCCTCGCAGAACGAGGCCCGCGCCGCGGGCAACACCGAGATCGGCACCGAGCACCTCGTGCTCGGGCTGCTCAGCGAGCCCGACGCGCTCGCGGGCGCGTTCATCAAGGCGCAGGGTGTGGCCCTGGACACGGTCCGCCAGGCGGCCGAGCAGGCACTCCCGGCGGCCACGGAGGGCGAGCTGCCCGAGCTCATCCCCTACAACGCCGACGCGCGCAAGGCCCTGGAGCTCACGTTCCGGGAGGCGCTGCGGATGGGGCACAACTACGTCGGCACCGAGCACATCCTGCTGGCCCTGCTGGAACACGAGGACGGTACGGGGCTGCTGACCGGCCTCGGGCTCGACAAGGCGACCGCGGAGAGCGCCATCACCGAGGCGCTCACGCTCATCGTCGGCGCGCAGCAGAAGGACTGACCGGCCCCGGCGCTCCCCGCCGCAAGGCCCGTACACCCTTCGGCCGGTCCGCCACCGGCCGAGCGGTGGAACGGGGGGATCCGCGGACGTGTCGTGGGCGACGGTTCCCGTAGCGCCCTCTACGTTCTCGGGATGGGCACGAGGGACGCGCGGCGCCCCGACCGAACCGGCCCGTCCCACTTCTCCGGGGAGCGCCATGGTCCCGTCCAGCAGCACGTACGCCCCACCGGAACGCTCCGGCGGCAGGTGGCTGCTGCGGCTCGGCGAGTGGTGCGCGCGCCACTGCGTCGTGGTGATCGTGCTGTGGGTGGTCGCCCTCGGCGGGCTGCACGTCCTGCAGAGCGCGTTCGGGGGAACGTACTCCGACGACTTCAACCTGCCCGGCACCCAGTCGAACACCGGCGCTGAACTGCTGAAGGCGCACGACCCGGCCGCGGGCGGCACCGGGGCGCAGGTGGTGCTGCACGACGCGCAGAAGCCCCTGACCGAGGTGCAGGACCAGGTCGACCAGGTGGTGGGCAACCTCCAGAAGCTGCCGCACGTCCTGTCCGCGCAGAACCCGCTGCCCGCCTCCCCCTCGTCGACGTCCACCTCACTGTCCAAGGACGGCACGACCGGCTACATCACCGTGCGGTTCGACGTGAACCCGACCTCGCTGGACGACTCCTACCTCGACCAGGTCGACACGGCGGTGAAGCCGCTCCGCAGCGCCGGCGTGGAGGTCGAGTACGGGGGCCCGCTGGGAGAGCTCGCCAGGCCCGAGACCAAGGACCTCACCAGCGAGGCCATCGGATTCGCCGTCGCGGTGGTCGTGCTGCTCATCGGGTTCGGCAGCGTCATCGCCGCCGGCGTCCCGCTGGTCACCGCGCTCATCAGCGTGATCGTCGGGCTGAGCGTGCTGGCTCTGGTGGCCGCCGCCACCACCTTCGCGAGCGTCTCGCCCACGCTCGCCACCATGATCGGCCTGGGCGTCGGCATCGACTACGCCCTCTTCCTGATCACCCGCCACCGTCAGCTCGTCATCGACGGCGCCGACCCGGTCCGGGCCGCGGGCCGGGCCGTCGCCACGAGCGGACGCGCCGTCCTGGTCTCCGGCTGCACCGTCATCGTCGCGCTGGCCGGTCTGTACGTCTCCCGGGTGAGCTTCATCGGCAAGCTGGGGGCAGCGGCCGCGGTCACCGTGATCACCGCCGTCATCGGTGCGATCACCCTGGTCCCGGCGCTGCTCGGCCTCATCGGCCGCCGGATCGACCGCTACCGGGTGCGGCCGCCGGTCGCCGAGGGCGGGGCCGGGCCGGGCTCCGCGACGGAGGGCGGCTGGCACCGCTACGCCCAGCGGGTGGAGCGGCGGCCCTGGTGGTTCCTGCTCGCCGGGCTGGTCGTGGTGGGAGTCCTCGCCATCCCGCTGTTCTCCATCCGGCTCGGGCACATCGACGACGGAGCCGATCCGACGAGCTTCACCGACCGGCGCGCTTTCGACCTGATCTCCACAGGCTTCGGGCCCGGCGCGAACGGTCCGTTCACGCTGGTCGTCGATCAGCGGTCGGTGCCCGGGGCGGACCGCTCGGCACTCGCGGACAGTCTCCAGAAGGCGCTTACCGACGTGCCGGGCGCGGCCAGTGTCAGTCCGCTGCAGCCGACGGACGACGGGGCGCTCCTCGTCGGCACGGCCCTGTCCGAGGAGGCCCCGCAGGACGCGGGCACGACGTCCCTCTTCAACCACCTCAAGGACGACGTCCTGCCGCGGGGAATCGCCGGCACCGACGCCTCCGCCTACGTGACCGGTACGACCGCGGCCCAGGAGGACTTCCTGGACATCATCGCCCGCAGGCTGCCCCTGATCATCGCGGTCGTGGTCGGGCTCGCGTTCGTCATCATCCTGATCGTGTTCCGTGGCGTGCTCGTCGCCGTCAAGGCGGCCGTCCTCAACCTGCTCTCCATCGCCGCCTCGTACGGAGTGGTGGTGGCGGTCTTCCAGTGGGGCTGGGGCGGCCCCTCCCTGGGTGTCTCCGGAACGGTGCCCATCGAGAGCTACGTACCGATGATGATGTTCGCCATCGTCTTCGGCCTGAGCATGGACTACGAGGTGTTCCTGATCTCGCGGGTGCACGAGTCCTGGCTGCGGACCCGGGACAGCAAGGGCGCCGTGGCCCACGGGCTGGAGATCACCGCACGGGTGATCACCTGCGCGGCGCTCATCATGGTCAGCGTCTTCGCCGCCTTCGTCATCAGCGACAACATCGTGGTCAAGATGCTGGGGCTCGGGCTGGCGGTCAGCGTGCTCGTCGACGCCACGATCGTCCGGTTGCTGCTGGTCCCCGCCGTCATGACCCTGCTGGGCAGGAGCGCCTGGTGGCTGCCCCGGTGGCTGGACCGGGTGCTCCCCCACATCGACACCGAGGGCGAGCCGGTCCCGCCGCCGGCCCGCACCCCGTGACCCGGCCCGTGCCGGGACGGCCCCGGAACGGGCCGGTCACAGCGACGCGTACACCGCCTCGACCAGCGCCCTCTTGCGCGGGTCGTTCGCGATGTGCGGACCCATCCGGTTCATGACGTAGCCCAGGGCGACCCCGTTCTCCGGGTCGGCGAGGCCGCAGGAGCCGCCCGCGCCGTCGTGGCCGAAGGCCCGGGCGTTGGGTCCGTAGCTGGCGTCAGCGCCGCTCAGCCACAGGCCGAGCGCGATCTCCGTCTCATGGGTGAAGCCCGCGCCCAGCACCAGGTCGCGGCACAGCCCCTGGCCCTCGCGGACGCGCTCGGCGGCCTCCTCGGACAGGATCCGCACCCCGCCGAGACTTCCGCGCCCCGCGAGGATGCCGTACAGCGCGGCGACCGCGCGGGCCGTGCCGTGGCCGTTGGCGGCGGGGATCTCCGCCGCCCGCCATGCGGGGGTGTTGGCGGCGGCCGCGCCCGTGGGCGGATTGATCAGCGAAGCAAGGGCGACCGGCTCCAACTGGGCGAAGAGCGCCGCCTGCCGGGTCCGGTCCGCCTTCGGCACGACGAGTTCGGCGGCGCGCGCCGCCTCCTTCTCCGGCAGGCCGACGGTGAAGTCGATGCCGAGCGGACCGGTCACCTCCTTCCGGAGGAACTCCCCCGGCAGCAGTCCGCTGACCCGCCGGATCACCTCGCCGACCAGGAAGCCGAACGTCAGAGCGTGGTAGCCGGACCTCGTCCCGGGCTCCCACCAGGGCGCCGTCGCCGCGAGCCGGGCGGTCGTCAGCTCCCAGTCGTAGAGCTCCGCCAGGGTGTGCGGCTCGCGGAGGCCCGCGAGGCCGGCGCGATGGGAGAGCAGGTGCCGTACGAGCACGGCCTCCTTGCCCGCCGCGGCGAATTCCGGCCAGTAGGCGGCGACCGGGGCGTCGAGGTCGAGCAGGCCCCGGTCGGCGAGGATGTGCGCGCACAGCGCGGTCGGCCCCTTGGTGGTGGACCAGACGTTGACCAGGGTGTCCTGGTCCCAGGGGCGGGTGCGGGCGCCGTCCGCCCATCCTCCCCAGAGGTCGGCGACGGGCCGGCCGTCGACCAGGACGGTGACGGCCGCGCCCAGTTCGCCGCGCTCGCGGAAGTTCTCCTCGAACGCGCTGCGCACCGCGGAGAACCGTTCCTCGCAGTGGCCGTGGATCTGTGGCACGGTGGCCTCCCTCGCCTGGGACACGCCGGGTCGGACTCGACCCCGTCAACATACCGACTGGTCGGACTGCCGGGAAGGCGTGGCGCGCCCGGACCTTCCGGAGTCCTCCGGGCGCGGTCAGCGGGGCCCGGTCTCCAGGCACAGGCTCCAGCAGCGCGGCAGACCGATGAGCGTGACGGTGGAGAGCGGGCGCACGTCGACGTTCCAGTACGCCGACGGCGGGGCGTTGAGCGCGTAGACGAGGGCGGCCCGGATGACGGCCGGTTCGGTGACGGCGACGATGAAGCCCTCGCAGGCGGGCCGGGTGTCCAGCCAGTTGCCGATCCGGGAGATGAAGGCGAGCAGGGGCTCACCGCCGTGCGGCGCGGAGCGCGGGTCGGCGAGCCAGGCGTCCACGGCGGCCGGTTCGCGCGCGGTGACGTCGGAGAGCGTGCAGCCCCGCCAGCGCCCCATGTCGCAGTCGCGCAGGGCGGGCTGGACCAGCGGTGCGAAGCCGAGTGCCCGGCCGGTGGCGCGGCTGCGGGCGGTCGGCGAGCAGTAGCGCAGTTCGGCCGCGCCCAGGGGCAGGAGGGCCGGGGCCGCGAACTGCACCTCGTGCCAGCCGGCCTCGTCGAGCGGCCGGTCGTCGTCGAAGCGCTCACCGAGCAGGGAGGAACTGCGGGCCGTGGCGACGAGCGAGACTCGAACACTCATGGGCGCGATCGTGGAGCCGAACGCCGCGCCGGTCAAGAGTGCCGCCGCGGCGGTTTCCGGTTCAGGCGAACCGCAGGCACATCCACTGGTCCGGGTGGTCCAGTGGCCGGAAACCGGCCTTCTCGTACACACCGTGGGCATCGGCCGTGGCGAGCAGGAACCTGCGGACACCGGTCGGGGCGAGGTGGTCGCGCGCCGCCGCGACGAGCCTTCCGCCCAGACCGTTACCGCGGGCCACGGGATCGACGTAGACGTCGCAGAGCCAGGCGAACGTCGCGAGATCGCTCACCACGCGGGCGTACCCGGCCTGTTCGCCGGAGACGACGTCGTAGGCGCCGAAGTTGAGCGACCCGGCGATGGCCCGGTCCTGGTGCTCCCGGGTGCGCCCCTTGGCCCAGTAGGTGTCGGTGGACAGCCAGTCGTGGACCCGGGCGGCGTCCAGCCGGGCGGGGTCGGACGAGATCTCGTACCGTTCCTGCGGCGTTTCGGTCATGACGGGAGACTAACCGCCGGCGTGTCGAGCACCCCTTCCCAGGCGGTGCACAGCCGCCGCACGCCCTCGGCGATCTCCGCGAGGCCGGCGACGGCCACAAAGCTCAGCCTGACGTGGGGCGCGGGGGGTTCGGCGCAGAAGTAGGGCCGCCCCGGCGCGATGGCCACACCGGCGCGCAGGGCCGCCGCGACCATGGCGGACTCGTCCGCGCCGGCGCCGGAATCGGGCAGGCGCAGCCAGAGGCTGCCACCGCCCGCGGGAATGTGCGGCAGCGCGAGACCGGGCAGCTCCCGGCGCAGCGCGGTGATCATGGCGGTGCGACGGGTGCGCAACTCCGCCGAGACGGAGCGCAGATGGCGGCCCCAGGCGGGAGAGCCGACGAGTTCCAGCGCGGCCTCCTGGAGCGGCCGGGAGACGAAGAGGCTGTCGACGACCTGGATGGCGCGCAGCCGTTCCAGGACCGGCCCCCGGGCGGCGAGGGCGCCCACCCGGAAGCTGGGGGAGGTGGCCTTGGTCAGCGAACAGACGTGGACGACGACCCCGTCGGGGTCGTCGGCGGCCAGCGAGGCGGGGAGCGGCCCGGCGTCGTCGTGCGCGAGGTTGCGGGCGAAGTCGTCCTCGACGACGAACGCCCCCGCTTCCCGGGCGATCCGGACGACCTCGGCCCGGCGGGTGCCGGCGAGGACGGTGCCGGTCGGGTTCTGGAAGAGGGGCTGGCACACCAGGACGCGGGCGCCGGTGACCCGGAAGGCCTCGGCGAGAAGTTCGGGCCGTATGCCGTCGGTGTCCACGGGGACGGGCACGGGCCGCAGTCCGGCGGCCCGTGCGGTCGCCAGCATGCCGGGGTAGGTGGGCGATTCGACGAGGACCGGGGCGCCCGGCTGGGCGAGCGCGCGCAGCGCGGTGGCCAGGGCACTCTGCCCGCCCGCGGTGATCAGCACATCGGCCGCGGTGAGAGCGGGGCCGATCTCGCGGGCGAACCACGCGCGCAGTGCCGTGAGCCCGTCGGTGGGCGGCCGGCTCCACGCGCCGGGGCGGCGGCCGGCCCGGGCGAGGGCCGCGGCCATGGCCCGCTCGGGCTGGAGCGAACTGTGCAGGTAACCGCCGTTGAACTCGACGACCCCGGTGGGCGGGGGCGTCAGGGTGACCAGGAGACCGGACGCGTCGACCGTACGGGGCACGACCTCGGGGCCGCCGTCGCCGCTGAGCGACACCTCCTGCCAGGAGGTGTCGGCGGGCGGCCGCACGGGGGCGAGGGGCTCGGCCCGGAAAGCGCCGGAGCCGGGGCGGGTGACGACGAGTCCCTCGGCGGCCAGCCGCGCGATCGCCCGCGAGACGGTGACGGGACTGGCCTTGAACCGTTCGACCAGGGCGCGGCTGGACGGCAGCTTCTCACCTGGCGAGTAGCGGTTCAGTTCCCCTCGGAGTACTTCGGCCAACTCGGCGACACTGCTACGCTCTTGCATGACAGCAAAGGATAGCGCTACTCAGTCGCCCACGATAGCGGTAGTCCCGGCGGCGGGCGGGACCACGCCCCGCACCTCTGTGCACTCCCCCGGCTCGCCCGACGGCGTCACGGCGGGCCGCAACGGCACGTTGCTCGCCCTGCTCGGGGTGGTCTCCTTCTCGCTGACCTTCCCGTCCACCGCGTGGGGCCTGGAGAGCTTCGGCCCCTGGTCCCTGGTCGCGCTGCGCAGTCTGCTGGCCGCCGCCGTCGCGGGCGGCGTCCTGCTCGCGGCCCGGGTGCGGGTGCCCGAGCGGCAGCACTGGGCCGGTCTCGCGGTGGTGGCGGGCGGGGTCGTCGTGGGCTTCCCCCTGCTGACCACGCTGGCGCTGCAGACCTCCACGACCTCGCACGCGGCGGTGGTGGTCGGCCTCCTGCCGCTGACGACCGCGGTGTTCTCCTCCGTGCGCACCGGATCGCGGCCGCCGCGCGCGTTCTGGATCGCGGCGCTCGCCGGGGCGGGGGTGGTGATCGCCTTCACCGTGCTGCAGAGCGGCGGTGGTCTGTCGACCGGGGATCTCTACCTGTTCTGCGCGCTGCTGGTCTGCGCGGCGGGGTACACCGAGGGCGGCAGGCTGGCGAAGGTGATGCCGGGCTGGCAGGTGACCGGCTGGGCACTGCTCCTCACCGTGCCGCTCGCGGTGGCGGGCGCCGCGCTCGCGTTGCCGCACGAACCGGTGCGGCTGACCGCGCACGGCCTGATCGGCCTGGTCTGGGTGTCGGTGGCGTCGACCTTCTTCGGGCTGTACGTCTGGTACCGCGGCATGGCCGAGATCGGAGTGGCGCGGGCCAGCCAGCTCCAGCTCGCGCAGCCCCTGCTGACCCTGATCTGGTCGTTCCTGCTCCTCGGCGAGGAGATCACGCCCGCGGCCCCGGTGGCGGCGGTGGCCGTGCTCGTCTGCATCGCTGTCACCCAGCGCGCGGGAGCCCGCCGGTCATAGACTTGTCGACATGGAACGCCACCCGTGAGGAGGTCACTCCCGATGGAGGCACACACGGGCGACCGGCTGCTGACGCACGGCAGGACCGTGGGACAGCACGACCGGGTCGCAGAGATCGTCGAAGTGCTCGGGGACGGGGGCACTCCCCCGTACCGCGTCCGCTTCGAGGACGGACACGAGCACCTGCTCGCGCCCGGCCCCGACAGCGTCGTGCAGCACACCCCCGCCAAGGACCCGAACCCCGGAAGCTAGCCCGCCCCGTCCGCGCCGTACCGTCCCGTCCCGTCCGCCGCGCCCCGCCGCGGCGGACGGGACGGCTATCAGCGCGGCGGGCGCGTCCGCGTCCGGTAGTGGTCGGCCACCACCCGGTCCATCGCGCCGATCCGGTCCGTGACCACACTCTTCCCCGAGAAGTAGACGTGGCCGCGGACCTGGTCGTACCCGGTGGCGAAGTCGATGTGCCGGGACAGCTCCGCCGGGTCCTGCCAGGCGGCGGACTGGGCGGGGTCCCCCGCCTTGTACAGGGCCTCGCCGATGAACAGGTCCACGCCCGTGCCCCGGACCACGTCGGCCCACCAGGGCACCAGCGCGGCGTAGTCGGCGGGGGCGTAGCCGATGTTCCAGTACACCTGCGGGCAGACGTGATCGATCCAGCCCTTCTTGATCCAGCCGCGGGTGTCGGCGTACAGGTCGTCGTACGTCTGGACGCCCGCCGAGGTCCGCGAGCCGAGCGGGTCCGTGGAGGCGTTGCGCCACACGCCGAACGGGCTCACGCCGAACCGGACGGCCGGCTTGAGCGCCTTGATCCGCCCGGACATCTCCCGCACCAGCGTGTCGGTGTTGGAGCGCCGCCAGGCCGCCCGGTCGGAGAAGCCCGCGCCGTACTTCGCGTACGCGGCGCCGTCCGCGAAGGTCTGTCCTGCCACCGGGTACGGATAGAAGTAGTCGTCCCAGTGGACGGCGTCGATGTCGTAGCGGCGGACCGCGTCGAGCATCGCGTCCTGGACGAAGGCGCGGACCTCGGGCAGTCCCGGGTTGTAGTACAGCTTCCCTCCGTACGGCAGGACCCAGTCGGGGTGCAGCCGCGCGGGGTGGCCGGCCGACAGCCGGGAGGGGTCGGTGTGGTTGGCGACCCGGTACGGGTTGAACCAGGCGTGCAGTTCCAGGCCGCGGCTGTGGGCCTCCTTGACGGCCGTGCCCAGCGGGTCCCAGCCCGGGTCCTTGCCCTGGACGCCGGTGAGGCACTGGGCCCACGGTTCGTACGGGGAGGGCCAGAGCGCGTCGGCGCTGGGGCGGACCTGGAGGATCACCGCGTTCAGCCGCCGGGCGACGGCCTCGTCGAGGTACTTGATCAGCCCGGCCCGCTGGGCCGCCGCCGACAGACCCGGGCCGGACGGCCAGTCGATGTTCTGGATCGTGGCCACCCACATGCCCCGGAGCTCACGCCGGAGCACATCGCGGGGTGCGCCGGGCCTGCCCGGACGGCCGACGCCCCGCGCGGCCGCGGCGGCGTCACCCGCCACGGCGGCCGAGGCGACCACCCCCGCGACCGTCCCGGCCGCGCCCGTCACGAACTTCCTTCGGTCGATGTGCCGCATTTCGCCGTACCTGCCGTTTCCCTACTCGTCCGCAACCCCGGAATCCGGGCGTGAAGCCGAGCATGCACGCCCCGGCCCCCGATCCCCGGTAAGGCGCGGAGTAACGTCGTGGGGTCGTGGTGGAGCCCGGAATCACACGGAAGCCGCCGAACGGAGAACAGCGAAAGGCACGAGGTGACGGACTCTATGGCCGACATTGCACGCGTCGGAGTGGTGGGCTGCGGCCAGATGGGCGCAGGCATCGCGGAGGTGTGCGCCCGCAGCGGCCTCGACGTCAAGGTGGCCGAGACCACCGGCGAGGCGCTGGAGATCGGCCGCACCCGGCTCCACAACTCCCTCTCGAAGGCCGCCGAGCGCGGCAAGATCACCGAGGAGGAGCGCGACGAGACCCTGGGCCGTCTCAGCTTCACCACCGACCTCGGCGAGTTCGCCGACCGCGATCTCGTCATCGAGGCCGTCGTGGAGAACGAGCAGGTCAAGACCGAGATCTTCCAGGTGCTGGACCAGGTGGTGACCCGGCGGGACGCCATCCTCGCCTCCAACACCTCCTCGATCCCGCTGGTGAAGCTGGCCGTCGCGACCTCCCGTCCGGACCAGGTCATCGGCATCCACTTCTTCAACCCGGCCCCGGTGCAGAAGCTCGTCGAGCTGATCCCGGCACTGACCACGTCGGACGAGACGGTCAAGCGTGCCGAGGCCGTGGTGCAGGACGTCCTGGGCAAGCACCCGATCCGCGCCCAGGACCGTTCCGGCTTCGTCGTGAACGCGCTGCTGATCCCGTACCTGCTCTCGGCGATCCGGATGTTCGAGTCGGGCATCGCCAGCCGTGAGGACATCGACAACGGCATGGAGATGGGCTGCGCCCACCCGATGGGCCCGCTCAAGCTCGCGGACCTGATCGGCCTCGACACGGTGGCCTCGGTCGCCGACTCGATGTACGCGGAGTACAAGGAACCCCTGTACGCCGCTCCCCCGCTGCTCCAGCGGATGGTCGACGCGGGCCGCCTCGGCCGCAAGACGGGGTCGGGCTTCTACCCGTACGCCTGATCCCGCCCGCGCCCACGTGCGACAGGCCCGCGGCCTCTCGCACGTGGGCGCGACGCTGCCGGGTGACCTGCGGCAGCCCCTCAGCCCAGCCGTAAGTGGTGCAGCATCATCAGCCCCGCGGCCATCCCCGCGGCCGGGACCTCGCCGCGGGCGATCATGTCGGGCACCAGCTTCAGTGGTATCCACTCACGGCGCGAGGACTCGAAACCGTCCACGGGCTCACCGGTCCAGCCGGCCTCCTCGCCCCAGTAGAAGTGGTGCCGGGCGTCGGTGAGGCCGTTCGACGGCTCCACAGTCAGCAGCGGGTGCAGCGGGCCGGGGCGCCAGCCGGTCTCCTCCTCCATCTCCCGGGCGGCCGCGGCCGCCGGCTGCTCACCGTCCTCGACCACCCCCGCGGCGAGCTCCCAGCCCCAGCTGTCGGTGATGAACCGGTGCCGCCAGAGCAGCAGCACCTCGTTGGCCTCGTTGACGACGGTGGCCGCCGCGACGGCGCGGAGCCGGATCACGAAGTGGTCGAGGTGGTGGCCGTCCGGGAGGACGACGTCCGCCAGATTGACCCGGAACCAGCGGTTCTCATACACAGTCTGTTCGTTCAGATTCGTCCACTGCACAGTTCTGCCACCTTCTGACTAGTAGGTGGCCATATCGCAGCAGAACCCGGGTCACAGCGGTACGCGCAGCGCACCATCGACGATGCCGGCGGCCCGCTCCGCATCGGCGCTGCCGCTCGCGACCAGGTGCTCGCGCACCGCCCGCAACCGGTCACGCAGCCGCTGCGACTCCATGCCCCGGGCGCGCTCCGCCATCTCCGCCGCCGTGACCGCGGCCCGGTCGGCGTCGCCCTGCCGGAGCTCGATCGTCGTCAGCATCGCCAGCCGGTGGACCCGGCCCCGGTCGTGCGCGGGGGTGCGCACCGCGGCCGCGGCGTGCTCCCTGGCCGCCGGCAGGTCCCCGAGGCCCAGCAGGGCCTCCGCGACCTGGACGTCCACCAGGCCCGGCTGGACGTACCCCGTCTCGTCCGGCTCCCGGCCCGGCCGGATCCGCTCGGCCTCGGACTCGGCGCGCCGGATGCACCGCAACGCGCTCGGCCCGTCGCCGAGATGGGCGTACGCCTTGGCCTGCATCGCATGGAGGTCGGCCGCGAGCGCGGGGGTGATGTCGCGTCCGGCGGCCCGCAGCGCCGCCTCGGCGAAGGCGACGGACTGCCGGAAGTCGGCGAGGAAGAGCGACTGGTTCACCAGCAGGGCGATCACATAGCCGCCCAGCCCCCGGTCCCCGCTCGCCTTGGCCAGCCGCAGCGCCTGGTGGAAGTAGCGCTGGGCGAGCCCGTGCGCGTCGGAGTCGTAGGCGCAGATGCCCGCCACGGCCACCAGGGCGCCGGTCGCGCGGTGCAGTTGACGCCCCATCGCGTCGCTGTAGCCGCCGCGCAGCAGCGGGGCCGCCTCGGTGTTGAGGAAGCCGACGATGCGCGAACGCGTCGCGATACCGCCTGCCTTGCGGTACATCAGTTCGTAGTGGGTACGGGCGGCCCGCAGCGTCGCTATGTCGGCCGGGCCGACGCGTTGCGGACCGGTGCGGGACACGTCGGCGTCCTCCGGCGGGTTCTCCCACTCCCAGACGGGCATCACCGCCGTGGTTCCGGTGACGGCCGGGGCGGCGACGACATGCGGGCGCTGCTGTTCGTCCGAGCGCCACAGGGCGGTGGCCCGCTCGACGAATCCGGTGAGCGAGGAGCCCTGCACGGGCGGGTGGCCACCGAGGACCGCCATGCCGATGTCGTCCAGCGACAGCGCCCTGCGCAGCCGGGTCCCCAGCACTTCGCAGATCAGGTCGGGCACCTGGCCACGCGGCCGCTGGCCCTTCAGCCACCGGGCGACGGCGGTGTGTTCGTAGCGCAGGCCCAGCCCCCGGGCGCGGCCCGCCTGGTTCACATGTGCGGCGAGCCCGGCCCGGGAGACACCCGCCTCGTCGATCAGAGCCTCTAGCAGAGTGTTGGGCTCCATGGCCCCCATTGCCCCCTCCGATGGGTCGGCACGCCAGGACGTGTCGCCCCAGTGGAGCACGATTCACACGGGGTGTGAACGCAATGCCCGAACTGTCCCCCCGCGCACGCTGTCGGACGGGTCCGCGGCTCGCTTGAATGAGTCCCTCGCAAGAGGCGGCCGGGTCGTCTGCTCCCCCTCGTACAGCACGACGACCCGCATCCGCGCCGTCCGCTCTGCCGACCTGCCCGACACTCCGCGGCAGTGCGGACGGCGCCGGATCGCACGACCCACTGCCCACGGATCGGAGGGTGGCGGCGGGGCCGGCCAGAACCGGGTTCACCGGACCTGGGCCGGAGACCGCCCGCGTGCGGTCCTCCGCTTCTGGGCGAGCACACAGGAGGGGCGTATCCGGTGGCCGGACACGCCCCTCCTCACTGTGCGGGTGCGGCGTTACGCGCCGCGCAGCACCGCGCCCGTGCGCTCGGCGGCCAGGGCCACCGCCGTGTCACGGGCGGCGCTCGCCTCGTCGACGGTCAGCGTGCGGTCCGCGGCACGGAAACGCAGCGCGTACGCCAGGGACTTGCGGCCCTCGCCGATCTGCTCGCCCGTGAACACGTCGAACAGGCGCAGCGACTCCAGGAGTTCGCCCGCTCCGTCGCGAAGCGCCCGCTCCACGTCGGCGGCCGGCACGTCCTGGCCGACGACCAGGGCGACGTCCTGGGTCGCCACCGGGAAGGTGGAGATCCGCGGCGCCTGGAGGACGCCGTCGACGGCCCGCTCCAGGACGTCGAGCTCGACCTCCATGGCGCAGGTGCGCTCGGGCAGGTGGAGCTCCTTGATGACGCGCGGGTGCAGCTCGCCGGCGTGGCCGAAGAGGGTCTCCTCGCCGTTGACCGTCACGTAGAGCGCGGCGCAGCGGCCCGGGTGCCAGGGCGCGTGCTGGTCCGCGCGGACCGTCAGCTCGACACCGGCCTCACGGGCGAGCACGCGGGCGGCCTCGACGGAGTCCGCCCAGTCGGCGGGGCGGCCCTTGCCCCACCAGCCGGCCTGCTCGCGGGCTCCCGCGAGCACGACGGCGGCGTGGCGCGGCTGACGCGGCAGCGCGGCGTCGAGGGCGGCGATCTCCTCGGCGGAGGGGCGCCGGTCGACGGGCAGCCGGACGGGCTTCGTCTCCTGGCCGGTCGGCCGGAAGACCAGACCGGTCTCGAAGAGCGCGAGGTCGTGACTGCCGCGGCCGTCGTTGCGCCGCAGGGCGCCGAGGAGGCCCGGCAGCAGCGTGGTGCGCAGCGACGGCTCCTCGTCGGAGAGCGGGTTGACGAGCTTGACCGTGCGGCGGCGGGCGTCGTCCGCCGCCAGGCCGAGCTGGTCCAGGACCGCCTCGCCGGTGAAGGGGTAGTTCAGCGCCTCGACGTAGCCGGCGCCGGCGAGTGCCCGGCCGACCCGGCGGTGCAGCCGCTGGCGGTCGGTGAGCCCGCGGCCGGACGGCGGGGTCGGGAGCGTGGAGGGGAGGTTCTCGTAACCCTCCAGCCTGATGACCTCCTCGGCGAGGTCGTTCGGCTCGTTCAGGTCGGGCCGCCAGGACGGGGCCGTGACGAGGAGCTCGTCCTGCCCGTAGACGTCGCAGCCGACCTCCTGGAGACGGCGCACGACGGTCTCACGGCCGTACGCCACGCCGGCCACCCGGTCGGGGTGGTCGGCCGCCATGGTGATGGTGCGGGGTCCGGACGGGGCGCTCACCTCGGTGACGCCCGCCTCGGCGGTGCCGCCGGCGAGCAGCACCAGCAGGTCGACGGTGCGCTGCGCGGCGGCCGCCGCGGCCTGCGGGTCGACGCCCCGCTCGAAGCGCTTGGACGCCTCGGAGGCCAGCTTGTGGCGGCGCGCGGTGCGGGCGATCGAGATCGCGTCGAAGTGCGCGGCCTCGATGACGACCTCGGTGGTGTGCGCGTCCTCGGAGGCGTCGGCGATCTCGGTGTTGGCACCGCCCATGACGCCCGCCAGGCCGATCGGCCCGCGGTTGTCGGTGATGACGAGGTCGGCGGCGTCCAGGACGCGGACCGTGCCGTCGAGCGTGGTGAGCTTCTCGCCCTGCTCGGCGCGGCGCACGCCGATCGGACCGTCGATCCGGGTCCGGTCGTAGGCGTGCAGCGGCTGGCCCAGTTCGAGCATCACGTAGTTGGTGACGTCGACGGCGAGCGAGATCGGCCGCATGCCGGCTTTCTGGAGCCGGCGCTGCATCCAGATCGGGGACCGGGCCTCGGGCTGCAGGCCGACGACGGTGCGCGCGGTGAAGCGGGAGCAGCCGATCGGGTCGGCGACCTTGACCGGGTAGCCGTACGCGTTGGGCGCGGGCACGTCCAGGAGGGCCGGGTCGCGCAGCGGCAGTCCGTAGGCGATGGCGGTCTCGCGGGCGACGCCGCGCATCGACAGGCAGTAGCCGCGGTCGGGCGTGACGGCGATGTCGAGGACCTCGTCGACGAGCTGGAGCAGCTCGATCGCGTCGGTGCCGACCTCGTGCTCCGGCGGCAGCACGATGATGCCGTGGGTGCCGTCGTCGCCCATGCCGAGCTCGTCGGTGGAGCAGATCATGCCGTGCGAGGTCTTGCCGTACGTCTTGCGCGCGGCGATCGCGAAGTCGCCGGGCAGCACGGCGCCCGGCAGGACCACGACGACCTTGTCGCCGACGGCGAAGTTACGGGCGCCGCAGACGATCTCCTGCGGCTCGCCGGTACCGTTCGCGGAGCCGACGTCCACCGTGCAGAAGCGGATGGGCTTCTTGAAGCCCTCCAGCTCCTCGATGGTCAGGACCTGTCCGACGACCAGGGGGCCCTTGAGGCCGGCGCCGATCTGCTCGACGGTCTCGACCTCCAGACCGACCTCGACGAGTTTGGCCTGGACGTCGCGGCCGGTCTCGGTGACCGGCAGGTCGACGTACTCCCGCAGCCAGGAAAGCGGGACGCGCATCAGATCTCCATCCCGAAGGGCCGGGTGAACCGGACGTCGCCTTCGACCATGTCTCGCATGTCTTCTACGTGGTGGCGGAACATCAGCATCCGCTCGATGCCGAACCCGAAGGCGAAGCCGCTGTACTTCTGGGGGTCGACACCGCAGGCGATGAGCACCTTCGGGTTGACCATGCCGCAGCCGCCCAGCTCGATCCAGCCCTCGCTGCCGCAGGTGCGGCAGGGGCGGTCGGGGTTGCCGACGGACTCGCCGCGGCAGACGTAGCAGACCATGTCCATCTCGGCGGACGGCTCGGTGAACGGGAAGAAGTTCGGCCGCAGCCGGGTCTTCATGTCCGGGCCGAAGAGCGCCTGGACCATGTGGTCGAGGGTGCCCTTCAGGTCGGCCATGGTGAGGCCCTCGTCGACGGCGAGCAGCTCGATCTGGTGGAAGACCGGGGTGTGCGTGGCGTCGAGCTCGTCGGTCCGGTAGACCCGTCCGGGGCAGACGACGTAGACGGGGGGCTCGCGGTCGAGCAGGGTGCGGGCCTGGACCGGCGAGGTGTGGGTGCGCAGGACGACACCGGACTCGTCGTTCTTCGCGCCGTCGGCGCCCTCGACGAAGAAGGTGTCCTGCATCTGCCGCGCCGGGTGGTCGGGCACGAAGTTCAGGGCGTCGAAGTTGAACCACTCGGCCTCGGCCTCGGGGCCCTCGGCGATCTCGTAGCCCATGGCCACGAAGACGTCGGCGACGCGCTCCATGATCGTCGTCAGCGGGTGCCGGGCGCCGGCCGGGGTGCGGTCGTAGGGCAGTGTGACGTCCACCGCCTCCTCGACCAGGACCCGGGCGTCCCGCTCGGCCTCCAGCTCCGTCTGGCGGGCCGCGAGGGCCCTGCCCACGGCGGCGCGGGCCTGGCCCACGCGCTTGCCGGCCTCGGCCTTCGCCTGCGGCGGCAGCGCGCCGATCTCGCGGTTGGCGAGTGACAGGGGCGAGGTTCCACCGGTGTGCGCGGTCTTCGCCTGGGCGAGCGCGTCGAGGTCGCCCGCGGCGGCGAAGGCGGCGAACGCCTCGTCCCGGATGCGCTCGATCTCTTCCGGTTTCAGTGCCTCGACCTCGACTGGGTCGTACGACTTGTTCGGTGCCGACATCTCTTCCCGTACTTCCGATTGGCTGGTACTGCGCTTACCGGGGGATACCCCCGGACCCCCGTGGCCCCGCTCGACGCCTGGAGGACACAAAGGTGCCAAAGGTCGAGTCTACGGGCCGCAGGATGTATGGGGCGCCCGTGGGCCGCTCAGACCAGGTAGGCCGGCGTGCTCACGGGCAGGATAAATCGGAACTCGGCGCCGCCGCCGAGGCCGCGGCCGACCGTGATCGTGCCGCCGTGCGCCTCGACGATCCCCTTGACGATGTAGAGGCCGAGCCCGGTGCCGCCGCGCTTGCTGCCCCGCCAGAAGCGGGTGAAGACACGGCCCATCGACTCCTCGGGGATGCCGGGGCCTTCGTCGCTCACGGTGACCGCCGTTCCCATGTCGTCGCTCTTCGCCGGTGCGGGCGCCACCTCGATGGTGACGGTTCCCTCGCCGTGGCGCACCGCGTTTTCCAGCAGGTTGCCGAGCACCTGGTCGACCTTGTCCGGGTCGGCCCACACGGCGGGCAGCGGCTGGCAGGTGCGGACGAGGAACCGGCCGGGGTCCTGGCCGGACGCCGTGAGCGCCTGGACGTGGCGTTCGACGGCTGCGGACAGGTCCACGGGCTGGCGGCGCAGCTCCAGGCGCCCCGAGTCGATCCGGGAGATGTCCAGGAGTTCCGTGATCAGGCGGGTGACCCGGTTGGCGTCGGCGTCGACCGTCTCCAGCATCAGCCGCTTCTGGTCGTCCGTGAACCGCTCCCACTTGGCCAGCAGCGTGGCGGTGAAGCCCTTGACGGACGTCAGCGGCGAGCGCAGCTCATGGGCGACGGTCGCGATGAGTTCGGCGTGGCTGCGTTCGTTGCGGCGGCGGGCCTCGGTGCCGCGCAGGCTGACCACCAGGCGCCGTACGGGGCCGGTGGGGCTCTCGCGCACGTAGCGGGCGGAGACGAGGACCTCACGGCCGCCGGGCAGCAGGAGGTTGCGTTCGGGCTGGCCGACGCGGGTGGCGAGACCGCCGTAGGGGTCGGTCAGCTCCCACCAGCGGCGGCCCTTGAGGTCCTCCAGCGGCAGCGCGTGCTCCAGCGGGCGGCCGAGGGCGGCGGCCCGGGGCACGGCGGTGATCCGCGTGGCGGCGGAGTTGAAGCAGATGACCCGGCCGGTCTCGTCCGCGACGACGAGCCCGTCGGGAAGGTCGTCCGGATCCAGTGCGTGGCCGCCGGATCCGGCGCCCGCGACGGTGAGACCGTCCGGGTCCTCGGCGGCGCGCACGACGGCCGCGCGTCTCGCTCGCGGCCCGCTCATGCCGACAGCCATATTCCCGTACCCCACCTCTCGAACCGGTGCAGTGGGCCCCCGAGTTCGTCACCCTACTAGTCGCCGGTGACGGAGCGACACCCTCGGGAGCCGTGGGCCGGGGTGCGGCGGGGTTCAGCCGGCGCTGCGGCGGGGGCGCTGGGCGCGCGCGGAGGCGTACAGGCAGACGGCGGCCGCGGTGGCGAGGTTGAGGCTCTCCGCCCGGCCGTGGATCGGCACGCGCACGACGGCGTCGGCCAGCGCCCGGGTCTCCTCGGGCAGGCCCCACGCCTCGTTGCCGAAGACCCAGGCGGTGGGCCCGCCCATGGTGCCGGCGTCGAGTTCGTCGTCGAGGTCGTCCTCGCCCGCCCCGTCGGCGGCGAGGATCCTTGACCCCGCGTCCCGCAGCCCCCGCACGGCCTGCTCGACGGGCACGCCGACGGCGACCGGCAGGTGGAACAGCGAACCGACGGAAGCGCGCACGGACTTGGGGTTGTACAGGTCCACGGAGGCGTCGGTGAGGACGACCGCGTCGGCGCCCGCGGCGTCGGCGCAGCGCAGCACCGTACCGGCGTTCCCGGGGTCGCGGACGTTCGCCAGGACGGCGACCAGCTTCGGCCGTGCCGCGAGGACCGACTCGAAGGGCGAGTCGAGGAAGCGGCAGACGCCGATCAGTCCCTGCGGGGTGACGGTCTGCGACACCTCGGCCAGGACCTCGCTGTCGGCCAGGTGCACCCGGGCGCCCGCCGCGAGGGCGGCGTCGATGATCGCTTCGTACCGCTCGGCCGCCTCGACGGTCGCGAACAGTTCGATGAGGGTCGGCTCGCCGTCGCTGCCGCGGTGGTCCGCGGCCTCGCGCACGGCCTGCGGCCCCTCGGCGATGAACCTGCGCTCCTTACCGCGGAAGTTGCGCCTGGCCAGCCGCCGGGCGGCGGCGACCCGTGGCGATCGCGGGGAGATCAGTTCGGGGGTGCCCATGTCGGCGGCGAGCCTCTCTGCGTACGAAGGTGCTGGGTCGTGCAACGCACCGGACCCGCAGGCGGCGTGCACCTGCGGGTCCGGCTCGGAAACCGAGAAGAACTGCCTGGATCAGGCGGCCTTCGGGGCGTTGACGTCGCTCGGGAGGGCCTTCTGGGCGACCTCGACGAGGGCGGCGAACGCGTTGGCGTCGTTGACCGCGAGCTCGGCCAGGATCTTGCGGTCCACCTCGACGTTGGCGGCCTTCAGACCCTGGATGAGGCGGTTGTACGTCATGCCGTTCTGGCGGGCAGCGGCGTTGATGCGCTGGATCCACAGCTGACGGAAGTCGCCCTTGCGCTTCTTGCGGTCGTTGTAGTTGTAGACCAGGGAGTGGGTGACCTGCTCCTTGGCCTTGCGGTACAGGCGCGAGCGCTGACCGCGGTAACCGCTGGCGGCCTCGAGGATTGCCCGGCGCTTCTTGTGGGCGTTGACTGCCCGCTTGACGCGTGCCACTTGTTAACTCCTTGTAGCGGGGCCGTGGTCGTACTCACACGGCCCGGAAACGAATTGGTCCCGGTCGGATCGAGGGCGCGTCCCAGGTGTCACCGGGGACGACGGCCTCACTTGCCGAGAAGCTTCTTGATCTTCTTGGCGTCGGCCGGAGCCACGACGACCGTGCCGGTCAGCGAGCGGGTCTTCTTGGACGACTTGTGCTCGAGCAGGTGGCGCTTGCCGGCCCTCTCGCGGAGCACCTTGCCGGAGCCGGTGATCTTGAAGCGCTTGCTGGCACCGCTGTGCGTCTTGTTCTTCGGCATCGCGCCGTTCTCTCCTCGTCAGTGGCGCCCCTCTCGGTGCGGGCACCGGACTACAGGGGCGTCAGATCTTGGTGGGGATTCCGCGGGGACCCGGGGGCGCCTGGATGGCAGCCCCCGGAGGTCACGCCTCGGAAGGTGTCTCGGCCGGAGCCTCGGAGGTCGCCTCGGGGGTCGCCTCGGCCGGAGCCTCGGCAGCCTCGTCCGCAGCCTCGGCATCGGCGTCGGGGGTGTAGCCCTGACGCTCCGCCTTACGGGCGGCCTGGGCCTCGCGGGCCTCGGCCATGGCTTCGGTCTTCTTCTTGTGCGGGCCCAGAACCATGATCATGTTCCGGCCGTCCTGCTTCGGGTTGGACTCGATGAAGCCGAGTTCCTCCACGTCCGAAGCGAGACGCTGGAGCAGTCGGAAGCCCAGCTCCGGGCGGGACTGCTCACGACCACGGAACATGATCGTGATCTTGACCTTGTCGCCCTGCTTGAGGAACCGGACGACGTGACCCTTCTTGGTGTCATAGTCGTGCGGGTCGATCTTCGGCCGGAGCTTCATCTCCTTGATGACCGTGTGCGCCTGGTTCTTGCGCGCCTCACGGGCCTTCATGGCCGACTCGTACTTGAACTTCCCGTAGTCCATGAGCTTGCACACGGGCGGACGGGCGGTAGCCGCCACCTCGACCAGGTCGAGGTCGTACTCCTGTGCGAGTTCCAGGGCCTTGGCAAGCGGAACAATCCCGACCTGCTCGCCGCTGGGACCGACAAGTCGCACCTCGGGTACACGAATCCGGTCGTTGATGCGGGGCTCGGCGCTGATGGATCCTCCTCGGTAGCACCACGCGGCCGCCTGGCGGACAGCCGCGTAACGTCTGTTTTCGACAGACCAACCGCGCAAGGCCATGAAAAATGCCCCGCCGGGACACAGGCGGGGCTCCAGAACAACCGGAACACCGCCGCGGTCAACCGCGGGGCGCATCGGGCGGCTCCATCGTCCGTACGGAACGATGGGCGCCACCTGACCGGTGACCCGCCGTCCTGAGGACGGTCAGGTGGGAGATCGGAGCCTCCACTTGTGGGCCGGGCACATAGATGCCCAGCCGGTCGTTACACAAGGTTAGCAGCTCCCCGGGGCAGGCGCTAACCGGTGGTCACACGCACTCCCGCAGACGGGGCGGGCCTGCCGTGGGCCTATCGTATGGCCCATGAGTGACGCGACCCCCACCAGTGATTCCCCCGGCTTCGACGAGATGGCCCGCGACATCGCGGAGGTGCCCGCGGTCGAGGTGATCGTGACGGTCGCGGTCAACCTGATGAGCGCCGCCGCCGTGAAGCTCGGGCTGACCGAGGACGGCGACGAGCACAAGGACCTCGACGAGGCCCGCAAGCTGGTCCACGCGTTGGCCGGCCTGCTGGACGCGAGCACCACGGAGATCAGCTCCTTCCACGCGGCTCCGCTGCGTGACGGTCTGAAGTCCCTGCAGCTGGCGTTCCGCGAGGCCTCGCTCGTACCGGACGAGCCCGGCCAGGGCCCCGGCGAGAAGTACACCGGACCGGTCTTCGGCTGAGTCCGCCCCCTTACCTCCCGCCTCTCCGAACGCTGTGAGCCCCCTGCCGGACGGCAGGGGGCTCACAGCGTTCACGGAAGGGCCTGGGCCCGGCGCGGGGGGTCAGCGCGTGAACAGGGCCTCACCGGGCGTGGGCGCGTCGGCCGGGAGCAGAGCGAGGTCCAGGCCGCGGACCAGCCGGGCGCGCAGCACCTCGTCGGCCGCCAGCGACCGCGCGACCCGGCCGGCCGCCTTGGCGGGGTCGGCGTCCGCCGCCAGCACCAGGGCGAGCGTGCCGTCCGCGCGACCCGGTCCGAGGTGGGCGCGGAGCACCGCGGGCTCGACGGCGACGGCGGCGCGTACCGCGGCGGTCACGGCGGGGTCGTCCAGCGGGTCGGCGCTGGTCCGGCCCTCGGCGAGGGCGAGCAGAGCGGACCCGGTCAGCTCGAAGGCCACCGGCCCGGCGAGGTCGAGCACCACCGTGTCGGCCTTCTCGTGCACGGCGGCCTGGAGGGCCTGGTGCAGGGGCACGGCGACCGGGCGGGCCTGCGGGTCCCAGAGGGCCAGCGAGGCCGTGGAGGTGAAGGCGGGCAGGGCGCGGCGGTCGCCCGCCTGGAGCGTGGGGACCGCCATGTCGCTGGTCTTCTCCCGGCGCAGCCCCTTCTCGTCCTCCTCCACCTCGCCGAGAACGGCCACCACGGGAACGAGGAGACGGGCCCCCTTCAGGGCTTCGAGCACCGGGCCGACGGCCTCGCGGTCCTCGGCCCAGGCGGCCAGCGCCTCGGTCAGGGCGGGGTCGGCCGTGCCGTCGTCGTCGGAGTATCCGGGGTCCGGAATGTTCTTCTGCGCCACAGGGCGAGCGTAGTGCCTGGGCTTTCTCATCCTGCCGACAGGTCGGGCTCGGCCTCCTTACAGCCGCGGTTCCTGGCGTCCGGGCCATGCCCTGACACAGAATCCGCAGATCCGCCAGGTCCGCTTCTTTTTCGGCCGCGGCCGTACTGGCCGGCTCGGCCGCCGTGGGCGCGTACGTGACCGGCGGACCGCCGGATCACACGCCCGCCGCCGCGGCTTCCGTATCGTCCGTCCCACCGGCCGCGACCGCTCCGGTCGCGGCGGCGAGCGAGGAGCCGGTGATGGATGCGGACGCGGAACTGGCGGCGGCCGTCGAACCGCTGCTGGCCGGTTCGGGCACGGCGGCCGTGTCGGTGGCCGTGCTGGACAGCGGCAGCGGTACGCGTGCGGTGTACGGGGGCGCGGACGCGACGTACGACACCGCGAGCATCGTCAAGGTCGACATCCTGGCGGCGCTGCTGCTCCGCGCCCAGGACGAGGGGCGTGACCTGACCGCCGGCGAACACGCCCGGGCGGTCGCGATGATCGAGCGGAGCGACAACGACTCCGCCACCGCGCTGCTGGCGGCGGTGGGCGGGGCGGCCGGACTCGACGCCGCCAACGAGCGGCTCGGACTCACCGCGACGACGGCCGCGCAGGCCTGGGGGCTGACCCGGACCACCGCGGCCGATCAGCTGACGCTGCTGGAGGCGGTGTTCGGTACGGACACCGACGGGGAGCTGAGCGAGGGCTCCCGGACCTGGCTGCGGGAGCTGATGGCGCGGGTCGAGGCCGGCCAGCGGTGGGGGGTGTCCGCCGCGGGCAGTGACTGGGCGCTCAAGAACGGCTGGATGCCGCGGACCGCCACGGGGCTGTGGAACATCAACAGCATCGGGCGGGTGACGGCGGGCGGGCGGACCTGTCTGGTGGCGGTGTTGTCGGCCGGCCAGCGGACCAAGGAGTCGGGCATCGCGCTCGTCGAGTCGGTGGCGAAGGCGGCCGTGGGGGTGGTGCGGGCCGACGCCGCCGGCTGAGGCGCCAGTTCGGCGGTGACGGACGACCGGGCGGGGGCCGGTGCGCCCCCGGACGGAGGGCCCGCTCAGCGGGGCGGGACGAGCCGGCTGAGCGGCGCGGGACGAGCCTGCGGCCTTTGCGGCACGAGGTGCGGACTGTTTCAGCGACCCGGGACGAGGCCGCGGCCGTTGCGGCCGCGCCACAGGACGACGGCCAGGGCCAGCAGGACCGCGCCGAGGCCGCCCGCCGCCGGGGCGAGCCAGCCGGCGGGGCTGTCGTCCACCCGGGGCGGGGTGGGACCGGAGCCGAAGTACCGCTCGCGGTAACCGGCCGCGGCGGACTCGCCGCGCAGCCCGGCGGGGCGCACCGAGCCGCCCGCCTTGATGGCCGCGGCCGGGTCGACGATGCCGTAGCCCCGGGCGTCGTCGCGGCCGGCGGACGGGGAACTGCGGGCGGTGTCCGTGAGCAGCTTCCTGATCTGGGCGGGCGACAGACCCGGGTGGGCGGCACGCACCAGCGCGACCGCGCCGGAGACGAACGCCGCCGCCGCGGAGGTGCCCCACTCCACGTAGTACTTGCGGTCGGGCGCGGGGACGACGATGTCGACCCCGGGCGCGCTCACGGCGGCGTACCAGCGGCGGGTGGAGAACGAGGCACGGGAGCCGTACCGGTCGACCGCGGCGACGGCGATCACGCCCGGGTAGGCGGCGGGGTACGAGATGTGGTCGCCCTTCTCGCCCCCGTTGCCGGACGAGGCGACGACGACCGCGCCCTTCTTCAGCGCGTACTGGACGGCGGCGTCCTCACCGGGTTCGGGGTGCGCGGACTCGCTGTCGTCGCCGAGGGAGAGGTTGATGACGTCGGCGCCGTGGTCGGCCGCCCAGCGGATGCCGTCGGCGAGGGCGGTGCCCCGGGACTTGCGGGCCTCGGCGCGGGCGGGGTCGCTCGCTTCGAGGATGACCCGGACGGGCAGGATCCTCGCCTCGGGCGCGATGCCCATGACGCCCTCCTCGCCTCCGCTGCCATGGCCCCGGCCGGCGATGATCCCGGCCATCGCGGTGCCGTGCCTGGCCCAGGCCCGGTCACCGCGTCCGGCGCCGAAACCGATCATGTCCTTGCCCGCGAGCACCTGGCCCGTCAGGTCGGGCAGGGTGCCGTCGACCCCCGTGTCGACGACGGCGACCGTGATCCCCTTGCCCCGGGTGGTCTGCCAGGCGCGGTCCGTGTGGAGGGCGTCCAGACCCCACTGCTGGGCCCGGATGGTGTCCGCCCCGGCCGGGGACGCGGGCAGCAGCGCGAACGCGGTGGCGGCGCAGACCGCGCCGAGGAGTCTGCGGGAGCGGACGCGGCGGGTCATTCGGGCTTCTCCGTGAGATCGGCGACGGTTCTGCGCAGTCCTCGCTCGACCCGGTCCGCCACGCCCTTGGCCTCGTGTCCGAGTCCGGCCTGGGCGGCCGCGGTCGTCGCGTTCACCGCCATGGCCTTCTCGGCCGGCTGCGGGTCGGTGACCTTCCGGCCGTCGGCGAACCCGGAGACGGCGAACATCACGACCGGCACCTCGGTCAGTACGTGCACGGTCCAGCTGGCCCGCTGCCGGTCGCCGAATCCGGCGGCGGGGCCGCCCTTCACGGCGTAGGGCCGGGGCATCAGGTCGCTGCGCGCGTCGAGGTGCTCGCCGGCGAAGCGGGTGCTCAGTGTCCGCATGGCCGCGGTGTCGGCCTCGGTGAAGACCATGCCGACCGTGGTGACGCTGCTGCTCGTCGCGTCGGTGTACGTGGCGCGGAGCAGGCGGGCGCAGCCGACCGGGCGGAGGGTGTCGAGCAGCAGCGGGTCGAGCGCGCCCGCGCAGCCGCCGTCCGGCGCCACGGCGATCCTGGTCCAGACCCGGTCGGCGCCGCCGGGCCCCGCGCCGTCGCCCTTGAGCGTCCGGGGGAAGAGCGTGTCGACCGGGACGCTGTGCCAGGCGTCGCGGCCCACGGTGTAGGCGCTGTGGGCCGCGGGATCGGCCGAGGAGTCGCTGATGAGCCAGCTGCCGGTGGCGGCTCCGCCGATCAGCCCGAGTCCGAGCACGACGCAGACCGCGGCGGCCGCGGCCTTGAAGGGGTGCCGGGTCCGCACGGGCCGGAGCCGGGTGGTGGTCTCGGCCGGCGTCTCCGCCGGGGGGTGGACCTGCGGGGACCGGTACGCGTACGGGACGGCTGCCCCGGGTCCGGCCGGGGGGCCGCCGAGTTCCACGGCGCCCACGGGCCGCCGCCGGGTCGCTGCGGGGGGTGTAGCGGGCGGCCGCGGCGGAAGCACCGGCTGCGGGGGCGCCTCGGCGGGCCGGGCCGGGGGCACGGGGCGCAGGCCGGCGGTCGTCTCCACGGGCGGCGGGGTCCGGGGCGCGGGCGCGGCAGGGGGCTGCGGTGGAGCCGGGGGCCGCGGTGGGACCGGGGGCCCGTCCGGTGCCGCGCCACTCGTCGCGGGCCCGGATGCGGGGCCCTCCCGGGGCTCGGCGTCGGGGCCGGGCGGGACGGCGGTCCGGGTGGCCCGGTCCGTGTGCTCCGGGCGGAGCGGTGGCGGGGTGGTCGGACGTGGCGGGACGGGAGCGCGCTGCGCCTCGGTACTCATCCGCCCCCCTGGTCCGTTCCGTACCGCACGCGGATCGGGCGCGAGGCAGGCCCGCCGCTCGCCGCGTGTCCGTCACTCTACGGGCTGGCGGGGCCGGGGTGGGAGCGGGCCGCCGCTCTCGCGGTCGATCTGCACAGATCGTCCCCCTACCCAGCGGTACAGCCGTCTGGCAAGCTGCGGCCATGACTGCCCGCGCCGCTGACCGGACCCGTTACAACCGGGCCACCGCCCATCTCGACGCCCCGATCGCCGTCGTCGATCTGGAGGCGTTCGACGCCAACGCCGACGATCTCGTGCGGCGTGCCGGCGGCAAGCCCGTCCGGGTGGCGAGCAAATCGGTGCGCTGCCGGGCCCTGCTCGAGCGGGTGCTGGCACGGCCCGGATTCGCCGGGCTCATGTCGTTCACGCTCGCGGAGTCGCTGTGGCTGGCACGGGCCGGGTTCGACGACGTCCTGCTGGCCTATCCGTCGGCCGACCGCTCGGCCTTCGCGGAGCTGGCCGCCGACCCGAAGCTGGCCGCCGCCGTGACCGTGATGGTGGACGACCACGCGCAGCTGGAGCTGATCGACGCGGCGCGGGCCGGCGGCACGGAGGAGATCCGGGTCTGCCTGGAACTGGACACCTCGCTGCGGATGCTCGGCGGCCGGGTCAGGATCGGGGCCCTTCGTTCGCCGCTGCGCTCCCCCGCCCAGCTGGCGGAACTGGCCAGGTCGGTCGCCCGCCGCCCCGGATTCCGGCTGGTGGGGCTGATGGCGTACGAGGGTCACATCGCCGGGGTGGGCGACTCGCTCGTGGGGCGGCCGCTGCGTTCCCGGGCGATCCGGCTGATGCAGGCCTCGGCCCGCCGGGAGCTGGCGGCCCGGCGGGCCGAGGTGGTCCGGGCGGTCCGGGCCGTGGCACCGGACCTGGAGTTCGTGAACGGCGGCGGCACCGGCAGCGTTCAGCACACCGCGGCCGAACCGGCCGTCACCGAGATCGCGGCGGGCTCCGGCCTCTACGTCCCGCGGCTGTTCGACAACTACACGTCGTTCACGGCCCGCCCGGCGGCCCTGTTCGCCCAGCCCGTCGTCCGCCGCCCGGGGGTGGGCGTGGTGACGGTGCTCGGGGGCGGCTACCCGGCGTCCGGGGCGGCCGGCGCGGACCGGCTGCCGGTCCCGTATCTGCCGGAGGGACTGCGCTACGACCCGCAGGAGGGCCCCGGCGAGGTGCAGACCCCGCTGCTCGGCGCCCCCGCCGACGATCTGCTGATCGGCGACAAGGTGTGGTTCCGGCACGCGAAGGCCGGGGAGCTGTGCGAGCGGTTCGACGAGCTCCAGCTGATCGAGGGCGACCGGGTGACGGCGACCGTGCCGACGTACCGGGGCGAGGGCCGCACCTTCCTCTGAGGGGGCGGGGCGGGCCGGCTCAGGGGGCGACCGAGCTGCCGACGCCTCCGCCGGTCTCGCTGTCGCCGAGGGGCCGGATGCCCCGGGTGAGGGTGTCCATGAGGGCGAGCGGCGGCCCGTCGGGGCCGGCGTCGAAGGCGTAGCGGACGACGACGGGCGACTCGCTGCCGACGGCCGAGGGGAAGGCGAGGGACTGCACGTAGCCGCCCGGTCCCTTGCCCGTGACGACCCGCCAGCGCACCTGGTATCCGGTGCGGCCGGCCACGGTGACCGGGCCGGCGGCGATCTGCCGGTGCGACATGATGCCGCCGTGGAGGGGCCGGCCGATGATGTCCTCGTCGTAGGCGCGCTTCGCCGCGGCGTCGATGTCCTCCTCGGCGATCTCCTCGGGCGTGGTGGCGTCGGTGCCGCTCGCGGTGCGCGTGGTCACCGTGCCGTGGTGGCACAACGCGGAGGAGGTGCCCGGGCAGTAGTAGGCCTCGGCGTCGGCGGTACGCATCGTGAGCATTTCCTCGACGGGGTGCTCGACCCGCTCCCAGCCGTCGGGGATCGGCAGGGTGATGCCGTTGAGCTGGTCGACGAGCACGGTGGGATCCTCCCCGGCCGGTGAGGACGCCGGCGACGGGCCGGCGTCGCCGCCGGCCGCGTCGGTGCCGGTGGCCGCGGGCCGCGACGGGGCGCCGCTCGACCGGTGCGCGGTGGGCGAGGCCTCGCCGTCGCCGGTGAGCAGGACCGCGCCCGTCACGACCGCGCCGACGACCACCGCGCCGGCCGCCACGAGTGCGACGGTCCTGACGCTGCGGCCACCGGCGCCGCTTCCCCGGCCGGGCCCCGGCGGCACGGGCACGGTGGCGAGGGGGCGGGTGTGGGCGGTCCACGTCGCGCCGTCCCACCACCGCTCGTTGCCGGGCGCCGCTGCGTCGGGGTACCAGCCGGGCGGGGTCGGATAGCTCATCGCCCCACTCTAGGTTCCGCCGCCGGGGCCCCGTCCTAAGGGCTGAGAGGTGTGACGTACGCCCCGGAGATCCCGCCGTCGACGAGGAAGTCGGTGGCGTTGACGAAGGACGCGTCGTCGCTCGCCAGGAACGCGACGGCGGCAGCGATCTCCGTCGCCTCGGCGAACCGGCCGAGCGGGATGTGCACGAGCCGGCGGGCCGCGCGCTCGGGGTCCTTGGCGAAGAGCTCCTGGAGCAGCGGGGTGTTGACCGGCCCCGGGCACAGCGCGTTGACGCGGATGCCCTCGCGGGCGAACTGGACGCCCAGTTCCCGCGTCATCGCCAGCACGCCGCCCTTGGAGGCGGTGTACGAGATCTGGGAGGTCGCCGCCCCCATCCTGGCGACGAAGGACGCGGTGTTGATGATCGAGCCCCGGCCCTGGCGCCGCATGTAGGGCAGGGCCGCCTTGCAGCACAGGTAGACGGAGGTGAGGTTGACGTCCTGGACGCGCTTCCACGCCTCCAGCCCCGTGGTGAGGATGGAGTCGTCGTCGGGCGGCGAGATGCCCGCGTTGTTGAAGGCGATGTCGACGGAGCCGTAGGTGTCGTACGCCGCCTTGAACAGGGCCTCGACCTCTCCGGGATCGGTGACGTCCACGCGTACGAAGGTGCCGCCGACCGCTTCGGCGGCCGCCTGGCCGGCGGTCTCGTCGATGTCGCCGCAGACCACGTGCGCGCCCTCGGAGGCGAGGCGGTGCGCGGTGGCCAGGCCGATGCCGCTGCCGGCGCCGGTGATGACGGCGGTGCGGCCGACGAGGCGGCGGCAGATGTTCCCGTTGTCCGTGGTCATTCCGGTTCAGGCCTCCGTGCTGAGGAAGACGTTCTTGGTCTCGGTGAAGGCGGTCAGGGCGTCCGGGCCCAGTTCCCGTCCGAGTCCGGACTGCTTGAACCCGCCGAACGGGGTCCAGTAGCGGACCGCGGAGTGGGAGTTGACGGAGAGGTTGCCCGCCCGGACGGCCTGTGCGACGCGCAGCGCGCGTCCCACGTCACGGGTCCAGAGGGAGCCCGCGAGGCCGTACTCGGTGGCGTTGGCGAGCCGGACGGCGTCCGCCTCGTCCTCGAAGGGCAGGACGACCGCGACGGGCCCGAAGACCTCCTCGGTGGCGGCGGGCGCGTCGGCGGGAGCGTCGGTGAGGACGGTCGGGGGGAACCAGAACCCGGGCCCCTCGGGCGCGCTGCCGCGGAGCGCTGCGGCGCGCTCGGGGACGTACCCGCGCACCCGCTCCAGCTGCGCCCGCGAGATGAGCGGCCCCATCTGCGTCTTCTCGTCGGCGGGGTCGCCGACGACGACCGCCGCGAGGGCCGGGGCGAGGAGGTGGAGGAAGCGGTCGTACACGGAGCGCTGGACGAGGATCCGGGTGCGGGCGCAGCAGTCCTGGCCGGCATTGTCCAGGAAGGACAGGGGGGCGGCGGCCGCCGCGGCTTCGACGTCGGCGTCGGCGAAGACGATGTTGGGGCTCTTGCCGCCGAGTTCGAGGGTGACCCGCTTCACGCGTTCGGCGCACTTGGCCATGATCCGCTTGCCGACCCGGGTGGAGCCCGTGAAGACGATCTTGGCTACTCCCGGGTGTTCGACGAGGGCGTTCCCCGCCTCGTCGCCCGCGCCCGGCAGGACTTGGAAGAGGTGCTCGGGAAGGCCCGCCTCCAGAGCCAGTCCGGCGAGCCGGAGTGCGGTCAGCGGGGTGGTCTCGGCGGGCTTCAGGACGACGGCGTTGCCCGCGGCGAGGGCGGGGGCGGCCCCCCAAGCGGCGATCGGCATGGGGAAGTTCCAGGGCGCGATCACCCCGACGACGCCGAGGGGTTCGAGCAGGGTGAGGTCGATGCCGCCGGGGACGGGGATCTGACGGCCGCTGAGCCGCTCGACTCCCCCGGCGGCGAAGTCGAGCAGATCACGCACGTTGCCCGCCTCCCAGCGGGCATTGCCGATCGTGTGCCCGGCTTCCCGGACCTCCAGCCGGGCCAGTTCGTCGAGGTGGGTGTCGACGGCGACGGCGAAACGGCGCAGCAGCCGGGCGCGGTCGCCGGGGGCGAGGGCGGCCCAGACCAGCTGTGCGGCGGCGGCGCGGGCCACGGCGGTGTGCACCTCGGCCGCCGTGGTGGCGGGGACGGTGGCGAGGAGTTCCTCCGTCGCCGGGTTCAGGACTCGGTGCTCGTGGACCGGCTCGGGGATCGGCTCAGGGGTCAAGGAGGTCCTCACAGGCGTTCGAAGGAGCGTCGGAGCTCCCAGTCGGTCACCGCTGCGTCGAAGGCGTCGAGTTCGACGCGTGCCATGGTGCGGTAGTGCGCGACGACGTCGTCGCCGAAGGCCTCGCGGGCGATCTCGCTGTGTTCCCAGAGTCCGGCCGCCTCGCGCAGCGTGGTGGGGACGCGGTCGTACGCGGCGGCGTAGGCGTTGCCCTCGCAGGGCTCGGGGAGTTCGAGGGCGTGCTCGATGCCGTAGAGGCCCGCGGCGACGAGTCCGGCCACGGCGAGGTACGGGTTGACGTCGCCGCCGGGGAGGCGGTTCTCCAGGCGCAGGGACTGGCCGTGGCCGACGACGCGGAGGGCGCAGGTGCGGTTGTCGTGGCCCCAGGCGACGGCGGTCGGGGCGAAGGAACCCGGCTGGAAGCGCTTGTAGGAGTTGATGTTCGGCGCGTACAGGAGGGAGAAGTCGCGCAGGGCGGCGAGCTGGCCGGCCAGGAAGTGGCGCATCACCGGGGACATGGTGCCGTCGGTGTCCGCCATGACGCTGCGGCCGGGTTCACCGGTGGAGCGGAGCGAGAGGTGGATGTGGCAGGAGTTGCCCTCGCGCTCGTTGAACTTGGCCATGAAGGTGAGTGCCACACCCTCCTGCGCGGCGATCTCCTTGGCGCCGGTCTTGTAGACGGCGTGCTGGTCGCAGGTGACCAGGGCCTCGTCGTAGCGGAACACGATCTCGTGCTGGCCGGGATTGCACTCCCCCTTGGCGGACTCGACGGTGAGGCCCGCACCGGCCATCTCGTTGCGGATGCGGCGCAGCAGGGGCTCGACGCGGCCGGTGCCGAGGACGGAGTAGTCGACGTTGTACTGGTTGACGGGGGTCAGGTCGCGGTAGCCGCGGTCCCAGGCCTGTTCATAGGTGTCCTTGAAGACGATGAACTCGAGCTCGGTGCCGACGTGGGCCGTGTAGCCGTGCTCCGCGAGACGCTCCAGCTGGCGGCGCAGGATCTGACGGGGCGCGGCGGTCACGGGTGAGCCGTCGGCCCAGGCGAGGTCGGCGGTGACCAGGGCGGTGGCCTCGTTCCAGGGCACCCGGCGCAGGGTGGTGAGGTCGGGGCGCATGGCGAAGTCGCCGTAGCCGCGGTCCCACGAGGACATGGCGTAACCGTCGACCGTGTTCATGTCGGTGTCGACGGCGAGGAGGTAGTTGCACCCCTCGGTGCCGTGCCGCACCACCTCGTCGAGGAAGAAGCCGGCGGCGAAGCGTTTGCCCTGGAGGCGTCCCTGCATGTCGGGGAAGGCCAGGACCACGGTGTCGATCTCACCGCTGCCGACGAGGAGGCGGAGTTCCTCGACGGCGAGCGGGGCTGTTCGGTCGGACACGGATGGATCCTCTCCTCGCGGGCCGACAGTGATCCAAATCTATGGGCAGGGCAAGGGATTTGGATACGGTGCCGGTGCGTTGCGCGTGCCGTGCGAGTGAGGTGAGGGGTCCGATGAACCGTCCGCTGATCGGGATCAGTACCTACCTGGAGGCCTCGGTGCGCTGGGGTGTCTGGGACCTGCCGGCCACGCTGCTGCCCGCCGGGTACGCCCGGCTGGTCCGGGATGCGGGCGGGACGGCCGTGCTGCTGCCGCCGGACTCGCCGGAGCTCGCGGCGTCGGTGGTGGCCCGGCTCGACGCGGTGGTGGTGGCGGGCGGGCCGGATGTGGAGCCCGCGCGGTACCGGGCGGAGCGCGACCCGCGGACCGGGCCGGCCGCGCCGGAGCGTGACGGGTGGGAGGCGGCGCTGATCGGGGCGGCGCTGGAGTCCGGCACGCCGTTGCTCGGGATCTGCCGCGGGATGCAGTTGCTGAACGTGGTGCGCGGCGGCACGCTGAGGCAGCATCTGGACGGGCACGCGGGGCCCGGCGGGGCGACGGGCGTGCTCGGCACGCACGGGGTAACGCCGGTGCCCGGCACCCGGTACGCCTCCGTTGTGCCCGGCCCGTGCGACGTACCGACCTACCACCACCAGGCCGTGGACCGGCTCGGCGCGGGCCTGGTGGCCTCGGCGCACGCGGCGGACGGCACGGTGGAGGCCGTCGAGCTGCCGGGGCCGGGGTGGGTCCTCGGGGTGCAGTGGCATCCGGAGATGGGCGACGACGTGCGGGTGATGCGGGCGTTGGCGGCGGCGGCTTCACCGGCCGGCTGACGCGACCCGGTGGGGGTCGGCGCGGGGTGGGTGGTTACGCGGGAACCGCCGCTGCCCCGGGCGGCCTCCGGCGCCCGCGCGGCGTAGCGTGGCGGACAGGAGAATATCTGCGCCGTCTCGTCGGGCCGCCCCACCCGGAGCGCGGCCGGCCGTCCGTCCCGCCTCCCTCCCGTGGCCCCGTGGCCCGATGGCGAGAGGAGGAACCATGTCCGTCACAGCACCGGATGCGGTGAAGCAGGAGGCGTTCGCGGGCCGCATGGTCCAGGTGGTGAACGACACGTGCCTGGGCCTGATGGCGGGCCTGGGCCACCAGAGCGGCCTCTTCGACACGATGGCCCTGATGACGCCGGCCACGAGTGAGGAGATCGCACGCGCGGCCGGCCTGAACGAGCGCTACGTCCGCGAGTGGCTGGGCGCGATGGTGGTCGGCGGCATCGTCGACTACGCGCCCGAGCAGCGCACGTACGCACTGCCGCCCGAGCACGCCGCCTCGCTGACGCGGGCGTCCGGGCCCGACAACCTGGCCCGGATCGCGCAGGACTTCGGGATGATGGGCGAGGTCGAGCAGCAGGTGCTGGAGGCGTTCCGCACCGGTGGCGGCCTGCCGTACGCGGCGTATCCGCGCTTCCAGAGCCTGCAGGCGGAGGAGTCCGGGGAGGTCTTCGACCTGGCTCTGGTGAACGGCATCGTTCCGCTGGTGCCGGGTCTCACCGAACGGCTGCGTGCGGGCATCGAGGTGCTGGACATCGGCACCGGCCACGGTCACGCGGTCAACGTCCTGGCCAAGGCCTTCCCGGCGAGCCGCTTCCAGGGGCTCGACATGTCCGAGGAGGGCATCGCCGCCGCACGCGCCGAGGCCGCCGCGCTGGGGCTGGCCAACACCGCGTTCGACATCGGCGACTGCGCCGAGATCTCCGGCTCCTACGACCTGATCACGGCGTTCGACGTCGTCCACGACCTGGCCCGGCCGGCGCGCACACTGGCCGCCGTCGCCGCCGCCCTGGCGGAGGACGGCGTGTTCCTGATGGGGGACATCGCGGCGTCCAGTCGCCTGGAGGAGAACATCGATCACCCGCTGGGCCCGGCGCTGTACACGTTCTCGGTGTTCTACTGCATGAGCGTCTCGTTGGGCGAGGGCGGTGAGGGCCTGGGCACCGTGTGGGGCGAGCAGACCGCCCGCAAGATGCTCGGCGAGGCCGGATTCGGCCGGATCGACACCCAGCGCGTCGAGGGCGACATCCTGAACGTCTACTACGTGGCCCGGCGGTGAGACGGCGGACGGCTCCGCGCGCCCCCCGGGACCGGTCATCCGGGGAGCCGGCTCCGCAGCCAGTCCAGCGCGGCCACGCCCTGGGCGGCCTGGAAGGCCCTGAGCGTCGGCAGGCCCGGCGGGTCCGGGTGCAGTGAGTGCGCGACGAAGTAGCCGGCCAGGGCGGCGAGTACGGCGGTGACCGCGGCGGGATCGGCGTCCCGGCCGAGCGGGTGGGCGGTGAAGAGGGCCTCCGGTCGCGGACCGCCCTGCGCCGCCACGCACGGCAGCATCGCCAGCAGGTCGAACCAGGGCGCGGCGCGCACCGCGTGGGGCCAGTCGACGAAGACGACCCGGTCGCGGGTGAGCAGGATGTTGTCGGCGCGCAGATCGCCGTGGGCGAGGCTGTCTCCCGCGGCGGCCTCGGCCCAGCCGGACTCCAGTTCCGCCAGTGCGCCGAGCCGCTGTGCCGCCCAGGGGTCCAGGCGGCTGGTGTCACCCGCCGCGTGCAGGCTGCGCCAGCCGGTGAACAGGGTGGTCTTGCCCTCGGCGGCGCGGGGCGCGTCGACCGGGGCCGGGGTGAGGGTCCGGGACAGTGCGCCGACCGCCGCCAGCACGCGGTCCAGCTCGGCCGGATCCCAGGGGACGCGGGGCTGGCGGCCCTCGATGTCCTCCAGGACGAGGGCGACGCAGGTGCCGTCGTCGTACGAACCGAGCAGCTCCGGTACGGGGGCGTGCGGCGGGAGGGCCGCGGTGTGGCGGGCCTCGGCACGGTGGTGGGCCGGGCTGTCGGGGTTGACCTCGGCGCTCACGGCCTTGACGAACGCACGCCGTCCGTCCGCGAGCCGGACCCGCGCGGCGACCCCGGGCGAGAACCCGCCGCTCTGGCTGCGGGCCTCGACGACGGGCGCGCCCAGGATGTCCTGGACGGCGCTCCGTACGGTGTCGGGCAGGTCGGCCCAGTGGTGGCGGACGCCCGTGGCGGGCGGTGCGGTGACGGTCACACGCCCATCCTTCCCGGCCGGCGGGCAGGCGGGCCACCGGTTTGTGACGGCGACCGCGTGGGCGTACGCCCGGGGCCGGACGGGCCCGCCCCGCTGCTGGAGGCGCCGGCGACGGTCACGGCGAGGCGTCACACCGCGGCGCAGCTCGCCGACCGCTGGTCGACGGATGTCTCCGTCCGGTCGGCGCTCGCCGGTACGGGCCTTGGTCCACCCGGCAGGCCGCCGGTCAAGAGCGGTTCCGGACGGGCCGGCCGCAGCGGCGGGCTCGCTCAGTGCCCGGACGGGGACGACCGGGTGAGGGAGAGCAGGTCGCGGGCCGGGCCCGTGGGGCGGTGGCCCGACGGCCAGACGGCGCGGAGCTGGCGGCGCAGGCGGACCCCGGCGAGGGGCACCTTGACCAGGCGGCGGGCGGAGAGTTCCTCGCCGAGGGCCAGTTCGCTCAGCACGCACGGTCCGGCGCCGCTCTCCGCCGCCCCCTTCACCGCCGTGGTGGAGGACAGCTCCAGGAGCGGCTGGGCCAGGCCTCCGTGCACGGCGAGGGCGGCGTCCAGGACCTGGCGGGTGCCGGAGCCGCGCTCGCGCAGGATCAACGGTGTCGCGGCCAGCTCCTGCGGGGTCAGCGGAGTGCGGCGGCGGGCCCAGGCGTGCGCCGGGGCGACCACGACGACGAGGCGGTCGTGCGCGATGACCGTCCCGTCGAGCCCTTCCGGCACGGACAGCCCCTCGACGAAGCCGAGGTCCGCCTCGCCGGCCAGCAGGCGCTGCGCGACCACCGCGGAGTTGCCGGCGAGCAGCGACACCGCGGTGTCCGGCCGGTCGCCGCGCAGGGCTATCAGCCAGCCCGGGAGCAGGTACTCGGCGATGGTCATGGAGGCGGCGACCCGCAACCGGGAGTCGCGGCGGTCCCGCAGCGCCTGGGCGCCCGCGTCGAACGCCTCCGCGGCCTCGACGACCCGGCGCGCCCAGTCGGTGACCAGCGCTCCCGCGTCGGTGAGGCGGGAGCCGCGGGGCGAGCGGTCGAGGAGCGCGAGGCCCAGTTGCCGTTCCATCGAGCGGATGCGGCTGCTCGCGGCGGGCTGGGTGATGCCCACGTCACGGGCGGCCCGTCCGAGGCTGCCGTGCCGGGCGACGGCGAGGAGCAGCTCCAGCGCGCCGAGATCGGGGACCCGGTGGGACAGGAGGGCGGGCGCGTCGCTGGACATAAGCCCACCTTATGACCTCATAGGGCCGGGCTCCCTGGTGGGGGAAGGTCAGGGCCACGAAAATCGTGGCATGGCCACCTTTCCGCAGACCCGCACCGCTCCTCCGTATGCCGCCGCCGCCCGGCGGCCGGCTCTGCGGCACTTCGGCCCCAACTGGTACGCGACCGTCATGGGCACCGCCATCGTGGCGAGCGCGGGCGTCGCCCTGCCCGTGCACGTCCCGGGGCTGCGGGCGGCCTGTGCGCTGGTGTGGGTGCTCTCCGCGGTCCTGCTCGCCGCCGTGCTCGCCGCCCGCGCCGGGCACTGGAGCGCGCACCGCGACCAGGCCCGGGCCCATCTGCTCGATCCGGCGGTCGCGCCGTTCTACGGCTGTCTCTCGATGGCGCTGCTGGCCGTCGGGGGGTCCGGGATGGTGGTGGGCAGGGACGTGATCGGCCACCAGGCGGCCCTGGTGCTGGACGTGCTGCTGTACACCGCGGGCACGCTGACGGGGCTGGCCGCGGCGGTGGCGATCCCGTACCTGATGATCGTGCGCCACCGTCCGGAGCCCGGCACCGCTTCCCCCGTGTGGCTGCTGCCGGTGGTGGCGCCCATGGTGTCCGCCGCGCTCGGTCCGCTGCTGGTGCCGGAGCTGCCCGAGGGGCAGTGGCGGGAGGCGCTGCTGCTCGCCTGCTACGCGATGTTCGGGCTGAGCCTGCTGGCGACCCTGGTGATGCTGCCGCTGATCTTCGGCCGGCTGGTCCACCGGGGACCGCTGCCGCTCGTGCTGACGCCCACCCTGTTCCTGGTGCTCGGCCCGCTGGGCCAGTCGACGACCGCGGTCAACGCGCTGGCGGATGTGGCCCCCGGTGCGATCCAGGCGCCGTACGCCTCCGCGCTCGGCGCGTTCGCGGTGCTCTACGGGGTGCCGGTCATCGGGTTCGCGCTGCTGTGGCTGGCGCTGTCCGTCGCGTTGGTGGTGCGGTCGGTGCGGGGCGGGATGACGTTCGCCATGACGTGGTGGGGCTTCACCTTCCCCGTCGGCACGTGCGTGACGGGCTGTGCCGGTCTGGCCCGGCACACCGGGCTGTCGGCGTTCACCTGGCTGGCCGTCGCCCTGTACGTACTGCTGGTGGCGGCCTGGGCGGTGGCCGGGGCGCGCACGGTGCGCGGCCTGCTCAGCGGGGCGCTGCTCGCGGCGCCGCGGGGGCCCGCTCCGGTGGCGGCCCGCACGGCCTGAGCGACCGGCTCGTCTCAGCGCCGCGGGTCGAACGTGGCGTCGATGTGCTCGGCGACCGCGACGAACAGCAGCCGGGTGCCGGGGACGGTTGCCCGCCAGCGGTGGCGCACCCCGCCCGAGAGGAACAGCGTGTCGCCGCGCTCCAGCCGGTAGGCCTGCCCCTCGGCCTCCACCTCGGCGGCGCCCTCCGCGACGTACATCACCTCGTCGTTGCGGTGCTGGAACTCGCGCCCGAGATCGAGTTCGCCGGTGAATTCCAGGGCGCTGAGCTGATGGCGGCCGCGCACCACCCTGCGGACGCCGTCCTCCTGCCCGCCGCGCACGACGTCGACGGCGCGGGCCGAGTCCGCGGCCGCGCGCAGCCGTGCGGTGGTGGTCTCCAGCGCGTCGGCGACCCGGTCCAGGGAACGGGCGCTGGGCCTGGCCCGCTCGTTCTCGATCTGGCTGAGAAACGGTACGGAAAGACCACTGCGCGCGGCGACCGCGGCCAGGGTGAGTCCCAGGGATCTGCGCTGTCGGCGGACCGCGGCACCCACCCGGAGTGTTTCCTTGTCGTCCATGTCCGGCTCCCTCCCGACTCGCCATCCTTCCGGCTGCCAGCACCTTACGCACACCGTTGGGCGAGGTCGGCCGGTAACGAGTCCTCAGGACAGCCCGAAAGGGGTGGGCCCCGCCGCCGGCGGGGCCCACCCCTTCGCGTGGCGCCGCCCCTGGTGGGGGCGGCGGCGTTGTCACCGCTGAGGAGCCATCTTGTCCGCGATGCCCGGGTTCGCATCCATCCAGGCCTTCACGGCTTCCTCCTCGTGCCCCGCACCGCGCTTCTGGATCTGGTTCTCCAGGCCGGCGAGCTGGTCCTCGCCGAGCTTGAAGTTCTTGAACCACTCGGTCAGCTGCGGGTAGTTCTCCGGGAACTCCCCGGAGGCGATGGTGTGCAGCCGGTCGCCGTCCCCGAAGGCCTTCTTCGGGTCCTGGAGCTTGGTCATCCCGTACTCGCTGTAGGCCCAGTGCGGGGTCCACAGCACTACGGCGATGGGCTCCTTCTTGGCGTACGCGCGCTTCAGCTCGGCCAGCATGGCCGGCGTGGAGCCGTCGACGACCTTGTACTCCCCGTCCAGGCCGTAGCCCGGCAGCACGTTCTTCTTGAGGTTCTCCATCGTGGCGGTGCCCGGTTCGATGCCGACGATCCGGCCCTTGAACCGCGCGCTCTTGCCCTTCAGGTCGGCCAGGGACTTCACGTCCTTGACGTAGTCGGGAACCGCGATCTCGATGGAGGTCGGGCCGTACCACGAGCCGATGTCGGTCAGCTTCGAGCCGTACTTGTCCCAGTAGTTCTTCTGGGTGTACGGCAGCCAGCCGTCGAACTGCACGTCGATCTGGCCGCGGGACATCGCGGCGTACATCGGGCCGACCTCGAACTGCTTGAGGTTGACCTTGTAGCCGCGGTCCTCCAGGACTGCCTTCCACAGGTACGTGGCGGCGATGTCCTCCTCCCAGGGGAACCAGGCCATCTCCACGGCACGGTCGCGCTCGTCCTTGCCGTTCGCGCCCTTGGACGAGGCGGCCTTCTTGACCGGGGTCCACTTGTCGGCGACGCCCGGGTTGGCCTTCAGCCAGGTGCGGACGGCCTGCTGCTCCTTGCCGGAGCCGCTCTTCTGGATCTGCGCCTCCAGACCGGTGAGCTGGTCCTCGGTCATCTTGAAGTTCTTGAGCCAGGCGCCGGCCTCGGGGTTGTCGGCCGCGAAGCCCTTGCGGGTCAGCGTGTGGATGCCGTCGCCCTTGCCCCAGAGGTTCTTGGGGTCCTTGAGCTTGGTGAGCTCGTACTGGTTGTAGGCCCAGTGCGGCGACCAGAGGGGAACGACGATCGGTTCCTTCTTGGCGTAGGCGCGCTTCAGCTCGGCCAGCATGGACGGCGTGGAGCCGTCGACGACCTTGTACTCCTTGTCCAGGCCGTAGCCCGGCAGGATCTTGTCCTTGAGCAGGCCCGTCTCACCGGCGCTCGGCTCGATGCCGACGATCCGGCCCTTGAAGTCGGACGCCTTGCCCTTGAGGTCGTCGAGCGAGTCGACGCCCTTCACGTACGAGGGGACGGCGAGCTCCAGCGAGGTCGGGCCGTACCAGGAGCCCATGTCCTCCAGGCGGTCCTGGTACTTCTTCCAGTACGCGGCGTGGGTGACCGGCAGCCAGGAGTCGGTCTCGAAGTCGATCTGGCCGCCCGCCATGCCGGTGTACAGCGCGCCGGCCTCGTACTGCCTGGCGTCGACCTCGAAGCCGCGCCGCTCCAGCAGTTCCTTCCACAGGAAGGTGGAGGCGATGCCCTCGTCCCACGGGATGTAGCCCATGCTGATCTTCTTGCCGGCCCCGATGTTCTTGGGGTCGGAGCTCGCGGCGCTGTCCGCGTCCGAGGAGCCGAACAGGCTCATGCTGCCGGCCACGAGCGCGAGGACGACGACGCCGGCCACGGCGACGACGGGCTGGGGGCGGTAGTTCCACACCTTGAGTCCGCCGGCCGCCGACTGTGCCTTGGCGAGCGCGCGGCGGGCCAGCGGGGAGACCTCACGGCCCAGCGCGCTGGTCATGCGGTCCAGGTACATCGCCAGGATGACGATGGAGATGCCCGCCTCGAAGCCGAGGCCGACGTCGACGTTGCCGATGGCGCGGTAGACGGAGCCGCCGAGGCCGCCGCCGCCGACCATGCCGGCGATGACCACCATGGACAGGCCCAGCATGATGACCTGGTTGATGCCGGCCATGATCGTGGGCAGTGCGAGCGGCAGCTGCACCCGCAGCAGGGTGTTGCGCGAGGTGGTGCCGAAGGCCTCGGCCGCCTCGACGAGCTCGCCGTCGACCTGGCGGATGCCGAGTTCGGTCATCCGGACGCCCGGGGGCAGCGCGAAGATGATGGTGGCGATGATCCCGGGGACGACACCGACGCCGAAGAAGATGACGCCGGGGATCAGGTAGACCATGGCGGGCATGGTCTGCATGAAGTCCAGGACCGGCCGGGTCACCGCGCTGACGGTCTTCGAGCGGGACGCCCAGATGCCGAGGGGCACGGCCAGGACCAGCGTCACGATCGTCGCGACGAGCACCAGGGTGAGGGTGTCCATCGCTTCGTCCCACAACTCGATGGAGTCGATGAGGGCGAAGCCGGCGAACGCGAGCACACCGGCGAGCAGGCCGCGCAGCCACCAGGCGATGACGGCGACGATGCCCGCGAAGAGCAGGGGGGCGGGGGCGGAGAGCACGGCGGCGATGCCGTCGAACATGCCGCTCACGACCGAGCTGATGGCGTCGAAGAGCCAGGCCAGGTGGGTCTGGAGCCAGTCGACGGCGGAGTCGACCCAGTCGCCGAGGTGGAGCCTAAACACTGGCCACCTTCTTCAGCGAGGCCGAGGCGTCCTGAGGAGCCTCGGTGGGGGTCATCGGCTCGCCGAGCACGGCGAGGAGCCGGGCCCTCGGCACGACGCCGACGAGCTTGCCCTGGTCGTCGGTCACGGCGACCGCGACCCCGCTGCGCGAGCAGGGGGTGAACAGCTCGATGATCGGGGTGGACTCGGCGACGGTGGCCGGGGCCTCCCTCAGGACGTCGGCGGGCGTACGCAGCTCCCTGCCGTCGTCCGTGGTGGTGCCCATCACCGTGTCCGGGTCGGCCATGATGGCGCCCGCGGTGAGCACCCGGGAGCGGTCGACGTCCTGGGTGAAGGAGGCGACGTAGTCGTTGGCCGGGGTGACGAGGATGTCCTCGGCGGCGCCGAGCTGGACTATCTCGCCGTCGCGCATCACGGCGATGCGGTCACCGAGGCGCATGGCCTCGTTGAGGTCGTGGGTGATGAAGACGATGGTCTTCTTCAGCCGCTTCTGCAGCTCCAGGAGCTGGTCCTGCATGTCGCGGCGGATCAGCGGGTCGAGCGCGCTGAACGACTCGTCCATCAGGAGCAGGTCGGCGTCGGTGGCGAGGGCGCGGGCCAGGCCGACGCGCTGCTGCATACCGCCGGAGAGCTCGTCGGGCCAGGACTTCTCCCAGCCGGCGAGGCCGGTCAGCTCCAGTGCCTCGGTGGCGCGGCGGTTGCGCTCGGCACGCGGTACTCCCTGCACCTCGAGGCCGTAGGCGGCGTTCTCCAGGACGCTCCGGTGGGGGAAGAGCGCGAAGTGCTGGAACACCATGCTGATCTTCGTGGAGCGGACGTGGCGGAGCTCGGCGGGACTCAGGGCGGTCAGGTCCTGGCCGTCGAAGAGCACCTTGCCGGCGGTGGGCTCCAGCAGCCCGTTGAGCATGCGCAGCAACGTGGACTTACCCGACCCGGACAGGCCCATCACGACGAAGATCTGACCCGGCTCCACGGTGAACGATGCGTCGATCACCGCTGCGGTCGTTCCGTCGGCGCGCAGCTCGTCGCGGTCCGTACCGCTCTCGAGCTTTCGCACGGCTTGATCGGGTCGTCTGCCGAACACTTTGTACAAGTGCTCGGCCTGCAGCCTTGACACATACACCTCACGCGTTGAACCGAAAACGGCCTGCCAACCCCCCCGGCAGACCGTGAGCGGTGCGGATTCGGTCCGCATGGCACGTGCACTAGTTGAAAATGCGACGTGGTTCGCTCCGATGCCGCGCCTGCCCCCACTTACACAGGGCAAACGCACAAGTGATCCAGCTCACAAGGGGGTCGCGGCCGGGGAACCGCGTCCGCGGCGGTCACTGTCAGCGGGGTGCGGCATCATCGGGATGTGACGCGACGCCTGATGCTCCTCGACACCGCCTCCCTCTACTTCCGCGCCTACTTCGGGGTCCCCGACTCGGTGCGCGCGCCGGACGGGACACCGGTCAACGCCGTCCGCGGCCTGCTGGACTTCATCGGCCGGCTCGTCCAGGACCACCGGCCGGACGATCTGGTCGCCTGCTGGGACGCGGACTGGCGGCCGCAGTGGCGGGTGGACCTGATCCCCTCGTACAAGGCGCACCGCGTCGCCGTGGAGACGGAGGCGGGACGGCCCGACGAGGAGGAGACGCCGGACACCCTGGCCCCGCAGGTGCCGGTCATCGCGGACGTCCTCGACGCCCTGGGCATCGCCCGGGTCGGCGTGGCGGGGTATGAGGCCGACGACGTCATCGGCACGCTGACCGGGCAGGCGACCGGTCCGGTCGACATCGTCACCGGCGACCGGGACCTCTACCAGCTGGTGGACGACGCCCGCGGGGTGCGGGTGCTGTACCCGCTGAAGGGCGTCGGCACCCTCCAGCTGACGGACGAGGCGTGGCTCCGCGAGAAGTACGGGGTGGACGGCTCCGGCTACGTCGATCTGGCGCTGCTGCGCGGCGACCCGAGCGACGGGCTGCCGGGCGTCCCCGGCATCGGCGAGAAGACCGCGGCGAAACTGCTGGACGCGTTCGGCGACCTGGCCGGAATCATGGCGGCGGTCGACGATCCGTCCGCCGGACTGACCCCCTCCCAGCGCAAGCGGCTCGACGAGGCCCGCGACTACGTGGCCGTCGCGCCGACCGTGGTCCGGGTCGCCGGTGACGTCCCCCTGCCCGCTTTCGACCCCGCACTCCCCACCGAACCGCGCGATCCCGCGACGCTCGAAGCGCTCGCGGACCAGTGGGGGCTGGGCGGAGCGCTCCAGCGTCTACTCTCCACACTCGCCGCCTGAGGTGTTAGGTTAGGTGACCCTAAGACCAATGGTCCCGTGTATGGGCCACCGGTCCGGCACCCGGAGCAGGGAGACAACCTCGTGGCAGAACGACCGGCGCGGCGGGCACCCAAGGCGCGGAGCGCGCAGGTCCTGCGCACCGAGCAGATCACCCCGCACATGATCCGGGTGGTGCTCGGCGGTGACGGTCTCGCCGACTTCACGCTGTCCGGCTGCACCGACCACTACGTCAAGCTGTGCTTCGCCCCCGAGGGCGCCGACTACGCACACCCCTATGACATGGCCCGCATTCGCGAGGAGTTCCCGCGCGAGCTCTGGCCCACGACGCGTACCTACACGGTGCGCTCCTGGGACCCGGAGGCGCGGGAGCTGGCGATCGACTTCGTGGTGCACGGCGACGAAGGCCTCGCCGGTCCGTGGGCGGCACGCGCGGTGGCGGGCGAGCAGGTGACCTTCCTGGGCCCCGGCGGCGGTTACGGCCCCGACGCCTCGGCCGACTGGCACCTCCTGGTGGGCGACGAGAGCGCGCTGCCGGCGGTGGCCGTGGCGCTGGAGCAGATGCCCGCGGGGGCGGTGGTGCACGCGTTCATCGAGGTCGCGGACGCCTCGGAGGAGCAGAAGATCGCGTCGCCCGACGGCGTCGAGGTCACCTGGCTGCACCGGGGAGAGCGGCCGGTGGGCGAGGCGCTCACCGCCGCGGTCAAGGAACTGGAGTTCCCCACGGGCGACGTCCAGGCGTTCGTCCACGGGGAGGCCGGCTTCGTCAAGGAGATCCGCCGCCACCTGAGGCTCGACCGCGGGATCCCGCTGCCGCAGTTGTCGATCTCCGGCTACTGGCGGCTCGGCCAGAACGACGACGCCTGGCGCTCGGTCAAGCGCGAGTGGAACGAGCAGGTGGAGCGCGAGCAGGAGAGCGCCGCGTAGCCCCTGGCGACACGAACCGCACAGTGCCCCGGCCCCTGTGGACCGGGGCACACGCGTGTCCGCCCGCGCCACCGGCCCCGCCGCCGGGGCGCGGCTCGTGTACGCCGGAATGCAGTTCGTGTACGCCGGGGCGCGGCTCGTGTACGCCGGGATGCAGCTCGCGTGCGCCGGGATGCAGCTCGTGTACGCCGGGATGCAGCTCGTGTACGCCGGGGCGCGGCTCGCGCACCCAGGGGCGCGAGGGGCGCGACTCGGGTACGCCGGGGCGCGAGGGGCGCGACTCGGGTACGCCGGGGCGCGGCTGGCGCGCCCCGGACCGGACCGCGCGCACGTGTCGGGGCGTCGGCCTGGTGGCCGGGACCCGTCCCCGTCGGCACGCGTGTCCCGTGGCCGGGACGTTCGCCTCGCGCCGCGGGCTCAGCCGCCCGCCTCCGCCCCTCCCGGCTCACTGCCACCCGGCTCCCCGCCCCCCGCCTCCGAGCCGCCCGGCCCCTCGCCGTACGCCCGTGCCGACGCGTCCACGTGGGCCAGCCGTCGCAGCGCGGCGAACATCGCCTCGCCGAGCACCGTGCCGACGACCACGCTCTCCACCAGGTCCTCGCGCGCCACGCGGCGCCCGACGTAGTCGAGATCGATCCGCGCCACCCGTTCGGCGGCGGTCGCGTAGTCGTCGAGCAGTTCGACGAAGCCGCCGTGCCCGGCCGCGCGCAGCGCCACCAGCACCTCCGCCAGGGACTCCCCGCCAGGGCTGCGCGGCTCGGACCGCCAGCCCCTGCGCTTCAGCAGTTCCGCCACGTCCTCGCGGGCGTCCTCCAGTTCGGGCCCGTGGTCCTCGCCCTGCGACGGCGCGAGACCCTTCGCGGCGGCGCCCAGCACGTCGAACAGGGGCTGCTCCGGGTCCTCCATCACCCGGAGCACCTCCCGGATGGTCGCCAACGGGAGCCCGCCGACGTCCAGCAGAGCGCGGATCAGCCGCAGCCTGCGGGCGTGCCCGTCGTCGTAACTCGCCTGGTTCGGGCTGGTCAGCCGCCCGGCAGGCAGCAGCCCTTCCCGTACGTAGAACTTGATCGTCGGTACCGGAACCCCGGACTTGCGGCTCAACTCGCCGATGCGCACCGCGCGTTCTCCCTCTTACCGCTTGCCAACCCCCGCGCCCATCCTAGATAGTTCCACTATCGGATAGCGGCGAGTGCCACTATCCATAATGACTCTGGGGGATCTCATGCGGCATTGGCGTACCTGGCACCGTCCGTTAGTCCTCTTCGCCGCCGCCATGGCCGTGATGGCGGTGGTGTCGGGCGTGGGCCTGCTGGTCGACGACCGGGTCCTGGCGGGCTCGGCGATCTGGTCCAAACCCTTCAAGTTCGCGGTCTCGTTCGTGGTGTACGCCCTCGCGCTCGCCTGGATGCTGACCCTCCTCACCCGGGGCCGGCGCGCCGGCTGGTGGGCCGGGACCGTGGTCGCGCTCTCCAGCCTCGTCGAGATGGCGATCATCACGCTGCAGGTCGTCCGCGGAAAGCGCAGCCACTTCAACGTGGCCACGCCCTTCGACGCGTCACTGTTCAGCGCGATGGCCGTCACGGTGGTCATCCTGTGGGCCGGCACCCTGGTCATCGCGATCCTGCTGCTGCGGGCCCGCATCGCGGACCGGGCCTCCGCCTGGGCGATCCGCTCGGGCGTGTTCCTCGCCCTGGCGGGCGCCGGCGTCGGCTTCGTCATGACACGGCCCACGACGGAGCAGCGGGCGGCCGGCGACCTCGACACGGCCGAGGTGATCGGCGCGCACGCCGTGGGCGTACCGGACGGCGGACCCTCGATGCCGCTGACCGGCTGGTCGACGACCGGTGGCGATCTGCGCATCCCGCACTTCGTGGGAATGCACGCACTCCAGTTGCTTCCCCTGTTCCTGATGGCGCTGGTCGCGCTGGCGCCCCGCTTCGCCCGGCTGCGCGACCCCCGGGTCCGGCTGCGCCTGGTACTGGTCGCCTCCGGCGCCTATGCGGCGCTCACCGCTCTGGTCACCTGGCAGGCCCTGCGTGGTCAGTCGCTGATCCACCCGGACGGCGTGACCCTCGTCACCGCCGCGCTCGTCCTGGCCGCCACCGCCGCCGGTGCGTACGGGGCGCTGCGGCCGCGTTCCGGGGCGCCCGCCACCGCCGTCGCGGAGAAGGAGCTCGTGTCATGACCGGTGCGCTCTTCGAGGCCTCGTTCGTGCTGGCGGCGCCGTTCTGGCTGCTCATGATCTTCATGCCGGGGCGGGCGGTCACCGCCAGGGTCGCCGCCTCGCCGCTGACCGTCCTGCCGGTGCTCGCCGTCTACCTGGCGATGGCCCTTCCGGTCCTTCCCGAGCTCTGGACGGCGGTGAGCAGCCCGGACATCGACACGTTCCGCGATCTGACCGCGCTGGCGAACGGAGCAGGTGCGGTGTGGGCGCAGGTCATCGCCTGGGACCTGCTGCTGGGGCAGTGGATGTTCCTGGAGAGCCGGCGGCTGGGGATCTCGCCGTATGCGATGGGCCCTCTGCTGGTGCTGACGATTCTGCTCTCGCCGTTCGGATTGCTGCTCTTCCTGGCCCTGCGCGCGGTCCGGGCACGCGGAACCCGGCCCGGGAGCGAGCTCCCGGGCCGGGCGGGCGGTGCGGTGGCGGGCCGTTGAGGGACCGCCCCTCAGACGGACTTCTGGTACGAGCGGAAGGTGCGGGTCGACAGGTGGACCGCGATCACGGCGAGCACCAGCAGCGCTCCCCCGCGGTTGAGCACGAGACCCCAGTCGGGGTCCGAGGTCAGCGCCGACCGGCCGGCCACCATCGCCCAGTTGACGGGGTTGAAGTCGGCGATGTGGCGCATCCAGGGAGGCATCTGGCTCGGGGCCATGAAGGAGGTGGACAGGAAGGTCAGCGGCAGGAGGAGGAAGGTGTTGATGCCGATGATCGACTCCCGCTGGCGCACCAGCATGCCCAGGGCGTTGGAGAGCGCGCCGAAGACCGTACCGAGCAGGATCGAGGCGAGCACCAGGATCAGCAGCCCGCCCGCTCCGCCCGGATAGGTGGCGCCCGCGGCCCGGCCGAGCAGGACGATGATCACGGACTGCACCGCGGTGCTGATGCCGTTCTGCACGACGTTGGCGTTCATCAGGGCGTTGCGGCTGACGGGCGTCGTCAGGAAGCGGTTGAGCGTGCCGCGCTCGATCTCCTCCAGGGTGCCCATTCCGGCCCACATGCTGGATCCCAGGGCGCTCATCACGACGATGCCGGGGATCAGGTAGTCCAGGTAGGACGTCGTGCCGAAGCCGCCGAGTTCGACGACCTTCTTGAAGAGGTTGCCGAACAGGAACAGCCAGATGACCGGCTGGATCAGCGAGATCGCCAGGAAGACCGGCTGTCTGAGGATCGCCATCAGCTGGCGCTGGGTCATGTACCAGGTCTGGGCCCATGCCTGACTGCTCATCGGGTGCCTCCCGCGGCGGCCGGTGCGGGGGCGCCGTGCCGGCCTGCGGCCTCCGCCTCGGAGAAGCGGCGGCCGGCGTAACGCAGATAGACGTCGTCGAGGGAGGGGCGGGCGACCGTGGCGGCTGCCACGGCCGCGCCGGCCCGTTCCAGGGCGGCGAGAAGCACCGGGACGGCCGCCGCCCCGTCCTCGGCGCGGACGCTGACCCGGCGGCCGTCGACGAGCACCTCGTACACGCCGGGCAGCCCGGCGAGGGCGGCGGTGGCGGCGTCGCGGTCGCCGTCGGCGCGCAACTCCATGTGGACGGCGTCGCCCCTCAGTTCGCCCTTGAGGTCGTCGGGGGTGCCCTCGACGACGACGCGGCCCCGGTCGACGATCGCTATGCGTTCGGCGAGCCGGTCGGCCTCCTCCAGGTAGTGCGTGGTGAGCACGATGGTCAGGCCCTCCTCGTCGGCCAGCCGGGAGATCTCCTCCCACATCGCCGTGCGCGCCTCCGGGTCGAGGCCCGTCGTCGGTTCGTCGAGGAAGAGCACCTCGGGGCGGTGCACCAGCCCGAGCGCCACGTCGAGCCGGCGCTGCATACCGCCGGAGTACCCCTTGACCTGGCGCTTCCCGGCGTCCGCCAGGTCGAAGCGGTCCAGCAGTTCGTCGGCCCGGCGCTGGACGGCGGCGCCGCGCATTCCGTACAGCCGGCCCTGGAGCACCAGGTTCTCGCGCCCGGTGGCGACCGGGTCGGCGCCGGACTTCTGGGCGACCACGCCGATGGCCCGGCGGACCCGGCCGGGGTGGCGCAGGACGTCGTGCCCGGCGACGGAGGCGGTCCCGGAGTCCGGGCGGGCGAGGGTGGTGAGGATCTTCACCGTGGTGGACTTGCCGGCGCCGTTGGGCCCGAGGAGCCCGAAGACGGTGCCGGAGGAGACGGTGAGGTCCATCCCGCTGAGCGCGGTGACGCCCCCGGGATAGGTCTTGATCAGCTGCCGCGCCTGAACGGCGGGCGCACGGGTGCTCATGGCGGAGCTCTCCTGTGGTCGGCGGGACGCCCGGGTCTCCGAGCGCCCTGTGGGCCGAGCCGGTCCGCGCGTGGAGTGCCGGGCTATCCTGGGTGTGCCGCACCTCGATCGCCTGGCGTGCCTTCACGGCTTGTCCGGTCCGGGGTTCGAGACCCTGGCGGGCGCTGCTCCAACAGCTCCCGCCGGGGTCTTCCGCTCTTCGTCCACCCCTCCCGTCACATGTGTCCGGGGTCGAGGACGATGTCCTGCTCGTCCAGGTCCTGCCAGTCCTGGGGCACCTCACCGGTCTCGTGGAACGACTTCCATTCCTCGATGCCGCTGATGGTCGAGTCGGCGATCTCCTTACGGAAACCCCTGATCCACTCCAACTGCGCCTCGATCATGTGGAGCTGGTACTCGCTCTCCACGACGAAGACCCGGGGCAGCATGCCGCCCAACTGGGCGAGCACCCCCCGCAGGGCCGCCGCCCGGACGCTCTGGGCCTGCTCCCGGTCCAGCAGGAGCTCCGCCACCTCGTCCGGCGGCAGCACCGGAAGGAGCGACAGGGCGGTGTCGAAGAGGGGGAACTCGGCGGCCGGCACCGCGATCAGATCGGACAGCCAGTCCAGCATCTCGACGCGTCCGGCCTCGGTGATGCCGTACAGCGTGCGCTCGGGGCGGTTGCCCTGCCGCTGCACACCCGTCACCTCCACGAAACCGTGCTTCTCCAGGTTCTGGACCACGGTGTAGAGCGAGCCGAAGTTGATCTTGACGCTGTGCTCCTTGCCTCGACGGCGCAGGGTCTGGGCGATTTCGTACGGATGCATGGACCGCTCGGCGAGCAGCACCATCACCGTGAGCGCCAGTGGATTGCCGAGCTTGCGCCGCTTGGCCACCGCCCTCGCCACCCCTTCCCTTCGCCGTTGCGCGGGTTCACTTCGTCGTCGAATACTCGTGACCGAACATATCGCGAGCGTCGGCGACCGTCAACCGCGATGTATCGCGAATTCAGGGGATGCTGGAAGGATCTCGCGCTGTGACCCATCCGCGCCGCCGTCGGCTCCGAATCACCTCTCGAGACCGATGAGCACCCTGGGAGGAACCCCGCGTGAAGGAAGCCGTGTACATCAGCGGACCGGCCCCGGCGGGGCCCGATCTCCCGGAGCTTCTGGGGAGGGTGGCCCGGGGCGACCAGGAGGCCTTCGCCCAGGTGTACGAGGTGGTCTGCGGGCCGGTGCTGGGGCTGGTGCGCAGCGTTCTGCGGGATCCCGCCCAGTCGGAGGAGGTCGCACAGGAGGTGCTGGTCGAGGTGTGGCGCACGGCGGCGCGCTTCCAGGCCGCCCGCGGCAGCGCCATGAACTGGGTACTCACCCTGGCGCACCACCGGGCGGTGGACCGGGTGCGCTCGGTGGAGGCGACGACGGCCCGGGAGCACAAGGCCGCGCTGCTCGACCGCACGCCCGCCTTCGACCACGTCACCGAACAGGTCGAGACCCGGCTGGAGCGGGAGCAGGTACGCCGCTGCATGCGGACCCTCTCAGAACTGCAACGGGAGTCCGTCACCCTCGCGTACTACCGCGGACTGACCTACCGCGAGGTGGCGGAGCTGCTCACGGCACCCCTCGGAACGATCAAGACCCGCCTGCGCGACGGACTGATCCGGCTGCGCGACTGCCTCGGAGTGAGCGCATGAGCGACGCCGGACTGCACACACTGACCGGGGCCTATGCCCTGCACGCCCTTCCGGAGTCCGAACGCCGCGCGTTCGAGCGGCACCTGGGCGACTGCGGGGCCTGCGCCCTGGAGGTGCGCGAGCTCTCGGAGACCGCGACCCGGCTCGGGCTCGCCGTCTCCGCCGCGCCACCACGGGAGCTGCGCGAGCGGGTGCTGCGGGAGATCACGACCGTACGCCAGGAACCGCCGCCCGGTGGCCGCCGCACCCGCACCGGGCCCGCCGACCGCGTCGGCGCGGGCCGGATCCGGCGGTGGCCGGCGTTCGCGCTCGCCGCGAGTCTGGCCGCGGCGGCCGGTCTCGGCGGCGTCGCGGTGTGGCAGAACCAGGAGGCGCGGGACGCCCGGCAGGAGGCCCGTGCCGCGCAGGAGTGGAGCGAGCGGCTCGCCCAGGTCCTCGCGGCGCCCGACGCCCGGTCGCGGTCCGGGACGATGAGGAACGGCGCGCGGGGCACCGTGGTGGTCTCCGAGAGTCAGGACCGCGCCGTCTTCCTGGCCTCGGGGCTGGCCGAGCCCCCCAGCGGCAAGGTCTACCAACTCTGGTTCGACGACGACGGCACGATGCGCCCGGCGGGGCTGATGCCGACGAAGGGCGACGCCTCGACCTACGCGGCGCTGCTCGACGGACCGGTGGACGGCGCCACGGGCATGGGCGTCACCGTCGAGCCGACGGGCGGCTCGACGCGGCCGACGTCCGCCCCGCTGGCCCTGATGCCCCTGCCGCCCGCCTGAGCGCGGACGTACACGCGCCCCGGGCACGCCCGCCCGACCGGAAGCAGCTCGGCGCAGCCGCCGTCCGCCCCGCCGGCCCTGATGCCCCTGCCGCCCGCCTGAGCGCGGACGTACACGCACCCCGGGACACCCGCCAGACCGGAAGCGGCCCGATGCGGCCGACGTCCGCCCCACCGACGGCCGTCGGTCGAGCGCAGCCGTACACGCACCCCGGCCACCCCGCCCGCCCGGAAGCGGCTCACCGCAGCCGCACACGCCCCCCGCACCGCCGCCCGGCCCAACCCGGGTCACATTCATTCGGATGACCGACCAATCCGCCGGGCATCCGGGAACGAATCCCGGATGTGAGTGAAGATCAGAACGAAGCGCGGAACGGGGCCCCCGGGCCCCGACGGTCCCGGCGGGCCCGCTGGGTACGTGTCGTCCTCGCCGCGCTCAGCGGTGTGATCGCCGGCTTCTGCGCCCTGGCCGTCGCCGAGTTCACGGCAGCGGTCGTCCGTCCCGAGGCGGGTCCGGTCGCGGCGGTGGGCGGTGCGGTGATCGACCGCGCTCCCCCGGCGCTCAAGGACTTCGCCGTACGGAACTTCGGCACGAACGACAAGCTGGTTCTGCAGCTCGGAATCCTCACCCTGCTGGCGGTCTTCGCCATGGCGATCGGGGTGCTGGCGCTGCGGCACCGGCTGCTGGGTTCGGCCGGGGTACTGGTCTTCGGAGTCGTCGGGGCAGTCGCGGCGGTCGGGCGGCCCGAGGGCCGTGTGTCCGACGCGCTGCCTTCGATGGTGGGCGCCGTGGTGGCCGCGGGAGTGCTGTATCTCCTGGCCGGGCGGCTGGCACCGGCTTCCCGTGCCTCCCCCGCGGCTGGCGGGAGGGACGGCGAGCCGGACCACGGCGCCTTCGACCGGCGGGGATTCGTCATCGCGGCGAGCGCCGCGGTGGCGGCCTCGGCAGGCGCCGGGCTGCTGGGGCGTCACCTCACCTCCGCCGTCCAGGCCGGTGCGGCCGCCTCACGGGAGGACCTCGTCCTGCCCGTACCCGACTCGGTGGCGCCGGCCGTCCCCGCGGGCGCCGATCTGGGAATCCCGGGACTGAGCTCGTTCGTCACCTCGAACAAGAGCTTCTACCGGGTGGACACGGCGTTGGTCGTGCCGCGCCTCGATGCCGGCGAGTGGCGGCTGCGGGTCCACGGCAAGGGGGTGAGCAGGCCCCTGACGCTCACCTTCCAGGACCTGATGCGCAGGGAGATCATCGAGCGCGACATCACCCTGGCGTGCGTTTCCAACGAGGTGGGCGGGCCCTACATCGGCAATGCGCGGTGGATCGGCGTGCGGCTCGCCGACGTGCTGCGGGAGGCCGGGGTGAAGCCCCCGTCGCGGGGCGGGCCCGCCGACCAGCTCGTGGCGCGCTCGGTGGACGGCATGACGATCGGCACCCCCGTCGAGGCCGTCATGGACGGCCGCGACGCCTTGCTCGCCTTCGGCATGAACGGTGAACCTCTGCCTTTCGCGCACGGCTTCCCGGTCCGGATGGTCGTCCCCGGCCTGTACGGATACGTGTCCGCCTGCAAATGGATCAAGGACATCGAACTCACCACGTTCGACGACTACGACGCCTACTGGGTCAAGCGGTCCTGGTCCCAGCAGGCCCCCGTCAAGACCGAGTCCCGCATCGACACCCCCCGCCCCTTCGCCTCCCCGAAGGCCGGCGTGATCCCGGTCGCCGGGGTCGCCTGGGCCCAGCACCGCGGCATCCAGCGGGTCGAGGTCCGGGTGGACGGCGGCCCGTGGCACACCGCGCGGCTTGCGGCCGAGGACAACCGGGACACCTGGCGCCAATGGGTGTGGGAATGGCCGGCCACCTCCGGCGACCACACCCTCGAGGTCCGCGCGACGGACCGGACCGGGACCACCCAGACCGGACACCGCGTCGGCACCGTGCCCGACGGCGCGACCGGCTGGCACTCGGTGGTGGTCGACGTGTCCTGAGCTCTTCCACCGCCTTCCGTACCGAACGCCCCTGACCACCCCCACCCACCACCGATTACCCAGCGTGACGCATGTGTCACCCGTCCGCACCAGGAGAACAGCATGAAGCTCAATCACGCCCGTCGCGCCGCCGCCCTCGCCTCCGCGGCCATCGCCCTGCCACTCGCCCTGGCGGCCTGCTCCAGCGACTCCGACTCCGGGAACAGCGCCTCCGGCTCTACCGCGACTTCGGCGAAGCCCTCGGACACGGCCTCGGCGTCCGCCGGCGACACGATGCCCACGGACCGGCCCTTCGGCCCTGCCTGCGCGACGGTGCCGAAGGACGGGGCGGGCTCCTTCGACGGCATGGCGAAGGACCCGGTCGCGACAGCCGCCTCGAACAACCCGGCCCTCTCCACCCTGGTCACCGCGGTCAAGCAGGCCGGCCTGGTGGACACCCTGAACAACGCGCGGAACATCACGGTGTTCGCCCCCACCGACGACGCCTTCGCCAAGATCCCGAAGGCCGACCTGGACAAGCTGCTCGCCGACAAGGCAGCGCTCACCAAGGTGCTCACGTACCACGTCGTAGGGCAGAAGCTGACGCCGCAGCAGCTGCGGAAGGGGTCCTTCGACACCCTGGAGAAGAGCGCGCTCACGACGTCCGGTTCGGACATGACGTACACCGTGAACGACTCCTCGAAGGTCGTCTGCGGCAACGTCCGGACCGCCAACGCGACGGTCTACATCGTCGACACGGTTCTGATGCCCGCCGGCTAGCGGTTTCCCGCGCCCGCCCGGCAGGGGCCTTGTTCGTACGGCGGGACCGGGCGGGGCGACGGACGGCAGACAGATGGCCGCGCTCGTCGCGGATGGCCTGGTGGGCCGGTGCAGTGCACGGGCTCAGCGTGATCCCGGCACGAGGGAGCGGACCGCCGCACGTCCCGCTTCCGGGGTACGGCGCCCGCGTGCCGCGTACGCCGGATCTGATCGATCCGGCCGGACGGCTCGACGACCGGTGAACCGATCCGGACCCCTGCAATTCCCGCAGATATTCGGTCGCCTTGAAACTACACATAAGGGGAAAATAAGAGCAGAATGGCATAGCAGGCCGCTTTTCACCCCCACAGCGTCGGCCAGGCCTGCAGGATCGAAGGAGGCGAACGAACTCATGTCAAACGTCTCGCACGCCGGTCATGACATGGCCGGACATCCCGATGTCACCGAGATGCGCGACCGCTACGACCGGATGATGGGTGGCCGCGATGTGGTGCTCGTGGACGGACCGGTGTTCCTGGTCGGTCTGTACTGCGCCATATCGCCCTGGGTGCTGCACTTCACGACCTCCCAGTCCTCGCTGGCGTCGCACAACCTGGTCATGGGCATCGCCATTGCCGTGCTGGGGCTCGGATTCACCATGATGCCGCGGCGAATGTACGGCCTGAGCTGGGCCATCTGCGCCATGGGCGCCTGGATGATCATCTCGCCCTGGGTGGTGGGCAGCAGCCCGGACATGGGCGTCATCCTCAACAACGTCATCATCGGCGGTCTGACCGTCCTGCTGGGGCTGGTCTGCGCGGGCGCCTCGATGAAGAGCGACACCAAAGGCCGTACCTGATCGCGGGTGACGGGAGGAGCACGCCGTCGGCCGACCCGTTGGACGCGGGATCGGCCGACGTCTGCTTCCGCCCGTCCGGCGTCCGAGCAGCCGGAGTCCGCGGCGGCGAAGCTTCCTGAGGACAGGACGGGTTGGGCGTGAGGGGCGAAGCCCGCCGCAGGCGCAGGTCGCCCACGGCCGGCCGCAGAGCCCCGTACGGACACCCGGCCCAACGCCACGCGCACCACGCCGCACCGGCCCGCCCACCCGGCGACGCATCGCGCCGCACTTCGCCTCACCCCACGGAGCTGTAAGCCACCACTCCTCGCAACACCTCGTCAACCGCCTTCCGCGCGTTGCGCCCCACCGAACTGCCCTCGCGCGGCGCCGCGGCAGCCACCTGCCCCAGCACGTCGATCACCTGCTTGCACCACCGCACGAAGTCCCCCGCCGGCATCTCCGCCTCGCGCAGCACCTCGTCCAGCGACCGCCCGGACGCCCACATGTACACCGCCCAGGCGAATCCGAGATCGGGTTCGCGCTGTCCGACCCCCTCCGCCTGGTTGATCTTGAAGTCCTCCTCCAGGGCGTCGAGCCGCCCCCAGATCCGGACCATCTCACCCATCGCGGTCTTGGCCGGCCCGGACGGCAGCTTCGGGGCCACCGCGTCGTCGGACTGCCGCGCCTCGTACACCAGCGCCGACACGCACGCCGCGAGTTCGGCGGGATTGAGGCCCTCCCACACACGCGCCCGCAGGCATTCGCTGGCCAGCAGGTCCAGTTCGCCGTACAGCCGGGCCAGCCGCTTGCCGTGCTCGGTGACCTCGCTGCCGCGCAGGTAGTCGAGCTCGGTGAGCAGAGCCACGATCCGGTCGAAGGTGCGGGCGATGGTGTTGGTCCGCCCCTCGATCCGCCGCTCCAGCTGCCGGGTGTCCCGCTCCAGCCGGTGGTACCGCTCGGCCCACCGCGCATGGTCCTCGCGCTCGTCGCACCCGTGGCACGGATGGGCGCGCAACTCGGCCCGGTAGCGCGCGATCTCGCGGTCGTCGGCGGCGACGGACCGCTCCCGCCGGTGGCGGTCGGGCACGATGTGCCCGGCCTTGGTCCGCAGCGCTGACGCCAGGTCACGCCGCGACTGCGGCGAGCGCGGGTTGAACGACTTCGGGACGCGCATCCGCTCCAGCGCCTCGACCGGCACCGGGAAGTCGATCGAGGCCAGCCGCTTCACCTGGCGCTCCGCGGTCAGCACCAGCGGCCGCGGCCCGTCGTGGTATTCGAGCCCGCGGTGCCCGTGCCCGTTGGTCCGCCCGGCGGGCAGCCCCGGGTCGAGGACGAGCGCCAGACCGGCGAACTTGCCGGTGGGCACATGGATGACGTCTCCCGGCTTGAGCTTCTCCAGGGACGCCGCCGCCGCGGCCCGCCGCTGCGAGGCGCCCTGCTTGGCGAGCTCCGTCTCGCGGTCCTTGAGGTCGCGGCGCAGCCGCGCGTACTCCTCGAAGTCACCGAGGTGGCAGGTCATGCCCTCCCGGTAGCCCTCCAGGCCCTCCTCGTTCTTCTGGACCTGGCGGGAAATCCCCACCACCGACCGGTCCGCCTGGAACTGGGCGAAGGAGGTCTCCAGCAGCTCCCGCGAGCGGTGCCGCCCGAACTGATGCACCAGGTTGACGGCCATGTTGTACGAGGGCCGGAAGCTGGAGCGCAGCGGATACGTCCGGGTGCCCGCGAGTCCGGCCAGAGCCCCCGGGTCCATGCCGCGCTGCCAGAGCACCACGGCGTGGCCCTCGACGTCGATGCCGCGCCGGCCGGCCCGGCCGGTCAGCTGGGTGTACTCGCCGGGGGTGATGTCGGCGTGCTGCTCGCCGTTCCACTTGACGAGCTTCTCCAGGACCACCGAGCGCGCCGGCATGTTGATGCCGAGCGCGAGGGTCTCCGTCGCGAAGACCGCCTTGACGAGCCCGCGCACGAAGAGTTCCTCGACGACCTCCTTGAAGGTCGGGAGCATCCCCGCGTGGTGTGCGGCAATGCCCCGCTCCAGGCCTTCGAGCCACTCGTAGTAGCCGAGGACGTGCAGGTCCTCGGTGGGGATGGACGCCGTGCGCTGCTCGACGATCTCCCGGACCAGCCGGCGCTTGTCCTCGTCGTTGAGCCGCAGTCCGGCGTGCAGACACTGCTGTACCGCGGCCTCGCAGCCGGCCCGGCTGAAGATGAACGTGATGGCGGGCAGCAGTCCCTCGGCGTCGAGCCGGTCGATGACCTCGGCCCGCGACGGTGTCCAGATCCGGCTGCGCTGGCGCCGCTCGCGCTCGCGGTCCGCCTCGCGCACCATCTTTCCGCGGCGGCGCTCGCGCGGGTTGTACCCGCGCTGGTTCTCCATGCGGGCGAGCCGGACCAGGTCGGGGTTGACCTCACGGCGTCCCACGCCGCGGCCGCCGTGGTCGCTCTCCTCCTCGAAGAGGTCGTACATCCGGCGGCCGGCCAGCACGTGCTGCCAGAGCGGCACCGGCCGGTGCTCGGAGACGATCACCTGGGTGTCGCCGCGGACGGTGTCCAGCCAGTCCCCGAACTCCTCGGCGTTGGACACGGTCGCCGACAGCGACACGAGGGTGACGGATTCGGGGAGGTGGATGATCACTTCCTCCCACACGGCGCCCCGGAAGCGGTCGGAGAGGTAGTGGACCTCGTCCATGACCACGTGACCGAGACCGTTCAGCGCCTGGGAGCCCGCGTACAGCATGTTCCTGAGCACCTCGGTGGTCATCACGACCACCGGTGCGTCGGCGTTGACGCTGTTGTCCCCGGTCAGCAGGCCGACCTTGTCCGCGCCGTAGCGCTTGACCAGGTCGGCGAACTTCTGGTTGGACAGGGCCTTGATCGGCGTGGTGTAGAAGCACTTGCGGCCCTGGGCGAGGGCGAGGTGCACGGCGAACTCGCCGACAATCGTCTTGCCCGACCCCGTGGGGGCCGCGACGAGCACACCCTTGCCGGCCTCCAGCGCCTTGCAGGCCTCGATCTGATAGGGGTCCAGATCGAACTCGTACATCTCGCGGAACGGCCCGAGCGCGGTCGCCTGCTCGGCGGCTCGGATCCGGGAAGCCTGGTATCGCTCAGCTGGTGAGAGGTCCTCTGTCATCTTGTCCACGAGCCTACCCGCCGCCTCTGACAGTGACGCGATCTTTATCGAGCCCGCCGGCCCGGGCGCGGGCCCCCGTCACAGGAGCGGGTCAGAGCCGGCTCCCAGGACCCGGACCGCACCCGGTACGCAGGTGGCGGTCAGCGGCAGCGCGCCGAGCTGCTCACCGTCCGCGTACGCGGTGACACCGACCGCTTCGAGCGCGATGGAGGAGACCCGGTGCACGGTGACGGCGGGGTGGCCGAGGTGCGTCCCCTTGTAGACCTTGGGGAACACCTTGAGGAGGGTGGCGCGGCTGCAGTCGCCGACGACGGTCACGTCGAAGAGGCCGTCGTCCATGACGGCGTCCGCGCAGATCCGCATGCCGCCGCCGTAGGTCGATCCGTTGCCGACGGCGACGAGCGTCGCCTCGGTCTCGCGGAACGGTCCGCCGTCCAGACTCATGCGGTACCGGATGGGCGCGAACGCGGCGAGTTCGGCGAGGATCGCGAGGTCGTACTTGAACCGGCCGCCGACCCAGCGCATCCGGTTGCCGCGGTCGTTGACCCGGGAGTCGAAGCCGGAGGCGAGCACCGAGCCGAACCAGCGCTCACCGACCCGGCCGAGGTCGATCTCGCGGACGTCGCCGCCCTTGAGCGCCTCCGCGGCCAGCCGCCCCGCCGCCGCCGGGTCCCGTATCGGCATCCCGAGGGCCCGCGCGAAGTCGTTGCCCGTCCCGACGGCGACGACGCCCAGCGGCGTCAGGGTCCCGGCGACCGCCTGGAGGGCGAGGGACATCATGCCGTCCCCGCCGACGGCTATGAGCGCGCCCGTCCCCCCGGCCACGGCCTCGCGCGCCCGCCGCAACGCGTCGTCGGCGTCCTCACCGAGCACCGTACGGACGGAGAATCCGGCGTCCCGCAACGCGGAAGCGGCCGGCTGCGCGGCGCGCGCGCCCCGGCCGCGTCCCGCGGTGGGATTGACGAAAAGGGTGATCTCGCTGGTCACCCGGGGGACCTTACAAGGTCAGGTGATGTCGTCGTAACCGTTGACCCGGTCACGGTCCGAGGACGCCTGCGCGGGCAGCCCCCGGTGCGCGGAGACCGGTTCGGTCTCGCCAATGTCCTCGGGAGTGAGGTCCAGCTCCGACGCCTCGTCGTCGGCGGGGCCCTCCGCGTCGCGCCGTGCCTTGCGGCGGTCGTTGAGGAGGGAGACCGCGGTGGCGACGAAGTAGAGCACCCAGATCGGGCCGGCGAGGGCCAGCATGGTCAGCGGGTCGGTGCTCGGGGTGGCCAGGGCCGCGAAGAGCGTGATGCCCATGATCATGCCGCGCCACCAGCCGAGCATGCGCTTGCCGGTGATGACACCGCCGAAGTTCAGCATCACCAGGAGCAGGGGCAGCTCGAAGGAGAGACCGAAGACGACCACCATGCGTGTGATGAGGTCCAGCAGGTCGTCCAGCGGCAGCTGGTTGTCGAGGTCGGCCGGCGAGAACTCCAGCAGGACCTCGGCCATCGTCGGCAGGGTCTTGTACGCGAAGAAGCCACCCGCGAGGAACAGGGGGAAGCCCGCCCCGACGAACGCGAGCGAGTACTTCTTCTCGTGCTTGTGCAGCCCCGGCGCCACGAAGGCCCAGAGCTGGTAGAGCCAGATCGGCGACGAGAAGACGACTCCCGCCATCAGGGACACCTTGAGCGCGAGCGTGAACGGAGTGAGCAGACCGTTCAGGACGATGCGCGCGCAGGTGCCGTCCTTCTGCTTGGCCAGCTCCGCGAAGCTGTACTCGCAGCCGACCGCCTTCAGCACGGGGTCGGTGAAGAACTCGATGATCCCCTTGTAGAAGAACGCGGCGACGATCGTGACGACCACGATCGCCAGCAGGGCCTTCGTCAGCCGGTTTCGCAGCTCACGCAGGTGCTCCACCAGGGGCATGCGGCCCTCTGGGTCCGTCTCCTGTGTGCGGGCAGACTTGAGCAACCCACGTCCTCATCTCGTGCAGCAGGGCGTCACCGGTCACGGCGCCTGCTTTTCGGCCCGGTTGTGTGTGTCAGCGCTTGATCGTCGAGTCGGTCGGCTCGGCGACCGGACGGGAGCTGGTGACGTCGCCGGGGGCGGCCTGGATGGTGCGCGGGACGGCCTGGTCCTGAGCGGCGTCGTTGGCCGGCTCGGCCGGAGTGGCCGACGGGGCGCCCTCGGACTTCATGGCCTTGGCCTCGCTCTTGAGGATGCGGGCGGACTTGCCGAGCGAGCGAGCCATGTCAGGAAGCTTCTTCGCGCCGAACAGCAGAACAATGACGACGAGGATCAGGATGATCTCGGGAGCGCCGAGCCTTCCGAACATATGCGTGTACCTTCTCACCGAGGCAGCAGGGGTGGGGCGGACCGAGCGTCGGACGGACGTCCGATCGTCGTACTGTCAGCGATCGTATCCCGCAGGAGTAAACGCAGGGCAATACCCATGCATCCTTCCGATTACGGCCCAAGCCTCGCTCACAGGGCCGCCACCAGCAGCGTACCCCCCGCGCCCGCGAATGAGGAGGCCGCACCCTTCCGGATCGGACGGGGCCGGCCTGATCCGAACGACCGGCGCTAGCGCAGGGTTTCACCGGTCGCGGCGAGGTTCACGGCCGCGCGCTCCAGGTCCTCGGCGGCCCGGTTGATGCGCTCAGTGGTACGTGTCACCTGGTGGCCGAGGCGCTGGGCCTCGACGAAGACCTTGACGGCCAGGACGCCGAGGACGGCGATCCCGAGGAATCCCAGGGCGATGGCGAGCATGGGCCAGAACATGCGCAGAGCCTCGATGTGTCTCGTGTCCGAAGGGCCGGATCAACAGGTCATGCACCGGTGTGCAGACGCAGCGTCCGCACACCGCCGCCGGTGAGGAGTTCCACTATCCGCTCCCCCGCCGGCCTGCGGACGGACGCGTCGCACGCGGGGCAGGTGAAGGAGTAGAACGTGGTCCGGCTGCTCGCGCCGATGGCGAGACGGAACTCGGCCGCCGCCAGTTCGAACCGCGCGCGGCACTGCGGGCAGGCGGCCTTGAACCGGACGGATTCGGGAACGACCACGGTCGGCACGCCGGAAATACCGGACACCACAGACATCTTTCCCATATCTCCTCAGGTCCCCTCAGGCCAGGCCGTCGTACGCGGCGAGCGCGGCCCGGGCCGCGCTCTGCGCGCTCCGCGCCAGTTCCGGCGGTGAGACGATGCGCCCCTCCCCGCCGAGCCGGAGCGCGAGCCTGCGCAGCGATGCCGGGTCGGGGGTGCGCAGGGTGATCCGCAGACCGCCGTCGGGCAGTTCGTCGGCGCTGTCGTGCGGGTAGTACTCCGCGACCCAGCGTCCGCCGGGCCCGACCTCCACCACGACCTCCGGGTCCTCGGCGGCGGGCTGGACCAGCCCCTCCGACAGGTCCCGGAGCTCCAGTTCCGGCGGCGCGGCCGGCTCGTCGAGCAGCCGGATCTCGGCCACCCGGTCGAGGCGGAACGTGCGCCGGTCCTCGGAGGACCTGCACCAGGCCTCCATGTAGGTGTGCCCGACGGCGAACAGCCGGATCGGGTCCACCTCGCGCTCGGTGAGTTCGTCGCGCGCGGGCGAGTAGTAGCGCAGCCAGAGCCGGCGGCGCTCGGAGATCGCCCGGTCCACGTCGGCGAAGACGCCTCCCTCGGACTCGAAGGTGACCGACAGCCGGGAGCTGGCCGCCCCCACCTCGCCGGCGGCGGCCTCCAGTTTGGCGGTGGCCCGCAGCAGGGCCTGACGGTCGCTCTCGCGCAGTCCGGGCAGCGTCGCGACGGCGCGGGCGGCCACCAGCAGGGCCGTCGCCTCGTCGGCCGCGAGCCGCAGCGGCTCGGCGACGTCGTCCGGATTGTGCCACCAGATGCGGTCGCCGTCCGTGTCGATGTCCAGCAGATCGCCGCCGCGGAAGCTCGTCCCGCACATGGGCAGCACGTCGAGGTCGGAGATCAGTTCGTCCTCGGTGATCCCGAAGGCCCGGGCGACGTCCTGGACATGGGCGCCGGGGCGCTCGCGCAGATACGTCACCAGGGAGAGCATCCGGCGCGTCTGGTCGATGGCGTTCGTGGCCATGAAAAGGGCCTCCTCAGTCCTTGGCCACGGCGCGCAGCCGGTCCACCACGTCGGCCCGCAGATCCGCGGGTTCCTGTACGACGACGTCCGGGCCGAACTCGACGAGCCAGGCGTCCAGGCCGTGTCCGTACGGGATCTCCAACTCCTCCCAGCCGTCCCCGAGTTCCCGGACCGATATCGCCCGGGCGCGCAGCGGGTAGCCGGAATCGGCGCGCAGCCTGATCAGCGCGGTGCGCGTCGCCGTCTCCCCCGCCCAGCTCTCGACGGTCTCACGGACGGTGACCACGTCGGGCACCTCGGCGGTGAAGGCGCCGGCCCGGGAGCGCACCTTGCCGGCGATCCGGGACAGCCGGAACACCCGCTCCGCACCCCGCTCCCGGTCCCAGCCGGCCAGGTACCAGTGGCCGCGCCAGCACTCCAGCGTCCATGGTTCGACCTGGCGCTGCTCGGGGCGCGCCGCATTGGCCTTGCGGTAGTCGAAGGTCACCGGCCGGCGGTCGCGGCAGGCCAGCATCAGCGGCTCGAACGCCGCCTCGTGAACGGGGATACGGGGTTCGAGGGCGCTGTGCACCTCGTAGGCGTCCTCGGTCTCCGGCATGCCCGCGGCCCGCAGCTTCTGCAGGGCTCCGCTGGCGGCGCCGGCCAGCCGGGCCTGCTGCCAGACCTTGGCGGCCAGCCCGAGCGCGGCGGCCTCCTCGGCGTCCAGCGTGATGGGGGGCAGCCGGTTGCTGTCGCGGCGGGCGAGGTAGCCGGTGTCGCCGTCCAGGTTCTCCACGGTCTCGATGACCAGACCGAGCTCGCGCAGATCGTCCTTGTCGCGCTCAAACATCCGGTTGAAGGCGTCGTCGGAACCCGCTTCGAGGTAGGCCTCGATGGATCCGCGCAGTTCGCGCTTGCTGAGCGGGCGCCGGGTCCCCAGCAGACACAGTGCCAGGTTCATCAGCCGCTCGGCCTTGGCAATCGCCATCGACGCCCTTTCTGTTTTGCTCTTCGACCGTCGACCGTACCGCTCCGGGGTGTCCGGACAAAAGCGAGGGCCCGCGCCTTGCGGCACGGGCCCTGGCAGCGCATGGGCGCGGGATCAGACGGCGACCAGGTCGCAGACGAAGATCAGCGTCTCGCCCGGGGCGATCGCGCCGCCGCCGGCGCCGCGGTCACCGTACGCGAGGTGCGCGGGAATGGTCAGCTGGCGACGGCCGCCGACCTTCATGCCCTGCACGCCCTGGTCCCAGCCCTTGATGACCTGACCGGCACCGAGCTGGAACTGGAGCGGCGTACCGCGGTTCCAGGAGGCGTCGAACTCCTCGCCGGTGGAGAAGGCCACTCCCACGTAGTGGACGGAGACGGTCTGGCCGGCCTGGGCCACGGCGCCGTCACCCTCCCAGATCTCCTTGATCTCCAGGTCGGCCGGCGGCTCGCCACCCGGGAAGTCGATCTCGGGCTTCTCGATGCTCACTGACTTGCTCCTCTAAATGATGAACTGGGCAACCGGGACAGTCTTACATCTTTGCCAGGATGTCCACGGCGAAGACGAGCGTCGAGTTCGCGGGGACGGACTGCTGTGCCTTGTCGCCGAGGCCCTGGTCCGGCGGCACGACGAGCAGCACACGGCTGCCGATCTTCTTGCCGATCAGGCCGTTCTTGAGCCCCTTGAGGGTGACCTGGGCCAGCGGGAAGGAGGCGGTCTTGCCCGTGGTGTAGGTGTTGTCGAACTCCTTGCCGTCCTTCCACAGCTTGGCCACGTAGTTCACGATGACCGTGTCGGTCTCCTTGACGACCTCGCCCTTGGACTCCAGGACGTAGTTGGAGACCAGCTTCTTGGGCGGGGCGGCCTTGCTGGGGATCGTGAGGGTCGGCGCCTTGCCGTCGGTGTTCGTGCCCACCTTCGGCAGGTCGACGTCGTCCTGGGCGACCGGGGTGCCCTTGGCGGACGCCGGGATCTGCTTCGCCTTCAGGACGTCGACGACGAAGACGAGGGTGGCGTTCGGCTTGATGTCGCCCTGGCCCTGCGCGCCGTATCCGAGGTCCGGCGGGATGACGAGTTCGACCCGGCTGCCGACCTTCTGGCCCACCAGGCCCTTGTCCCAGCCCTGGATGACCATGCCGGCGCCGAGCGTGAGGTCGAACGGCTGCTTGCGGTCGAAGCTGTTGTCGAAGGGCTTGTCGGAGTCCCAGGCCTGTCCGAGGTAGTTGACCTGGATCGCGTCGCCGTTCTTCAGCGTCGCGCCGTCCCCCTCACTGATGACCTTGGTCTTCAGCTCTTTGGGCGGGGTTCCCGTGCCCTTGGCCAGGGTGGGCTTCTCACCGAACTTCGCGCCCGCGGTGATGGCGGGGAATCCGCCCTTCGTGGGGGCGGACGCGGAGGCGGAAGCGGAGTCGGAGCCCTTGTCGTCGCTGCCGCAGGCCGCTGACAGCAGCAGCAGGGGGACGACGAGAAGGCCGGCAATTCGGCGCACTGGTTCCTCAGATCTCAGACGACACGTTTGTTGGGACACAGCCCAGGGGGTCCCCGACACTCTAGGGCGTGCGCAGGGCCCCGTACGAGGAACGTACGGGGCCCGAGTGGCACGGGGGCCGAGGCGCGTCCTGCGCCGGCTCACATACCCGCGATCAGTTTCTCCACACGGTCGTCGACGGACCGGAACGGGTCCTTGCACAACACCGTGCGCTGCGCCTGGTCGTTGAGCTTGAGATGGACCCAGTCGACGGTGAAGTCCCGCCGCTGCTCCTGGGCCCGCCGGATGAAGTCGCCCCGCAGTCGCGCCCGGGTCGTCTGCGGGGGCACCGACTTGCCCTCGAAGATCTTCAGGTCGTTGCAGATGCGGGCGGCCTGGCCCTTGCGTTCCAGCAGGTAGTACAGGCCTCGGCGGCGGTGGATGTCGTGGTAGGCGAGGTCTATCTGCGCGACCCGCGGATTCGACATGGTCATGTTGTGCTTGGCCCGGTACCGCTCGATGAGCTTGTACTTCATGACCCAGTCGATCTCGGTGCCGATCCGGTCGAGGTCCTCGGCCTCGATCGCGTCGAGCGTACGGCCCCAGAGTTCGAGGACCTTCTCGACGTTGCCCGTGCGGATGCCGCGGCGGTCCACGAAGTCCACGGCCTTCTCGTAGTACTCGCGCTGCACCTCTATGGCGGACGCCTCGCGGCCGCTGGCGAGACGGACCTTGCGCTGCCCCGTGGTGTCGTGGCTGACCTCGCGGATCGCCCGGATCGGGTTCTCCAGCGTCAGGTCCCGCATCACCGTGCCCGCCTCGATCATGCGGAGCACCAGGTCGGTGGCGCCGACCTTGAGGAGCATGGTCGTCTCGGACATGTTGGAGTCACCGACGATGACGTGGAGGCGGCGGTAGCGCTCCGCGTCCGCGTGCGGTTCGTCGCGGGTGTTGATGATCGGACGGGAACGCGTCGTCGCGGAGCTGACGCCCTCCCAGATGTGCTCGGCACGCTGGCTGACGCAGTAGACGGCGCCCCGCGGGGTCTGCAGCACCTTGCCGGCGCCGCAGATCAGCTGCCTCGTGACGAGGAAGGGAATGAGGATGTCCGCGAGCCGGGAGAATTCTCCGTGCCGGGCCACGAGGTAGTTCTCATGGCATCCGTAGGAGTTTCCCGCCGAGTCGGTGTTGTTCTTGAAGAGATAGACGTCGCCTGCGATTCCCTCCTCGTGCAGACGGCGTTCGGCGTCGACGAGCAGGCCTTCGAGAATGCGTTCGCCGGCCTTGTCGTGGGTGACCAGCTCGGTCAGGTTGTCGCATTCGGGGGTTGCATATTCCGGATGCGATCCCACGTCGAGGTAGAGGCGGGCGCCGTTCCGCAGAAAGACATTGCTGCTGCGGCCCCATGACACAACACGGCGGAAGAGGTAGCGCGCCACTTCATCAGGAGACAGTCGGCGCTGTCCCCTGAACGTGCACGTGACGCCGTACTCGTTCTCCAGCCCGAAAATGCGGCGGTCCATGACTGAACATTACGCCTGATGGCCCGAGCTGAAACCGGGTTCGACGGCACCGTTTCGATCATTTTCCGATGCTCGCACCGCGACGGCACTACGCCCGGGAGCTGCGAGGACCTTTCCGGTGGCCAGCAGAACGGACAGCGCGGCCACTCCACCGGCCCCGGCGACGGCGAAGCTCCACGCCGTCCCGCCCAGTTCCACGGCGGGACCCGCCACGGCCGTGCCCGCCGCCGCGCCCACGCCGAACGTGGTCACGAGCCAGGAGAACGCCTCCGTCACGGTGCCCCGCGGGGCGTGCCGGTCGACGACGATGAACGAGCAGGCGATGGCCGGCGCCAGGAACACCCCGGCGACGGCGGCCAGTACGGTCATCGCGACCACACCCGGCGTCAGTATCAGTGGCAGATAGCCCAGCGCCAGCAGCGCCACGATCACCCGGAGCCTGCGCTCGGGCGCCCCCGACCACTGCCGGGCCCCGTACACCACGCCCCCGATGAGCGCGCCCAGCCCCAGAGCGGCCATCAGCCAGCCGTAGACGGACTCCCGGCCGTGGTCGTCGGCGTACGCCACGCCCGCCACCGTGATGGATCCCAGGGCCAGTCCGACGAAGAAGAAGGAGCCGAGGAGCGCCAGCAGCCCGGGCGAGCGCAGCGCACCCAGCCAGTGCGCCTCGCGCGGGGCGGAGCGCCAGGTCCTGGAGGGCTCGGACAGGACGACGGAGAGCGCCCCCAGGACGCCTATCGCGTTGATGACGAGCAGCGCGGCGGCCGGTGACCAGAGGGAGACCAGCACGGTCACCAGCAGCGGCCCGACCGTGAACATGACTTCCTGGGCGACCGCGTCCATGGCGTACGCCCGGTGCACCCGTTCCTCGCTGCCGAGCACGCTCGGCCACAGCGCTCGCAGGCCGCCCTCCAGGGGCGGCGTGAACACTCCGGCGACGGCCACCGCCGCGTAGGCGAGCGGCAGCGCTCCGAGCCCCGCCACGGCGAGCACGACCATGCCGAGGGCCGACAGGACGGCGGCGGGCAGCTGGACGCGCGGCTGGCCGTACAGGTCCACGGCGCGGCCCAGGAGCGGCTGTCCGACCGCCGTGCCGAGCCCGTACACCGCGGCGAGCGCGCCCGCGAGGGCGTAGCTGCCTCCCTCCGCACGGGTGAACAGCACGATCGCGATGGGGGCGGTGCCGTTCGGCAGCCGGCCCACCAGCGTGCCCGTCAGCAGCCGGGCGGCATGCCGCGCCCGGAGGATGTCCAGATATCCCGCGGCCATGTACCGACCCTCTCCTCGGAGCGCCCGTCCGGCCACTCGAAGTTTTACGTATAACTTCCAGGTTCATACGTACCATGAGCCCAGTCCGCAGGTCCACCTCGTTGCGCCTGCCCCGAACGGCCGGAGGCCCGCGTGACCAGCCCCGCTCCACCCGGTCCGCCCCGGCCCACCAGCCGCGACGTCGCGCGGGCCGTGGGCGTCTCCCAGGCCACCGTCTCCCTGGTCCTCGGCGACAAATGGCGTGGCCGGGTCTCCGAGGCCACGGCCGGCCGGGTGCGCGAGGCGGCCCGCGATCTCGGCTACCGGCCCAATCTCGCCGCCCGCAATCTGCGTCTCGGCCGGACCAGGACCGCCCTGCTCGTCGTCCCCGCCCTGACCAACGAGTTCTTCGCCCGGGTCTACACCGGCGCCGCCGCGGTGGCGGCCGAGCACGGCTTCGGCGTGGTCCTCTACCCCTCGCCCGACGGCACGGGCCCGGCCCGGGACCCCTTCGCCTCGGCACGCGCCGCCCTGGACGGGGTGATCGCCTCCTCCATGGCCGCCGACGCCCTCGGCGCCCTGCGCGGCGCCGGACTCCCCCTGGTCATGCTCGACAGCGACCCCGCGGCGCCGGGACCGGCCGCCCGGGTCAACCTCGACATCGCCGACGGGATGCGGCAGGTGACGCGTCACCTGCTGTCCCTCGGCCACCGCCGCTTCGTCCACCTCGCCTCGGCCGTCGACTCCTGGACCTTCGCGGTCCGCGCCCGCGCCCTCCACGAGGCCCTGCGCGACGCCCCGGGCACCGAGGTCCGCACCGTGCCGGCCGCACTGGACGTACGGGCCGGCCGCGAGGCGGCGGAACGGGCCCTGGCCCTCCCCGGACCCCGCCCCACCGCCATCGTCTGCGACGACGACATCCTGGCCGCGGGCGCGTGCAAGGCCGCCCGCCGGCTCGGGCTGCGCGTACCGGACGACCTCTCCGTGACCGGCTTCGACGACCTGGCCCTGGCCACGGCGGTCGAGCCGGAGCTCACCACCGTACGGCTGCCCGCCGAACAGGTCGGGGAGCGCGGCATGCACGCCCTGCTGGCCGTGCTCGAAGGCCGCGCGGCCGAGACCGGCAGCCTGCCGGTGCACCTGATCAGCCGTGGGTCGTCCGCTCCCCCGCCCGCGGACCGGCAGACATGACGGAGCCCCGGCCCGCCGGAGGGCGGGCCGGGGCCGGGGCCAGTACGCGGCGGGAGCGGCTACTCCACGTCCCCACCGGAATCGGTGGAGTCGGTGGAATCGGAGTCGGTCACGGCCTTCTTCCCGGCCGGCTTGCCGGTCGCCGTCGTCGCGGTCGTGTCCTCGCCGTCCTCCACGTCCGAAGGAGCGTCCGTCGGCGTCGAACCGGCGCCGTCGGCCTCCAGGAGCCGGGCCAGCTGCCGGCCGACGATCCGCTTGAACTTGCGCTGCTGCGGCCTCGTACGGTCCAGGACCGCGACCTCCAGCCGCTCCGCGGGGATCTCCCGCTCGCTGCCGTTGGGATCGCGGGACAGCGCCTGCACCGCCAGCTTCAGCGCCTCGGCGAGGGACATCCCGTCACGGTGGCGCTGGTCCAGGAAGGTGCTGATCTGTTCCGCGTTGCCGCCGACCGCGACCGAGCCGTGCTCGTCCACGATCGAACCGTCGTGCGGCAGCCGGTAGATCTGGTCGCCCTCGGGGCCGGCCCCGACCTCGGCGACCACCAGTTCGACCTCGTACGGCTTCTCCGCCGCGCTGGAGAAGATGGTGCCGAGCGTCTGTGCGTAGACGTTGGCCAGTCCACGCGCCGTCACGTCGTCGCGGTCATAGGTGTATCCGCGCAGATCGGCGTAGCGCACTCCGCCGATGCGGAGATTCTCGTACTCGTTGTACTTGCCGGCGGCGGCGAAGCCGATCCGGTCATAGATCTCGCTGAACTTGTGCAGCGCACGGGACGGGTTCTCGCCGACGAACACAATGCCGTCGGCGTACTGCAGCACAACCAGGCTGCGACCACGGGCGATGCCCTTCCGGGCGTATTCCGCCCGGTCGGCCATGGCCTGCTGAGGTGAGACATAGAACGGCGTCGACACCGGCTATCCGTCCCTTTCTGTCAGTGGCAGGAGCATCGAAGAAGCCTCGGTACGGGCCGTCAGAGCAGCGCGGCGCGCGGGCCGTCGGGCTGTTCCAGCCGGCGTTCCAGGATCGAGCGCGCGATCTCGGAGGATTCCGTCTCGGACAGCTTCCGGAAGCCCTCGTCGGTGATGACGGTGACGATCGGATAGATGCGACGGGCCACGTCCGGTCCGCCGGTCGCCGAATCGTCGTCCGCGGCGTCGTACAGCGCCTGCACGACGAGCGTGAGCGTCTGCTCCTCCGTCAGGTCCTCGCGGTAGAGCTTCTTCATCGAGCCACGGGCGAAGATCGAACCGGAACCGGTGGACGCGTACCCGTGCTCCTCGGAACGGCCGCCGGTGACGTCGTAACTGAAGATCCGGCCCCGCTCACGGTCGACGTCGTAACCGGCGAAGAGCGGCACCACGGCGAGGCCCTGCATGGCCATCGCCAGATTGCTCCGGATCATCGTGGAGAGCCGGTTCGCCTTGCCCTCCAGGGAGAGCTGGGCCCCCTCGACCTTCTCGAAGTGTTCCAGCTCCAGCTGGAAGAGCTTGACCATCTCCACGGCCAGGCCCGCCGTGCCGGCGATGCCCACCGCCGAGTACTCGTCGGCCGGGAAGACCTTCTCGATGTCGCGCTGCGCGATCATGTTGCCCATGGTCGCCCGCCGGTCACCGGCCAGGACCACGCCGCCGGGGAAGGACGCGGCGACGATCGTGGTGCCGTGCGGCGCCTCGACGGCCCCCTTCAAGGGCGGCAGCTGCCGGTTGCCCGGGAGCATCCCGGGCGACTGGTCGGACAGGAAGTCCATGAAGGAGGACGATCCCGGCGTCAGGAAGGCAGCTGGTAGACGCCCGGTGCTACGAGTGTTGGCTTCCACGCGTTTCCCTCCAGGTAAGCGATGGCCCTGCGCAAGGTGTCAGGATCATCTCCCAACGTGCCTACGGCCGAATTGCAGTTGAAGCACAATATGCCTCGGACCCTACCCGTATCGTGGCAGTGATCCACATGGACGGCGGGAGCAGCCAGGCGGATCGTGCAGACGCCCGACCGCGACGAGATCATGTCGTCGCGCTGCGCCTCGGTCATCCCGTACTGCCGCTCGAGGTGACCCGCGCGGCCCCTGAACCGACTTGCACGCCTTGCAGCGCGTCGCCAAGCCGGCAGGGGCAGTCGCGTTGCGGTGCCACTCGCTGTGGGGCTTGACTTCGCCACACGTACGACACTCCTTGTGGCCCTGCGGAACGTGCACGCGCTCCCTCACCGGCTTGCCTTCAGCTGCCCGGCGGCGCCGGTAATGCGCGGCGCTGTAAGCAGCCACGCACTCCCGACACCGCGGCTGAACGCCGTCGCGTCGGTTCCTGTCCGACGCGAAAGAAGGCAGTGGTAACTCTCTCTCTCACATCCAGAGCACCACTTCTCTTCACGCGATTCGGGCATCGCCCCTACTGTCCGCCCTTTTGTACGAAACTTCGAACAAAATCCTCGGCATTGGACTCGAGGACGTCGTCGATCTCGTCCAGGACGTCGTCGACGTCGTCGCTCAGCTTCTCCTGCCGCTCCTTGAGGTCCTCGGAGCCCTGCGCCTCCTGCGCCTGCTCCTCGACCTCCTCGGTGGAGCGCGTCGCCTTCTGCTGTCCGCCGCCGGTGTCCTTGGTCGCCATATAGCTCACCCCGCTCGGTTCGAAGCACTTGATCAGACCCTACCTACGGGGTCCGACATTGGCCCGGTACTTGTCTCAACGTCCGGAGGTCATCGGAATGATTCCCAGCCGGCGGCCCTTTCAGCCGCCCGTAAGCACCCGGACCAGCTCCTCCGCCGTACGGCAGCGGTCCAGGAGAGCCTTGACGTGCTCGCGGGTGCCCCGCAGCGGTTCCATGGTGGGGACCCGCTGCAGGGAGTCACGGCCCGGCAGGTCGAAGATGACCGAGTCCCAGGAGGCCGCGGCGACGTCGTCGGCGTACTGCTCCAGACAGCGACCGCGGAAATACGCCCTGGTGTCCTCGGGAGGCCCCGTACGGGCCTTCTCGACCTCGTTCTCGTCCAGCAGGCGCTTCATCCTGCCCCGGGCCACCAGACGGTTGTAGAGGCCCTTCTCGGGCCGTACGTCGGCGTACTGCAGGTCCACCAGGTGCAGGCGGGCGGCGTCCCAGTCCAGGCCGTCGCGGCGGCGGTAGCCCTCCAGCAGCTCCCGCTTGGCGATCCAGTCCAGCTCACGGGACAGGCTCATCGGATCGTTCTCCAGCCGGTTGAGCGTGTCCTCCCACCGGATCAGGATGTCCTTGGTCTGCTCGTCGGCGTCCGCCCCGTACCGCTCCTCGACGTACTTGCGGCCCAGCTCGAAGTACTCCATCTGAAGCTGGACCGCGGTGAGTGTCCGGCCGCTGCGCAGAGTGATCAGCTGCCGGAGGTCCGGGTCGTGGGAGACCTGGTGCAGGGTGCGCACCGGCTGGTCGACGGCCAGGTCGACATTGATGAAGCCGTCCTCGATCATGGAGAGGACCAGCGAGGTGGTGCCGAGCTTGAGGTAGGTGGAGATCTCCGAGAGGTTCGCGTCCCCGATGATCACGTGGAGGCGGCGGTACTTCTCGGCGTCGGAGTGGGGCTCGTCCCGCGTGTTGATGATCGGGCGCTTGAGAGTGGTCTCCAGACCGACCTCGACCTCGAAGTAGTCGGCGCGCTGGCTGATCTGGAACCCGTGCTCGTGCCCGTCCTGGCCGATTCCGACCCGTCCCGCACCGGTGACGACCTGGCGCGAGACGAAGAACGGCGTCAGGTGGCGCACGATGTCGGAGAACGGGGTCTCCCGTTTCATCAGGTAGTTCTCGTGCGTGCCGTACGAGGCGCCCTTGTTGTCGGTGTTGTTCTTGTAGAGGTGGATCGGCTGGGCGCCCGGCAGCTGGGCCGCGCGCTCGGCGGCCTCGGCCATGATGCGCTCGCCGGCCTTGTCCCACAGGACCGCGTCCCTGGGATTGGTGATCTCCGGCGAGCTGTACTCGGGGTGCGCGTGGTCGACGTAGAGCCGTGCCCCGTTGGTGAGGATGACATTGGCCAGGCCGATGTCCTCGTCGGTGAGCTGGCTGGAGTCGGCGGTCTCACGGGCGAGGTCGAAGCCTCGCGCGTCGCGCAGCGGGTTCTCCTCCTCGAAGTCCCAGCGGGCGCGGCGCGCCCGGTGCATCGCCGCCGCGTAGGCGTTGACGATCTGGGACGAGGTGAGCATGGCATTGGCGTTGGGGTGGCCGGGCACGGAGATCCCGTACTCGGTCTCGATGCCCATTACTCGCCGTACGGTCATGCGGCCCTCCTTGCCCGGCGTCGCTCCCTTCCGGGGGCGGCGCTCAAGTACCGCTGCTTTTCCGGTGCGTGCGCGGTTCGCCCGTCCCCGCACTGCGCGACCGGGCGGTACGCCAGAGCCTAGAGCGCCTCTGCGCCGGTGGGGAGATCAATTACGTCATTACTGGGGTGTCGTGGGAGCTGTCCGGAAAGCAACCGGCTGCGGATGCCCGGCCGGGCATCCGCAGCCGGTCCGCGTTCTAGAGGTACTGCCCGGTGTTGGCCACCGTGTCGATGGAGCGACCGGTGTCCGCGCCCTGTTTTCCGGTGACGAGGGTGCGGATGAAGACGATCCGCTCCCCCTTCTTGCCGGAGATCCTGGCCCAGTCGTCCGGGTTGGTGGTGTTCGGCAGGTCCTCGTTCTCCTTGAACTCGTCCACGCAGGCCTGGAGGAGGTGGGAGACGCGCAGGCCCTTCTGGCCCTGCTCGAGGAATGCCTTGATGGCCATCTTCTTGGCCCGGTCGACGATGTTCTGGATCATCGCGCCGGAGTTGAAGTCCTTGAAGTAGAGGACTTCCTTGTCGCCGTTGGCGTACGTGACCTCGAGGAAGCGGTTCTCCTCGGACTCGGTGTACATCCGCTCGACGACCGACTGGATCATCGCGTGGGCCGCGGCCTCCTTGGAGCCGGTGTGCTCGGCCAGATCGTCCGCGTGCAGCGGCAGCGAGGGCGTGAGGTACTTCGCGAAGATGTCCTTCGCGGCCTCCGCGTCGGGACGCTCGATCTTGATCTTCACATCGAGGCGGCCGGGCCGCAGGATCGCGGGGTCGATCATGTCCTCGCGGTTGGAGGCGCCGATGACGATGACGTTCTCCAGGCCCTCGACGCCGTCGATCTCGGCGAGCAGCTGGGGGACGATGGTGTTCTCCACGTCCGAGCTGACGCCGGATCCCCGGGTCCGGAAGAGCGACTCCATCTCGTCGAAGAAGACGATGACGGGGGTGCCCTCACTCGCCTTCTCACGGGCACGCTGGAAGACCAGGCGGATGTGGCGCTCGGTCTCGCCGACGTACTTGTTGAGGAGCTCCGGACCCTTGATGTTGAGGAAGTAGCTCTTCCCGGCGGGCTGGCCGGTGACTTCGGCGACCTTCTTGGCAAGGGAGTTGGCCACGGCCTTGGCGATGAGCGTCTTGCCGCAGCCGGGCGGACCGTAGAGCAGGATGCCCTTCGGCGGCCGGAGCTCGTGCTCCTTGAAGAGGTCCGGGTGGAGATAGGGGAGCTCGACCGCGTCCCGGATCAGCTCGATCTGGTCGCCCAGTCCACCGATCTTGTCGTAATCGATGTCCGGGACTTCTTCGAGGACGAGCTCTTCGACCTCGCTCTTGGGGACGACTTCGTAGACGTAGCCGGACCTGGGTTCGAGCAGCAGGGCGTCGCCGGGGCGGATGGTGATGTCCAGCAGCGGCTCGGCGAGCCGCACCACCCGTTCCTCGTCGGTGTGCCCGATGACCAGGGCTCGTTCGCCGTCCTCAAGGATCTCCTTGAGGGTGACGATGTCCCCGGCCCGCTCGAATTCCATGGCGTCGACCACGTTGAGCGCTTCGTTGAGCATGACTTCCTGGCCGCGCCGGAGGTCTTCGAGCTCAACGCTGGGACTCACGTTCACCCGGAGCTTGCGGCCCCCGGTGAAGATGTCGCTGGTGCCGTCCTCGTTCGCCTGCAGGAACACACCGAAGCCGGCCGGCGGCTGCGCGAGCCGGTCGACCTCTTCCTTGAGGGCCACGATCTGGTCCCGGGCCTCGCGGAGTGTGCCGGCGAGCCGCTCGTTCTGTGCGGACACGCCTGCGAGGTTGGTCTGCAACTCGACGATCCGCTCTTCGAGAATCCTCGTATGACGCGGAGAGTCGGCGAGCTTACGTCGCAGGACGGCGATTTCCTGCTCGAGATAGGCGACCTGGCCGGCGGGGTCATCGGACCCCCGCCCGGGCCGGATGCCGCGGTTGATGTCGTCGTCGTGGGCTGCCACGGTCCTCACCTCCTCCAAGGGGAGCTGGACGCTTCCTGACCCTACCTGGGTGGGTGATGATTGAAACCCCTAGATCACAAAGACTCTGGGGTGTGTCCGATCTTCACCCTTGCGCTCTCCCTCGTGTCAGGGGAATACCCACCCTTCAACATCGGAAAGCGGCCGGTTGTATCGTCGAACTGTTCAACACCCGTCAGGGCTGGCTTTTTTTGGTTCGATACGCAGGGAACGGCAGGAGAAATGACCGTGCAGCAGGACGCTCCCACCGGTGGCGAGACACAGGACCTGGAGGTCTGGATCGACCAGGACCTCTGCACGGGGGACGGCATCTGCGTGCAGTACGCGCCGGAGGTGTTCGAGCTGGACATCGACGGTCTGGCGTATGTGAAGAGCGATCAGGACGAGCTGCTCCAGGACAAGGGCGCGACCACGCCCGTCCCGCTGCCGCTCCTGCAGGACGTGGTCGACTCGGCCAAGGAGTGCCCGGGCGACTGCATTCACGTACGGCGCGTTTCGGACAGGGTCGAGGTCTTCGGCCCCGAGGCCGCCTGAGCACTTTCCCGGGCGGGACGGCGGATCCGCGGGGTGACGGTCAGACGCCGGCGCCGGCCGGGTCCTGTGACTGGCTGCTGCGCACGAAGGCGCCGTTCTGCCACTGCCAGGTGACCTTCTCCTGCTCGTCGGGGCAGCAGGAGGGGACCGCGGGCGAGGAGTAGCCGAGGAGCGTGGCGGAGACGACGCCGTCCCGCACCGCGAATTCGCCGACGCTCATCTTCTGGACGGGGTCGACCAGGGTCGCGACGATCCGTGGTGCGGCCCCGCTCTGCTGGGTGAGGACGTAGACGCCGCTGGGCGGGGTACCGGATCCGGCCGCGCAGTGGACCACCGCGACGGTTTCCGGGCGGCCGTCGCCGTCGAGGTCGCCGGGGGCCTGCTTGGCCACGGTGCGGCCCGCCCCGCGGCAGTCCAGGGGGAAGTCCGCACGGGCCGGGTCGGGCGCGGTGACGGGGGACGCGCCCCGCTGTGCCGTCGCGCGGTGCGGGGTGGAGGCCGAGGCGCTCGCGTCGGGCTGGAGCAGACCGGCTGCCGCGACGACGGCGGCCATGGCCGCGGCGGTGGCGAGCCAGTGCATGGCCTTGGTGTCGGTGTGCGCGAGGTCCGGGAGCGCGGAGGTCTGCACGCGGGATGTCTCCTGTGGTTCCTGTGGTGCGGGACGCCGGTCAGGCGGTGCCGTCGGCGGGACGTCGGCGGCGGGATGGGGGTGGCCAGCATCGTGCCACACCTCACACGGCAGTGGAACGGTGGGGTCGCCACGGATCCCGTGCCCCGGCACCGTCCGCTCGTGGACAACGGAAAGGCGCCACCGCCGAGTGCCCGGGTCGGTCCGGGAGCTCGGCGGTGGCGCCGGCCTGCGGGGGTGCGCGCCTGGGGCGGCGGCGCCCCTGGTTCAGTCGCGGGCGGAGCCGCTCCGGCTGCCCGGGCCGTCGTAGTCCTCGCCGTAGGCGCCCTTGGAGGGGCGGCGGCGGCGCGGCGGGGCCTGGACGCCGTCGGCGAGCCGGCGAGCGGTGACGAGGAATCCGGTGTGCCCGATCATGCGGTGGTCCGGGCGGACGGCGAGACCCTCGACGTGCCAGTTGCGGATCATCGACTCCCAGGGCTGCGGTTCGGCGAAGCAGCCGATCTCACGGATGGACTCGACGGTCCGGGAGAGCTGGGTGGTGGTCGCGACGTACGCGCAGAGGATGCCGCCCGGCACGAGCGCCTTGGAGACGACGTCCAGGCACTCCCAGGGGGCGAGCATGTCCAGGACGACGCGGTCCACGTCGGTGTCCGTGAGGTTGTCCTGGAGGTCGCCGACGGTGAGCTGCCAGGCGGGGTGCGGGGCGCCGAAGTAGCGCTCGACGTTCTGCTGGGCGATCTCGGCGAAGTCCTCGCGGCGCTCGTACGAGTGCAGCATGCCCTGCTCGCCGATGGCACGGAGCAGGAAGGTGGAGAGCGCGCCGGATCCGACACCCGCTTCCACGACGCGCGCGCCGGGGAAGATGTCGCCGAAGGCCAGGATCTGCCCCGCGTCCTTGGGGTAGACCACGGCGGCGCCGCGGGGCATGGACAGGACGTAGTCGGGGAGCAGGGGGCGCAGCGCCAGGTAGACGACGTTTCCCGTGGTACGGACAACGCTGCCCTCGGGAGCACCGATCAGCTCGTCGTGCTGGAAAGAACCCTTGTGGGTGTGGAAACTCTTTCCGGCTTCGAGCGTGAAGGTGTAGTGGCGTCCCTTGGGATCGGTGAGCTGGACCTGGTCCCCGACCTTGAAGGGCCCACGTCGGCGGGCGGCACCGGTCGGTTCAGACATGTGACCAGCGTACCGGTGTTTCAGCGGACGCCGACCGCCTGCCCGCGGGGGTGCGCGGGTCAGGCGCCGGGGCGTGCCATGGCGGCGACGAACGCCCGCTCCACGTCGGCGGTGGACAGCACTCCGTAGATCTCGCCGGTGTCCTCGACGACGAGGTACTCGGTGGCGGGGCTGGCCTTGAGCCGGTCCAGGAGGGCTTCGCCGGCGAGTTCGGCGGAGACCTTCATGCCGTCGGTGAGGTCCTGGGCGAGGCCGCTGACGGCGACCCAGGGGCGGCGGTGCTCGGGAACGCCGACGATCGCGGCCTCCCGGACGAGGGCCTGGGGTTCGCCGGTGGCATCGACGACGACGAGGGCGCGGGCGCCTGCCTCGTTGGCGCGGCGCAGGGCCTCGGAGAGCGGGGTGGCGCCCTCGACCGGGACGGCGCGGCGGGTGAGGGCGCGGGCGCGCAGTTCGGGGAGGTGTTCGCGGAGCCGGGCCATGCGCAGGCTGTTGCCCGCGCCGGTCCAGATGATGGCGGCGAGGATCGCGGCGAGCAGGGCGTCGGTGACGGTGTCCATGCCGCTGATCTCGCGGTTGCCGCTCCCGAGGACCTCGGTGTGGGTGAGCAGCGGCAGGCCGATGAGCGTGATGACGGCGAGGGCGCGGCCGACCCAGGCGGCGGCGACGGTGCCGCTCATCGGGCGGCCGGTGATCTTCCACACGACGGCGCGGAGCATCCGGCCGCCGTCGAGCGGGAGGCCGGGCAGGAGGTTGAACGCGGCGACGATGAGGTTGGAGATCATCAGGCCGCCGAGCAGCACGCCGGGCACGGTGCCGGCTTCGACGAACCGCATCGGCACGTAGAAGACGCCGGCGAGGACGAGGGAGAGCAGCGGGCCGACGAAGGCGAGGACGAATTCGCGGCCGGGGGTCTCGGACTCCTTCTCGATCTCGGAGACGCCGCCGAAGAACTGGAGCTGGATGCGGCGGACGGGGAGCTTGTAGCGCAGCGCGACGACCGTGTGCGCGAGTTCGTGGACGAGCACGGAGGCGTAGAACGCGATCGCGAAGAAGAGGGCGACGAGGTAGCGCGCCGCGCCGAGGTCGGGCAGGACACGGTCGAGCTGGCCGCCGAAGACCCAGGTGATCAGGGCCGCCACGACGAACCAGCTGGGCGCCACGTAGACCGGGACTCCGAAGGGGCGGCCCATGAGGATGCCGCCGCCCGGCTCTTCCCTCCGTCCCGGTGCGCCCTTGCCGGGGCCGTCGCCGGGTCCGGTACCCCCTGCGCCGGGCCGCGGCCGCCCGCTGTCGCCGCTCTCGTCCACGAGGTCCCTTCGGTCGGTGCCGGTTTCGGCACGATCATGCAGTGTTCGAGGGTCTGTGGTCGATGGTATGCCGATCGGTGTCAGTGGCGGGTCGTAGGGTCTTCGTCATGACCTCCGTACCGCGGCCGCCTCAGCCGCCCTCGTCCCTTTCGCCGTCGCGGGCGAGCGATTTCATGCAGTGCCCCCTGCTGTACCGCTTCCGGGTCATCGACAAGCTGCCGCAGAAGCCCAGTGAGGCGGCTACCCGGGGGACGCTGGTGCATGCGGTGCTGGAGCGCCTGTTCGACAATCCCGCGCCGGAGCGCACGCCGGGCCGGGCCACGTCGCTGATTCCGGCCCAGTGGGACCGGCTGCTGGAGTCGAAGCCTGAGCTGTCGGAGCTGTTCGCCGAGGATCCGCAGGGCGAGCGGCTGGCGCGGTGGCTGTCGGAGGCGGAGCGGCTGGTGGAGCGCTGGTTCTCGCTGGAGGACCCGACGCGCCTGGAGCCTGCCGAGCGGGAGATGTTCGTCGAGACCGAGCTGGAGTCGGGGCTGCGGCTGCGCGGGGTGATCGACCGGATCGACGTCGCGCCGACGGGCGAGGTCCGGATCGTGGACTACAAGACGGGGAAGGCGCCGCGTCCGGAGTACGCGGAGGGCGCGCTGTTCCAGATGAAGTTCTACGCGCTGGTGATCTGGCGGCTCAAGGGCGTGGTCCCGCGCCGGCTCCAGCTGGTCTACCTCGGCAGCGGCGACGTGATGACGTACGACCCGGTGGTGGCGGACCTGGAGCGGGTGGAGCGCAAGCTGCTGGCGCTGTGGGAAGCGATCTCGCTGGCCACGCGGACCGGTGAGTGGCGGCCGCGGCCGACGAAGCTGTGCGGCTGGTGCGACCATCAGGCGCTCTGCCCCGAATTCGGCGGGACTCCCCCGGTCTATCCGCTGTCGGTGCGCCCGGCGGAATCCCCGGAGGATGTCCAGGGCAGAATGGCCCCGGCCCGGGCTGAGGCCGGCCTGCCTGCGGCCCTTGAAGGACATTGAGGAGATCCCGTGGCAATCCGCGTCCTGCTGGTCGACGACCAACCGCTGCTGCGCACCGGCTTCCGGATGATTCTGGAGGCGGAGGGTGATCTCGCGGTGGTGGGTGAGGCCGGTGACGGGCTCCAGGCGCTCGACCAGGTGCGGGCGCTGCAGCCCGATGTGGTGCTGATGGACATCCGCATGCCGCGGATGGACGGTGTCGAGGCGACGCGTCAGATCACCGGTCCCGGCCGGGACGGTCCGGCGAAGGTGCTCGTGCTGACGACGTTCGATCTGGACGAGTACGTGGTGGAGGCGCTGCGCGCCGGCGCCAGTGGCTTCCTGCTGAAGGACGCCCCGGCCAATGAGCTGGTGCAGGCGATCCGGGTGGTGGCCGGCGGCGAGGCGATGCTCGCCCCCAGCATCACGCGCAGGCTGCTCGACAAGTACGCGGACCATCTGCCGTCCGGCGAGGAGCCGGTGCCGGACACCCTGCACACGCTCACGGACCGTGAGGTGGAGGTCCTGAAGCTGGTGGCACGCGGTCTGTCGAACGCGGAGATCGCCGCCGACCTGTTCGTCAGCGAGACCACGGTCAAGACGCACGTGGGACATGTGCTGACGAAGCTGGGGCTGCGCGACCGGGTGCAGGCCGCGGTGTACGCGTACGAGAGCGGACTGGTGCGCCCCGGCGCCCAGTGACCCCGTGGGGGTGGGCGGTCCGGGGCGGTGGGCCGGCGGATCAGCGGGTGCCGGTGCCGAGTTCCCAGAGGTGGACGTCGGCGGACGAGGTGACGGCCCACTCGACACCCGTGAGGCCCTCGCGGGAGGCGACGTACTGCTTGCCCTGCCAGACCGGAAGGACGGGGACGTCCTCGGCGACGAGGTCCTGGAGCTGCTTGAAGGTCTTGGCGGCGGCGCTGCGGTCGGCCTCGCGGCGTGACTGCGGAATGAGCGTCTTGCGGGCCGCGGCCGACCGGTAGGGCGAGTTCAGGAAGTTGTCCTCGTCGAGGAACGGAGCCGTGTAGTTGTCCGGGTCCGGGAAGTCGGGGAACCAGCCCATGCCGTACACGGTGTAGTCGCCGCGCAGCTCGGCGGGACGGTACTGCGTCCAGGGGGTGCCCTTGACGGTGACGTCGAAGAGTCCGGTGGCGTTGAGCTGCCGTTCGAGCGTCTTGAACTCGTCGGCGGTGGCCTCGCCGTAGTAGTCGCTCGTGTAGTGCATGGTGAACTTCACCGGGGTGTCGATCCCGGCGTGCTTCAGGATCGAGGCGGCCTTGGCGGCGCTGGGTTCGCCGTACTTGTTGAAGAACGAGTTCGTGTGTCCGGTGATGCTGGACGGGATCAGCGAGTACAGCGGCTCGGCCGTGGTGCCGTACACCTCGCTCGCGATCTCACCGCGGTCGATGATCTGGGCCATGGCCTGGCGGACCGCCTTGTTCTTCACGGCGGGGTCCTCGGTGTCGAAACCGAGGTACCGGATGGCGAGGCCGGGCATCTCGGTGAGCTTGATGCCGTTCTCGGGGTGCTCCAGCAGCCGCTGGGCCTGCTTCGGCTCCATGGTGCGCGTCATCATGTCGATCTTCTTCGCGTCGAGCGCCTCGCCCATGGCGGTGGCGTCGGCGAAGGAATCGAGTTCGACCTTCTCGTTCAGCACCTTCAGATCCCCCTTGTAGCGGGGGTTCCTGGTGAAGACGACCTTCTCCAGGCGGCCGTTCTTCACTTCCGGCTTCATCGTGTACGGGCCCGATCCGTCCACCTGGAATCCGCTGCGCGGGGTGGCCGCCGGGTATTTGTCGCGCGGGACTATTCCGGCGGGCGGCGTCGCGAGTTTGTACGGAAAGGTCGCGTCCGAAGTCCGGAGGTGGAATACGACCTCGCGCTCTCCCTTGGTCTCGACGGTGTCGATGTTGTTGAGCAGAGAAACCGGTCCGTTGGTGGATTTGATCCGGAGCACGCGGTCGATGGAGTACTTGACGTCGTCGGCGGTGACCGGACTGCCGTCCGCGAACGTCAGGCCGCTGCGCAGCTTGCAGCGGTAGCTCTCGTTGGCCGTGTCGGTGAAGAGGCAGCTCTCGGCAGCCTCGGGCTCCGGCCGGCCCCCGCTGCGCGGGATGTGCATCAGGGTCTGGACCGTCTGGCGCAGGACGTTCCAGACACCCGCCTCGTAGCCGATGGCGGGGTCGAGGGGTGCGGGGGCGTCCTTCGATGCGACGAACCGGTCCGTGGTGCCGACCACGATGGCGCCGTCGCCCTCGCTCCCGCCGCCCGACGCGCCGCAGGCGGCGAGTACGGGCGCGAGCAGGGCGGCGGCGGCCGGCAGCACCAGAGTCTTGCGGTTCATCGTGGGCGTTCTCCCTCATGCGGTCATGGAGAAAACGACATTAGTTGGCGCCGTCGGCACATCCGGACGGGCTCCGCGCCGGACGGGATCGAAGAGTCCGGGATATCGGGGGCGAGCCGGGTTCCGGCTCCGGGAATGATTCGTACACGGATTCATCAACCGGGACACTTGGGCACTCGCGGCGGAGCGGTTCGGCGAATCCCGAGCGCCCCGCGACCTCCGGACGAGTGACGAAGGTAACGCGGGGAATACCCGTGGCCGCGGCATGCCCGCACCTGATCAGCACGAGGGTGCGACATAAAAACCCATGCCTTTGCGCGAGAGCTTTTCCATTCATTCACAGAAACACTCTCGGTATGCGGTCACTGCATTCCGGTGACGAGGCCCCTGAGGAATGCGAGATCGACTTCTTCGAGCGAGCCCACGACCACCCGGCCCGCGGCCGGCGCGATCGGCGACACGGACGGCACGGCGACCACCCGGCACCCCGCGGCCTCCGCGGCGGCCACCCCGGTCGCGGTGTCCTCGATGACCGCACAGAGCCGGGGGTCGGCCCCGAAGCCCTTCGCGGCGGTGAGATAGGGCTCCGGGTGGGGCTTCGTACGGGAGACCTCGTCGCCCGCGACGGTGAGGGCGAAGTGGTGGCGGCCCACCGACTCCAGCACCCGGTCGATGATCCGGCGGTGCGAGGCGGAGACGAGCGCGGTGGGGATCTCGTGTCTCGCCAGTTCGGCGAGCAGCCGTGCCGCGCCCGGCATCAGCGGCACGCCGCGGGAGATGCGCTTCTCGAATCGGTCGTTGAGCAGCACGGTCAGTTCGTCGAGGGAGACGTCCGCGCCGGTGACGTCCATGAGGTATCCGGCGCTGCGGGTCATCGGGCCACCGACGACCACGTCCTTCCACGCCTCGTCCAGCCGGTGCCCCAGATCGGCGAAGACCTCGACCTCGGCGTCCCACCAGAAGCCTTCGGTGTCGACCAGGGTGCCGTCCATGTCGAGAAAGACGGCCTGCAGGGCAGCGCCCTCGGCCGTACGGGTCAGGGACGCGGGGATCGTACTGGTCATCCGGCACACCTTCCATAAGGGACGAGAAGGCCGGCCGCCTTTCCCGGAGGGAGAGCGACCGGCCTGCACTGGACCGACCAGTGTACGACTCGTGCGGCTACCGCGCGTCGAACGGAGCCTTACCGCGCGTTGAAGTACTTCGCTTCGGGGTGGTGGATGACGATCGCGTCGGTGGACTGCTCCGGGTGGAGCTGGAACTCCTCGGAGAGGTGCACCCCGATGCGCTCGGGCTGGAGCAGGTCGGCGATCTTCGCCCGGTCCTCCAGGTCCGGGCACGCGCCGTAGCCGAGGGAGAAGCGCGCGCCCCGGTACTTCAGCGCGAACATGTCCTCGACGTCGGCCGGGTCCTCGCCCGCGAAGCCGAGCTCGGTGCGGACCCGGGCGTGCCAGTACTCGGCGAGGGCCTCGGCGAGCTGGACGGACAGGCCGTGCAGCTCCAGGTAGTCGCGGTAGGAGTTGGCTTCGAAGAGCTTGGCGGTCTCGCCGCCGATCTTCGAGCCGACCGTGACGACCTGGAGGCCGACGACGTCGGTCTCGCCGGACTCCTCCGGGCGGAAGAAGTCCGCGAGGCACAGACGGCGGCCGCGACGCTGGCGCGGGAAGGTGAAGCGGGTGCGCTCCGAGCCGTCCTCGTGGAGCAGGATCAGGTCGTCGCCCTTGGACACACAGGGGTAGTAGCCGTAGACGACGGCGGCTTCGAGGAGGTTCTCGGTGTGCAGCTTGTCGAGCCAGCCGCGCAGGTGCGGGCGGCCCTCGGTCTCGGCGAGCTCCTCGTACGTCGGTCCGTCACCGGCGCGGGCCTGCTTGAGGCCCCACTGGCCCTTGAAGAGGGCGCCCTCGTCGAGCCAGGAGGCGTACTCCTTGAGCTGGATGCCCTTGACGACCCGGCTCCCCCAGAACGGCGGGGTGGGGACGGGGTTGTCCACGGCGACGTCGGAGCGCACGCCCTCCTCGGGCTCGTCGACCTCCAGCACGGCCGTGTCGCGCTTGGGGACGCGGCGCTGTTTGAGTTCGGGGAGGGTGGCTCCGGGGACGCCGCGCTTGACCGCGATCAGGGCGTCCATGAGGCGCAGGCCCTCGAAGGCGTC